>CALCJP010000161.1 GCA_937967625.1 uncultured Saprospiraceae bacterium
ACCCCCTGACCCCCAAATTGGGGGAACCTGAATTAGCAATCGCTAATCTTCAATCTATTTCATAAGTAATTGTTTCTTTTTTTAGACCGATAGTCAAAGCCAATTGGTTTTAAAAAGAATTAAAAACTTTAGCAGCGTTTGCACAAATATTGCATACCAAGTTGAAACGCTTGGTTCCCCCAAATTGGGGGTCAGGGGGTCAAACTGCAAAAAGGCTCAACCCCAAAATCCCCCAAAACGACTCCTCTCTTTCAAAACTTATATTGAACAATTTCTACTTTTGGTCATTTAGTTTTTGAATACCTTATTCAAGAAATACACCTGAAGGTTGATGAAAAAAATACTGACTTTTTCGAGCGCATTTGCAATTCTTTTTTGCATTACTTTTTTTGGTTGCCAATTTCCCGAAGACCAGTCCCGAACTGGCTTCGGGAGAAAAAAAAGTAAATTAGAAGCCAAATTGGGACCCAGCGAAAACTCTTTCGCCATGCGCGCCTATCCAGATCAGACATTGGATGTGGATGCCTACAAAACCGCTTTAATTTCCCTTTCGGAAAATGTCCAATCAAGAACCACCCAACCCGGATTCGATCTCGAATGGGTCACGCAAGGGCCAGGCAACATCGGCGCAAGAGTCAATAACCTCGCCGTTGACCCTCAAGATGAGGCAATTATGTATGCAGGTTTTTCTCATGGAGGTATTTTTAAAACTGAAGATGGCGGGTTGAGTTGGAAACCTATTTTTGATGATCAGCCTTTTCTTTCCATCGGACATATCGCAATTGATCCTACTGATTCTGAAACAATTTATGTCGGCACAGGAGATGTCAATATCCCCGGCGGCTACTTCATTGGCAATGGAATATATAAAAGCACAGACGGTGGTGACATTTGGCAAAATATCGGTTTGAAAGACCACGGTATCATCTCGAAGGTAGTGGTAGATCCCAATAATGCGCAAACAGTTTATGCAGGCACAATGGGCGTCCCCGGTAAGACAGACATCAACCGAGGACTCTATAAATCAACAGATGGCGGTCAAACTTGGCAGCGAATTTTATTCATTGCTCAAAATGCAGGGGTTATAGATTTTGACCTTGACCCAAGTGATTCACAAACGATTATCGCAGCAAGTTGGGATCGTTTTCGTAGTGATTTTGTCTCAGTCATAGCAGGCGAAAATTCCAAATTATGGAAGTCCACAAACGCTGGTAATGACTGGACGGAACTTTCAAATGGACTTCCTGACGAAAACGAAATGGGGCGAATTGGAATCACTCATTCCGCTTCCGCTTCGGGAGTTTTGTATAGTGTCTTTGTCTCGGATCGCTCACAGCTTTATGGAATTTATAAATCAACTGACAATGGAGATAATTGGACGGAAGTCATTGATTTTGAGCGTTTTGATGAAGAAGTAAATGGAAGTCCTTTGGGTGGATTTGGCTGGTATTTTGGAAAAATCAGAGTGAATCCGCTGGACGAAAATGATATTTACCTTCTCGGCGTGGATCTTTGGAGAAGTAGAGACGCAGGGCAAACCTGGGAGCGTGCCACGCCTGTTTGGTGGGAATATTCAGTCCATGCAGACAAACATGATTTAGATTTTACGCCTTCCGGCAATATGATTCTCTCTACCGATGGCGGTATCTATAAATTTGATCAAATCACCGAGGAGTGGTCAGATATTGAAAATATACCCGCTACTCAATTTTATAGAGTCGCCTACAATCCACACAACTCAGATTGGTACTACGGCGGCGCACAAGACAATGGAACCACAGGTGGTAATCAGTTCGATATCAACGGTTGGGAACGCCTCAATGGAGCAGATGGATTCCAACCTGCTTTCCATCCGACCAATCCAGATGTCTATTATTTCGAGACTCAAAATGGAGGAATTACTGGAACAAATAACGGAGGAGATTCCTTTTTTGGGGCAGATGACGGTTTGAGAGGAGAGACTCGAAATTGGGATATGCCCTATTTTATTAGTCCCAATAATCCAGATATTCTCTATGCAGGCGGAACAAAACTTTTCAGAAGTGACGCCGGTGCGATTCCTGAATTTGAACCCGTAACGGATCTTTTGACCTCTGTGGATGGAAGTTCAAATTTCACAATTTCCACTATTGACGAATCCCCGATTATCTTCGGTCAAGTCTATGTTGGCACCACAGAGGGAAGGGTCTATCGCACTCAATTCAATGGAACCACTTCCGATACTGTCAATATTTCAGAGGGTTTGCCTGTTAGATATGTCACTTCAATCAAAGCATCGCCAACCAAAGCCAATACGGTTTTCGTTACGCATTCTGGCTATCGGGCAAATGAATATACCCCTCACGTTCATCGCTCAGATGATGGGGGTTCAACTTGGACAGACATCTCTCAAAATCTCCCTGAGATTGCAGTCAATGACATTTTCATCATCCCAAACACAGGCGATTCTATTTTATTTGTGGCATCGGATGGAGGCGTTTATGGAACCGTCAATGCAGGGGAGGAGTGGCATAGACTGGGAATCAATATGCCCATCATTCCAGTGCAAGACATGGATTTTAATGTGGTCAAACAGGAGATTGTAGCTGCTACCTATGCCCGCTCGATTATGACCTACAATATTGAAGACATTTTGAATACGGATGTTTCTTCTTCCTCTGAACCGACTTTCGTCGAAAAGCAAGCCTTCGTAAAAGTCTTCCCAAATCCCTCTTCGGATTTTATCAATATCGAATTTCAAAACATTGAGCCAAATCGCCCTGCCGAAATTGTAATAATCAACAACAAGGGGCAACTAATGTATCAACAGCAGGTTGATCAAAGTGGTAAGATTAGCCATCAAGTAGATATTTCTGATTTTCCTTTCGGAAAATATTTCACGAAAGTGAAGCTCAGACATCTGGTAAAATCTGCTGCTTTCATCAAAAGTTGATACATGACACAGCGCGACATCATCAAAGATCAAATCGAACAGTTAGGAAGAGTCCTCGGCAAAATCACTGCTGAACTCTTAGACCTCGATACCAGAGGCGACCTAAACGACGGTATTGAAATGGCGACCCAACAGCTTCAAAATGAGGCAGATATAGATTTGAATAAATTGGTTTCGATGAGTAGTACTGAATTGAAATCTTTCTTTGAAGAGAAAAACTTCGAAAGCGTTACGATGGATCGATTGGCGGATATGTTGGTTCATTTAGGCAAACGCTGCGTACAACTTCATCCCGAACTTTCTTCAGGAGTGGAAAAATATTTCAAAACGGCATTGGTGATTTACAATTTGGCAGATGAGCATTCTGGCACCTTTTGTTTCGCGAAAGCGGAGAAGCTTAAAAAATTGCAAAGCCGTATTCAAGGTAGAGATGATTCATGAATCATCTCCACGGCTACGGCCTGTTTCTACTTCACCTCCGTCTGAAACAATCTCTTTTCCGCCCCATCTTTAGTAACTATTCTTCCCTCCAACACATCTCCAATCTTAACCGGTCCAACTCCTTTCGGAGTCCCTGTGTAGATATAATCCCCCACATGCAACCTGAAAAACTTCGAAACATAACAGATAATGTCATTGAAAGAAAACACCAAATCTTTGGTAAAGCCATGCTGAACGACCTCGCCGTTTTTTAGCATTTTGAACTCCATGTTTTCTTGAGTCAGCTCGCTTTTAGAAATCATCTGACCCATCACGGCAGAGTTGTCAAAACCCTTTGCAATTTCCCAAGGATGGCCTTTTGCTTTGAGTTTGGATTGCAAATCTCTCGCAGTAAAATCAATCCCCAAAGTCACCTGCTCGAAGTAAGAATCCGCAAATTCTGGCTGCACGTAGCGTCCGTTTTTACAGATCTTTAAGACCAATTCGCATTCATAATGAAGGTCGCTTGTGAAATCGGGATAGTAAAACGGTTTGTCATTGACGAGTAGGGCAGTGGGGGGTTTCATGAAAACGACTGGGTTGCCTCTGACCACTTCATTGCCCAATTCGCGGGCGTGCTCGTCATAATTTCTTCCTATGCAAATGATATTCATGCTGTTGGTTTTTTATAAACTATTTTTTCGCGAAAGCGTAAATAAAATACCTTTGTGCTCTTCATCAAAATATTTACTTCCCTTTTAGCTGCATATGGCTTTTTTTAACTGAGGTTTACTAAATTTTGCATTCGCCAAATGCACTGGTTTTAATTATTTTTTGAGCAATCAGTAAAAAATCAAGTTTAGTAAACCTATTTTGAAATAAACTATTGTACACAGGCTTCAATTCCAAAAATCATGGATAAGACTAACGAAATAGATAAGAACTTTTTTAAGGCAACGAGTGATTGGTTCAAAAACCTTTTCAACCTCTCTGATGCCGACAAAGCTCACGAACGAGACACCAAAGAGGAGATCAAAAAAGGAATCGTTTTTAGAGGAGCGAATTTGTGGATTTTGATTTTTGCCATTCTCGTCTGCTCAGTGGGTTTGAATGTGAATTCCACAGCTGTTATCATCGGAGCGATGTTAATTTCCCCAATCATGGGTCCCATTATGGGTATTGGTTTGGGGATGGGAATTAATGATTTTCAACTCATTGTCAAAGCGAGCAAAAACCTCGGTATCGCTCTGCTGATGAGTGTCGTCGCTTCTGCATTGTACTTTTGGTTGTCTCCCCTCAATGAAGCGCAATCTGAATTGTTGGCGCGGACTTCCCCCAATTTTTGGGATGTTTTGATAGCCTTTTTTGGCGGCACGGCGGGCATAGTCGCTGGTTCGCGAAAAGAAAAAAGTAATGCCGTGCCGGGTGTGGCAATTGCAACGGCACTCATGCCACCACTCTGCACTGCAGGATATGGTTTGGCAACAGCTCAGTGGAATTTCTTTTTCGGAGCGCTTTACCTCTTTTGTATCAATTGCGTCTTTATTAGTCTTTCGACCTATATGATTGTTCGGATTTTAAAGTATCGAAAGAAGCAATTCGAAGTCGCAGCAAGAGAGAAAAGGGTTAGGCGGTATATTGCGATTATTGCTCTTTTGACCATCATCCCGAGTGTTTTTACGGGGATAAATTTGGTGCGAAAATCTGTTTTTCAACAAAACGCGAGGAAGTTTATCAAAGATGAAATCAATAGTGAAACCTGTAAAGTAATTGCAAAAAACCTGAATTTTCACACTGATGGAAGTAGTATTGATGTTACGCTGTATGGTGAAGAATTGACTGATGCAAAGATTGCTGACATCCAGAAAGCATTGCCTAAATATGGTCTGGAAGGAGTGCGAGTTATTTATAACCAAGGCGTTCAAAATGGCGTCGATGAAGATGACATCAAAGATTTGAAATCGGGAATTATCGAAGATTTGTATCGAAACAATGCGGAAAAACTTAAATCCAAAGAAGCTGAAATTGCAAAATTGAAAGAGCAGATCACATTTCTCGAAAGAGAAAAAACCAATATCCAAAACCTGACCTCGGAGGCAAAAGCTATCAATAAGGACTTGGTGGAGTTTTCGCTATCAAACACAGAGGTAGCAACTGCAGATTCCCTAACGGTCGAATCCGTAATCATGGCTTACGCCAAATTTAAAAGGGTGCAACGAAAGTCTGAAATTGGTAAATTGGAAGATTGGCTGAAGGCAAGAACGAAGTCTGAAAAAATAAAATTGGTGATAGATTAGGCTATTCTATTTTAACAAAAAAATATCATAACTAACTGATTTTCAATTTTTTAGGGTTCATTTTGAAGATTTACTTTTCTACAAAACACCCAATTGATAGAGGATGAGTTTTCACCTTCCAGTTCAGTAAAAGAAATCAATGAGCTATCAAAAATGACTGTTTATCCTAATCCAGTGGAAGATGTCTTGAATTTTGATTTCACGAAAGTGGAAAAAAGAGGAGAGGTAACCATTTCACTTTTAGACCAAAATGGAAAAAGAATCAAAAATAATTTCTTCTCCCTTTCGGGAAATGATGGAATAAAAAAATGGTTGAAGTTCACTCAAACTTCAACCATTTTTAATTTATCTCAATCTCTCAATCTCAATTATTAGTAAAGACCCATTTCGCCATCTCTCTAAAATTCGCCTTCTTTCCATACATCAAAATCCCAACTCTATAGATTCGTGCAGCCAACCAAATAAAGAAAATCACTGTGACTAAAAGAACAAAAAGCGAAAGTGCCACCTGCCAAAACGGAGGGTCAAAAGCCAGTCTTGCAGGCATCACGATAGGGGAGAAGAAAGGGAAAATCGATGACCAAACCGCCAAACTACTATCAGGTGCTTGAACTGCAGCCATCATTATATACAATGCCAAGATAACAGGAATCGTGATTGGTAAGGTTAAGGATTGGCCCTCGCCCACATCATCACCAATGGCAGACCCAACCGCTGCAAAAAGCGAGGAGTACAAAAAGTAACCACCCAAAAAGTATAGGATGAATAAAGGAAGAATTGCCCACCAGTTTTGAGATTTTAATTCTTTCATCGTCATCGCGACCATTGCTTCCATATCGTCGGGATTCATTTGTGCGGCAGCGCCTTGCATATTGTCCTGCATAGCATCCGGATCAAACCCAAAAACCAAATTGACTAAAATGGAAATCGAAGGAATCAAAACGGCCCAAACCAAAACCTGAGTCAAACCCACTCCTCCAACGCCAATAATTTTACCCAACATCAACTGAAATGGCTTCACACTTGAAATCATCACCTCCACAATCCGAGTCGTTTTTTCTTCCATGACAGAGCGCATGACCATCATTCCATAGATAAACATGACCGTGTACATAATCAAACCCATCATCATTCCTAAAATGGCGCCCACGGCCGTAGTCATCTGTGAAGCATTATCTTTGGTTGGGTCTAAAGGCTCTGGATCAACCGACACATTGGTGGTCAGTGCTTCGACTTGTTTTTCTTCAAAGTTGAGGGTCGCAATTTTATATTCTCGAATAGACTTTTCGATTTTTCTCTCTATAAATCTTTCGATGTCCGGTGAGGGAGGCTTTTCTGAGTAGTAATAGACCGTTTGGTCTTTCAGATAAATGTCTTTGATCTCCGGAATGAGAAGAACGCCATCATATTTTTCTGCTTCGACTTCTTTTTTTAATTCTTCCAGACTTTTGTTAGGGAATCGGAAGTATAGGTTCTTCGTGTCGCTGATTTTTTTGTCCAGCATATTCCCCTTGTCAATGATAGCGACAGTTTTAGCATCATCACTTTCGTATGAAACAATCCAGCCAACGAAAATGAAAAAAACGCCAAAAGCCAATGGCGTCAACAAGGTGCTTAAAATAAAAGAGCGCTTTCTGACTCTCGTCAAATATTCCCTCTTGATGATCAACCAAAGTTTATTCATAGTAAAGTCAGGTGTTTTGTTTCAATTTAAATGAATGATTATCAATATTTTACGAAAGTAAAAAAAGATAAATTATTGAATAGTTACCTAAAAACTGCAATGAACAATTTTGCAAATAACTGGTCAAAGATAGAAATCGGAGGGTGATATTTTAGATGTTGAAAAATAGTTCTAAAATTTTATATAATTTTTTGTGAAAATTGAAAATTGCTAATACATTTGCAGCCGCTTCGAAAGGGAGCGAAAAATTAAGGTTGGAGCGGTAGCTCAGTTGGTAGAGCAATGGACTGAAAATCCATGTGTCGGCGGTTCAATTCCGTCCCGCTCCACTCCAAAGACTCGTCGATATTGGCGAGTCTTTTTTTTTGTGACTTTCTTCAAACAACCTTGTCTTAACGAAGTGTTAAAACTATTCTATCCCAGATTACCTTTCACCGACTCCCGATTATCGCAAAAATTAAGTAAAAATTGCCTGAATTGTTAAAAAAGTAATTACTTTGGCAACCTCCTTTTCAGTCCCCTAACTTTTTACTATGAGAAGACTGAATTGGTTTTACTCCTTACTGATATACATTTATTTAAACATTTAAGTATTCTTAAAGTAAAACTGTTGTAAAATGAATAAGACAACTTCTCTTATTCTTCTTCTACTTGCATTGCTGGTTTGGTTATTACTGGGATCTTGGCTCTACCGAAGTTCTTGCTGTATTGCAGGAGCCGCCGGAGCCGGAACTGCCGTAGGAGGAGAAAATTATTGTGGTCAATGGAAAGTCTCAGATGAGGACACCGACTTTGGATCCACAGCCGACCGCTATCTTCGATTCGTTAAAAATGAATTCAGTCCCCTTGCCTATAAAGAGGATGTCAATGAATTATTGAATGACGTAGCCGAGTATCAATCTAACCAATCAGAAAAAAGTTTGGTCATCACAGGTATCTATGATGAATCTGAATTTTATGACGGCGGTTATGACAACATCGGTATCGAGAGAGCCGAAATCGTTAAAAACATGATGATAGATCGTGGTGCAAATGGAGATCTGATAAAAGTCGAATCGGGTCTTTTGGAAGAAGGTGGTTTCGTTGAAGACACACTTTGCCATGGTATCGAAATGTTTTTTGATGATGGCGCAACCTCTGAAGTAACTGAAAAAGAGGGATCAGCAGTAGCTGCACCAGTTACCGCAGAATCAGTTTGCTCTGATTTAGACTCAGAAGGATTGACCTTATATTTTGAATCTAGCTCAGCCAGCAGTGACTTTTCAGATGAAGAAAAAGAGTATTTAGACGCTTTGGTTTCTTGTCTTGAATCTCGCTCAGGGGCTACCATTAAAATTGAAGGTCACACTGACAATGAGGGAGGATCTGCAAATAATAAAGTGCTTTCAGAAGCAAGAGCCAGAAAAGTACGTGATTACCTTGCTGACGCAGGAATCGATAAGAGTCGATTGACAAAAGAAGGTTTAGGCGATACTCAACCGATTGAGTCAAACGATACGGAAGAGGGTAGAGCTAAAAACAGACGGGTTGAAGTTAAGTTAAATTAATATAACAAGCTGTTAGTCAGTTATTTATAAAATAAAATTAAGAAACATTAAAATCTAAAATATTATGTGGTGTTTATTATTACCTTGGTTAATCGGATTAGGTGCGGCTCTATTAGGCTACTTCCTTGGTCGTTTACTTTTCGAACCAAAAGAGAAAATTGTAACTAAAGAAGTAGAGAAAATTGTTGAGGTAGATAAGATAGTAGAGGTCGTGAAAGAGATTGAAGTACCTGTGGAAGTAATTAGAGAAATTCCAGCGGCTACTTCATTTGCAGCGGCAGCTCCCATTGAAGTTGAGAAAATTGTAGAAGTCATAAAAGAGGTACCTGTTGAGGTCGAGCGAATCGTCGAAGTTGAAAAAATCGTCGAAGTAGTCAAAGAAGTGCCGGTTGAGCGAATCGTTGAAGTGACTAAAGAGGTGCCAGTAGAGGTAGAACGAATCGTTGAAGTCGAAAAGATCGTCGAAGTAATTAAAGAGATACAAGTCGTAAAAGAGGTGCCAGTTGATGTAGAGAAAATTGTTGAAATCATCAAAGAGGTGCCAGTCGAAGTCGAAAAAATCGTAGAGGTAGAGAAAATCGTTGAAGTTGAAAGAACGGTTGAAGTAGTCAAAGAAGTACCAGTCGAGATTCAAAAAATCGTCGAAGTCGAAAGAATCGTTGAGGTTGAAAAACCAGTCGAGGTAGAGAAGATTGTGGAAGTCGATCGAATCGTCGAAGTGACTAAGGAAATTCCAGTTGAAGTCATCAAAGAGGTTGAGAAGATTGTCGAAGTGGAGAAAATCGTCGAAGTTGAAAAACCTGTTGAAGTCATCAGAGAAGTAGAAGTTATCAAGGAAGTCGAAAAAATTGTTGAAGTCGAAAAAATCGTTGAGGTAATTAAAGAGGTAGAAGTCATCAAAGAAGTAGAGGTGATTAAAGAAGTACCTGTTGAAATTATCAAAGAGGTCATCGTCGAAAAACAAATTGACTTCGATACCCTGAGGGCAATGATGACTGGAATGGAAACCAAAGAGATCTCTCGTACCGCAGGCGGCGAAACGCGTACTAAAGGTGAAGAGAGAGTTGTCGAAAGAAGAGAAAGAGCGCCGAAACGTTCCAGAAAAGATGACCTGAAAAAAGTAGAAGGCATCGGACCAAAAATTGAAGAATTGCTCAACAATGCAGGAATCAATACTTGGTTTGACTTAGCAGGAACTGCGACCGATACGCTCAAAGGAATCCTTGAAGCAGCCGGTTCTCGTTACCGCATGCATGACCCAGGAACTTGGCCAGAACAAGCCAAAATGTGTCATGAAGGCAGATGGGAAGAGTTAGATGCTTGGCAAAATGACTTGAAAGGTGGTAAATAATTAAATCCACTTTCACATAAAAATTGGGTGTAACTTGACATAAGTTACACCCTTTTTGTTTTTAAAGGTTGATTCCTCAAAATGAGTTATTACATTTGATCGATCTAAACTCGAAAAAAATGAATCAACAACCGAACTCTCTTTTTTTGCGAATTTCGCTTTCGCGAAATGTGCGCATTTTCCGAAAGGAAAAATTCAATAACCTCCCGAAAAGCGTATTGCAATTGCTTTTCCTTTTGATGCTTACGAATAGCGCTTTCGCGCAAATGACCTATCTACATTGCGGTAAAATAATCGACTGCAAAGACAAAAAAGTAAAGTCAGAATATACCATCATCATCGATGGAAAAAACATAAAATCAGTTGAGAAGGGATACCTTTCGCCGAAAGGCGCGGCAGAGGTCATTGACCTAAAAGATAAAACAGTCCTTCCTGGTTTGATGGATATGCACGTGCACATAGAGCATGAAACCAACCCCAATCGCTACCTGCAACGATACACTCAAAACGAAGCCGATGTCGCTTTTGAAAGTGCCTATTTTGCTGACATTACGTTGATGGCGGGTTTCACGACAGTGAGAGATTTGGGAGGCTCAGGAGTCAATGTCGCTTTACAAAAAGCAATCGCAAGAGGTCGAACCAAAGGACCACGAATCTATACCAGTGCAAAAAGTCTCGCCGTCACAGGAGGTCACGCTGACCCCACCAATGGCGCAAAGAAAAACCTATTCGCCGCTCCTGGCCCCGAAAATGGCGTTTGCGATGGAGCAGATGATTGCCGACGAGCTGTTCGCCAACAAGTGAAAAATGGGGCAGATTTAATAAAAATCACCGCAACCGGAGGCGTATTGAGTGTCGCTCGCGATGGCAAACGCCCCGCCTTCACTCAAGCCGAAATCGAAGCCATCGTCGAAACCGCTAACGACTTCGGCATCCACGTAGCCGCCCACGCCCACGGCGACGAAGGCATGCGCAGAGCCGTCGAAGCCGGCGTCACTAGCATCGAACACGGAACCCTCATGAGCGAAAAAACGATGGACTTAATGATAAAAAAAGGCACTTGGTATGTGCCTACCATCACCGCAGGGAAAGCTGTGGCAGATTCCGCAAAAGTCGAAAATTACTTCCCAGCCGTCATCGTACCGAAAGCCTTAGAAATCGGACCTCGAATCCAAAAAACTTTTGAGAAAGCAAATAAAAAAGGTGTCAAAATCGCTTTTGGAACAGACGCAGGCGTTTTCCAACATGGAAAAAATGCCCTCGAATTCCAGTATATGACCGAAGTCGGTATGTCACCCATAGATGCCATCCGTTCCAGTTGCGTTAATGGCGCCAAACTTTTAGGAATTGACAAAAAGGTTGGTACCTTAGAAGCCGGAAAATGGGCAGATATAATTGCTGTTGACGAAGATCCTACCCAAAACATCAAAACCTTGATGAATGTCAGATTTGTCATGAAGGACGGAAAAATTTACAAAAATGAATAGGAGCAACAGGCTCCCAAGTTGGCCATCAAGCAAACCATTGAAAACATCAATTTCTTACATCAAAAAAAATTGATACTATGACCAACAAAAATTACATTTTATGCATCTTATGTTTTGTGATGACACTTAACGTAAATGCGCAGGACTTTGAATTTCATTATGGTGCAGGACTTGACTTCGTGCAGGTAGGCAGTTATTGGTCGCCGGGATTGGTAGTGGCACCGAGATTGAATATTTTGAATTTGTCAGACAATGCAAGCTTAGGCGTAGCCACAGAAGCAAGTTTTTTATATTACTCCACCAACAATGGCGTCATGGAATTGCCAGAAGACAGAGTGGGATTTGATGTGCCGCTCATGGCGGTCGTCAATGTCGGGCGCGCAGCCACCGAGTACTCCATCGAGCAAATGGGATTCAAAGTCGGAGTCGGCTACTCATTTGGACAATTGACCCTCACGGGACAAGACTACGAAATCGTTGAAAAAAGCGACGGGCCCGTCATCATGGGAGGCGTTCGCTTTGCCGCTTTTGGTAATAAAACCATAAGTTTCGACGTCTCACAGGCGTTTGGACGAGGTACGACCCGAGGCAGTTTGAATTCGCTTGCGGTTCGTTTTTTGTATAATTTTAAAGATTATTGATCTTCCCCTTTCGGGAAATAATAGATTGCAACTCTAATGAGGAAACAGAAAACCATATTCGATTTGTTTAGAGAGAAGGACTCGCAGTTTGCTGCCGAACCTTCCAACGATGCGTGGTCAAAACTGGAACAGAAATTAGATCACCAAAACCCGACCTCCGGAAGAGTGGTCAGGTTTAGCATGCTTTCGATAGCCGCAGGCATGCTCTTGCTGGTTGGATTGACTGGTTTTCTGTTTGTTTGGTTAAGCCAATCTGCCCAAGGGGACTTGACGGCTTCCGCCGAATCTTCCACTGAGTTTTATATGGAAGAGCTGGAATTTTCCGAAAGGAATGAAAATGAATGGAACGCCACAGAGGAATATCGAGCCAGATTTGCCAATTACGCCATTAAGGAATCAAAAGACGCTTATAAAGAATTGGCAATCCGAAACTTCGATAAGAAAATCAAAAAAGTTAATGTCAATCCAGGTGCGTTGCACCCTGAAATAAAGAATGAAATTCAGCATGAAAAGAAAATAGCAAAAGCCAAAAAGCGAGAAGAAAAGATGGTAGATGAAGGGATGGCAAAAACGCCCAAATCTGAAAACTCAATCGCAAATCGAAGACTTGAAGAGATGACAAGAAATACCATCGTCACAGAAGGGACTTACATGGACTTTGATGCTGCCGAGTCGATTCAAGAACAATCTATAAAAGGACTAACCTGGCTGGTAGGCAATTGGGAAGCCCAAAAAGGAACTCAAAAATCTGTTGAAAAATGGGTCGCCGACTCCTCCAATACCATTAGCGGAACTGGCTACTTAGTGCAAGAAGACGATACCGTTTTCACAGAACAGATGGTCATCAAGCAGATAGGAGAGAAGATTTATTTATTTCAAAACATAGAATCTGCCTCCCATAAAGTGCCTTTCGAATTGGTTGCGCAAGCAGATACCCAATGGATTTTCGAAAACGCTGACGTCGCTCACCCCAACCAAATCATCCTCTCCAATGGCGGACCATCCAACTATCAGATGAAGATGAAAAACCTCATCCCAATCAACACGGATTATCTCAAGCAACGCAATCATTACAAATCAAACGCCGCCTTACGGCAAATGCGAAGGGTGAATTAATAAGAGAATGACTGAATGAGAGAATGTCATGATAGCGCATTCTCTCATTCAAAAATTCTCTCATCCTCTCATTAAAAATCTCTTACGGATTAATCGGATCATCAAAAAAGGTAGGCAAAGTAGCTAACTTTCGCTTCTTGAAAATCTTAAAACTTGCAGTTGCGCCGAAAAACAAATAGGTATCATTTTTTCGGTGATCTCCTCTCAATTCACCCATCGGATTGTGTCTATAATTATCAATCATTTCAGGCGTACGGAACGACAGTTGAGCTGCCATTGGGTTTACTTCCTCCAATGCTTCAATGTCTGGATAATACCCGCTAATGTCGTCGAGATAATCAGTGTTAGTGAATTGATATTTGACCTCAACTCCAAATGAAATTTTTTGAGTCAGGTTGAATTCAAACCCCATTCCTATTGGATAAACGATAGCGGTTTTTTCATACGGTGTCATGTCCTCATTTAGATTTTGACCCTCAGTTCCTAATGGCTGAAGATCGATCCACTCGCCTTGATACATTGCTCGTGGATTAAAATGAATGCCCGCAACACCCCCGAAGAGGAAACTTCTTGCTCGAATTTTTTCGCGGTCAATCCCAAAATTGATTAAGGTTAGTTCACCAATTAGACCTAATTCGTGGAGTTGAGTTGAGAAATTTAGATTTCTCAAAACCATTTCTCGTTCGATCTGATTGCCATCATTTCCCGAAAGGGTGGTGTTCATATATTGAATACGAAGACCGATGTTTTTATTGAAACTAAGTCTGGCGTGGACGCCATAGGCAGGTTTGGATTCGTCGGCGTCATAATAGGTTTGTTGCATTTCGCCGAGGTAGGAAGAGCCTCCGTAAAAACAACCGATACCGAAAGATTGACACAACAAATTTCCCAAAGAAAATACTAAAATGGCCATCACAGATCCCACTCTGCGAAAGCATGTTGATGCATTTCTCATAATAATTTAGTGCTTGCAAATAGTTAAAAAATCAAATGGGTTGACCATTTAATTCTAACTGATTTGACCTGAAAGCCTAATTGTGTGGTAGTACTGCTTGGATGCTCATTTCGAAAATCAAAAAAGTTAAATTGATTTCCGACGTACACGGTGCAAAAGTGAAGCCACAATGTCCATTTTGTTCAACTCTAAGTTGTTAAACTTTTTGAATGCGTATGGTGAAAGGGCTAATTCAACCCAAAGCAATCATTTAGAGAATCGGGAAATATAGAGCATGAGGGCACAAAATTTTAGCATTTTTGAGTTTGTATTGTTAAATGGTAAATAGCAGTGGTCTCAGATGAGATTTTAAAGCTTTCACTAATGCGATGCCCAATGAGCCAACAAATTTCGCCAGCTGATTTTAGTACCAAAACAGATTCTTTTTCGAAAATGGATAGTTTGTTATTGGAGAGAAAGTCTTGAATTTTTTGATGTTTTCCACCCATTCCGAAAGGTTGGAATTTATCACCTGGTTGCCAGTTTTCAATGCTGAGCGGGAATTTTAGTTTTGAAAAATCGAGCATTGCCTCATGAGTCGCCATGCTGATTGCCGAAGGGATTTGATTAATTTTCCTTCCGGAAATGAAAACGTTGGTACCCATCTCAACCACTTCGTTTTCATTCAATAGTAGTTTCGTTTTCTTTTTTTTTCGCTTTTCGCGAATGATCAAATCTTCGCGATCTAAAAGCAGCTCGTGCGTCAAAGAGTTAAAAATTGCCCCCGACTCATTTTCGAGACTTGAATAAATATCTCTCGCTTGCGCGAAATTGAATCCAAAATCAGCAAGCATTTCATAAAGAATTGAGGCAGGATGGGGGAGGTGTTGAAGTTTCGATTTTCTGATTTTCCAAAAATCTCCCTCCTGTCTAAGCAATTCCAGAGATAGTTTATTGATCAAGAATTGAAACAATTCATTAGTCTCCCGAAACCGATCCATGTTCCCCAACATCGTTTCCTCGAAAGAGGGATTAATTTTTTGTAAGGAAGGAATCACATTCAGTCGCAGATGATTGCGATTGTATTTGTCTTCTTCATTGGAGCTGTCCTTTCTAAATTGAACTTTATGCCTTTCGGCGAAAGCCAGAATTTCAGATTTTCGAAAATCAATCAGAGGTCTGATGATGTTTTGGCGTTTAGGAGCGATGCCTGCCATTCCTTTCCAACCCGTGCCACGCGTGAGGTTGAACAATGCAGATTCGATGGAGTCATCAGCATGATGAGCCGTTGCAATCCATTGATAATCAAACTGTTGAGATAATTCGTTGAACCAATTGTAGCGTAAGTTGCGCGCTGTTTCTTGGATTCCCGTCTTGGAATTTTTTGCCTCCTGAGCTGTGTCAAATTTGATGGCATGGAGTACGATTTGATTCGCTTTCGCGAAATGCTTCACCAATGCCTCGTCTCCATCTGACTCCTCGCCTCTTAATTGAAAATTGCAGTGTGCAATTGAAAACGGGCGCTCCGACTCCAAAAATAATTGCGCCATCACCATGCTGTCCACGCCGCTGCTCACTGCTAAAAGCACCTTCTCATTTGAAGGATTCAATTCGTCCAGTTTTTTTGCGAAAGCTTGAAGCATCTTGTTAGGTGCGTAGATGAGTTATTCGAATTGTTCGAGAGATTCCTGAAGGGTTTCCCATTCTTCCATAGCGGAGCTGAGGTTGGCTTTCGTTTGCTCATATTTATCGATAACCGATTGAGAATCAGCGCTTTCGTAAAAATCCGGCTGTCCCATCTGCTTCTCAAAAGCAGCGACTTCGGCTTCTAATTTTTCGATTTTTGACTCTATGTTTTTGATGCTGTTTTGCAGTTTCTTTTGCTCTTTGTTTCGTTCTTGTGATGAAGCCTTTGGAGATGGAGCGGCAGCTTTTTGGCTTTTGCGCAATTCGACTTCTCGCATGTTTTGGAGTCGCCTTTTTTCGAGGAAATATTCAATATCTCCCAAGTGCTCATATAATTTCTTATCTCTGAATTCAATGGTTTTATTGGTCAATCCTTTCAAAAAATCACGGTCGTGCGAGACAACGATTAAGGTGCCGTCATATTCCATGATAGCTTTTTTGAGGACATCTTTTGAAAGCATGTCTAAGTGATTGGTCGGCTCATCGAGCACGAGCAGGTTGATGGGGCGCAACATCATGCAGGCTAATGCCAGCCGCGCTCGTTCTCCACCTGAGAGCACCACTACCTTTTTATCAGAATCATCTCCGCTGAACATAAATGCACCCAAAATTTTTCTCAGTCGAGTTCGCATTTCAGGAGGAGAGTGGTCTTCCATGGTTTCCAGAACCGTTTTATTCAGGTCGAGGGTGTCAGATTGATTTTGAGCGTAGTAGCCCAGATGAATGTTATGACCAGGTTCGATATTTCCTTTTGTAGCTTTGATTTTATCGATTAAGATTTTCGCCAAAGTGGTTTTGCCTTGTCCATTTTGCCCGACGAAGCTCACGCGTTGGGCGCGTTCGATTTGAAAATCTACATTTTCGAGGACTTTCAATTCGCCATAACTTTTGCTCAATCCATCCGCTTTCAAAACAATTTCACCAGAGCGAGGTGCTGCTGGAAATCGAATATTCATCACTGCCAAATCTTCGGCGTCCATTTCAACTCGGTCCATTTTGTTGAGCTGTTTTTGCATGGACTGCGCCAATGAAGTTTTAGTGGCTTTCGCCATAAATCGAGCAATAGTTCGTTCTTTTTGAGCGATGACTTTTTGTTGGTTTTTGAATGCTGAGGCTAATTTTTCACGCCGTTCTGCTCGAAGCAACATGGCTTTGGAGTAGGGCGCTTTGTAGTCATATAGATTTCCTAATTCCAATTCGAGGGTGCGCGTCGTGACATTATTTAGAAATTCCTTGTCGTGAGAAATGGTAATGACTACTCCTGAATAATCTTTCAAAAATGCCTCTAACCAAATGATAGATTCAATATCCAAGTGGTTGGTAGGCTCATCCAGAAGCAGATAATCAGGTCGGCTTAAAAGCATTTTTGTCAGTTCGATCCGCATTTGCCAGCCGCCACTAAATTCGTCCGTAAGTCGTTGAAAATCAGACTGTTGGAAGCCTAAACCTTTTAGTACTTTTTCTGCATTGGCTTGCATGGCATTTCCGCCAAGGATTTCGAATTGGGTTGCCAAGTCAGTATGTTCTGTAAGAATATTCGCGTAAGCGTCGGATTCGTAATCAGTGCGTGTTTCGATTTCTTTAATGAGTTCTTCGAGGCGAATTTCGATTTCTTTTAGCTTTTCGAAACAGGTCAATGTTTCTTCTATCACAGTTTTGCCTAATGGCAAACTCATCTCTTGATGGAGGTAGCCGATTGTGGAATTGTTGGGTCGGGAGATGTTTCCGCTATCTGGCGTTTGATTTTCCGAAAGGATTTTAAAAAGTGTGGATTTACCTGCGCCGTTTCGCCCGATCAGCCCGATTTTTTCGCGATCAGCGATGCTTACTGAGACCTCATCGAGCAAAACTCGATCTCCATACTTCACATAAATATTGGCTAAATTGAGCATATATAATTTTTCCGCAAATATAGGATGCTATGAGAGAATGAGAGAATGATTGAATGAGAGAATATTTGCCGAAAGGCATAAAAAAAAGACCACCCCTTTCCCCAAAAGAGTGGTCTTTGAAAATTTTCTAAGCTCTTTTGCTCAGAAATAAATCGTACTAATTGGCTTTCAACAAACAGCTATTTTAGTACCCTGGAAAATTCTTTGAGTATTCTTTTATACTCTTTATATCTTTTTGTCCGTTCTACAACGGCAGTTGATTTGTCTTTTTGATTAGCTTTGTGTCTCTTTGAAAAAAATTAGTTTTTAAAAAAGAGCCGCCCCTTTCCCCAAACGGGCGACTCTCGTACTAATTGGTTTCAAATGGTTCAGGGTAAATTGTACTAATTGGCTTTCAACAAACAGCATTTTTTAGTACCCTGGAAAAATCTTTCAGTAAGTCAGTCTCTAACTTTTTAGAACTGACTTACTGTTTGATCACGCGGTTGTAATAGGGTTGCCCATCAATTACAAATTTCACAACATACATTCCCGGTGCGTAGTGGTCAAGTGTGAGAGATTTCGCTTTTGGGATGAGCGACTGCAAGACCGTTCCGTTAGTTCCGAGAATTTCAATTTCCTCTATTTCATATCCGCCTTTCACATCAAAAAATATCTTATCGGTTGTTGGGTTAGGGAATACCGTCAGGCTGCCTTTCGGCAAATCTATGGTCGAACTCGTCAAGTCCCACTCATTGATTGAACCTTCAATCGGTACGTTAAATTCTTCTTTTGAGATGGCGACCACGTCGTCGATTTCGATATCAATTCCGCTGACTCGCCCGACGATGTCATCGATGATTCCGATGAATTCGACCATTGCGCCATGTCCGCTGACATTCTCTTGGTTGATTCTGGTCAAACCAATATGTGCCACTCCGACATCGTCAAATGTCTTATCAATGGTGAGGACATCATCACCTGTTTCTCCATACCATCCCGGAGGATATTGGATATTCTGAATTCTTAATTTTTCTTTGTCATAGCGTAAGGAGAATGCAATTCCATATAGATTGAAAACCGGATTGGCTTCTTCTCCCAAAATTATCCTTCCGGTAAATGGTGTGCCGGGGGTGATCGTACTCGGATCAGGATATTCAATATAAATTCTTGGTGAGTTCGGTGGTGGCAATTCCTGAGGGAAATCAATGATGTCATCATGGAACAAACCATAATTTTCATCCATCACCCCTAAATCATTTTCATCAATCAGCCCATCACCATTACAGTCACTGTGCTTGTAATTTTGTCCTCTTCCAAAAAATCTCAACCAATCTTCAGCTTGCAATGCTTCCCAATCGGTGGTCATGGCAGGGCGAGCAGCTCCCACTTGCCCATAAGCTACACCGAGATTTAGGATGTCGAGGTTGCTTACTAAGTTGTCCAAGTTGATATCACCTGGCCAAACGGATAGGAAGTTGAGGCACTCGTCATAGCAGATGTTGTCTAAGGCTAATTCTTCACCTCCCAAGCGGACGGTTCTAATAAATCCTTTCAATTTGATGCTTCCTTCTCTGGCATTGATTGGGAAGACTTCCGCAACTACTGCCGTTGCGATATCATAAGGTAAATCTTCAAATCTTTGGAATAATTGAATTGGCTCTCCATTGATTGAAATATTATTCAAGTCGCCTTCCTGGAAGTAATTAAAGGTGATTTCCCGACAAGGGAAATTAGGAAAAGGAGGGAAGGTGAAATCAATCGTGGCGTTTTGTGTCGAAATCTGAATACCATCAGCTGCGTCAAAAAACATGGAAGCACTATCAGCCGAAATGGAGTCGAATAAGGAAACGCCACTTTGGTTGATGAAAAAATTGGTGGTCATGGAGACATTGTTCTCGATATGCACCGTATCAGGAACAGTCATTGGGTTGATACTGTCTTTGAAGACCGTACCTGCCGCAAGTGTTTCAAATTCGATACAATCGCCGTCGCATTGAGGCGTCGAGAAAAATAGAGAACCACAGCATTGCGGATTGTTGGTGATACAAACCCGGATGGCGTCGTTCAGATTTCCATTTGATGGAAAATCTCCGATGACCAATGGAAGCTGACTCAAAGAGTAGGTTCCTAAAAGTCCTCGTGTGGTATGTAAATCAAATCGGCTGTTGGTTGGATTGTTGGCAACAAAATCAATTTTTACTTGATAGGTTCCGTTGCTGTTGCAATCCAAAATGTCAACGCTCAAATCGGTAATGCTGCAATCCATGTCATCACATTGGATAGGTCCCACTGTCGTGAAATTATTGCAACTATTGTCGTCATTGTCTAAGACTACGAATTCATAAATCGTATTGCCATCGCCTGAGAATGGTCCTAATCTCACTGGAATCTGACTGTAGTCAAAATTGCCATATATCTGCCCGTTGCCTCGGATTGTGAAACCGTTATTGCCAACGTCCTCATAGTTGAATCTTACATCTACGAAGAAGAAGCCATCAACGTCGCAAGCAGTTGGAAGTGCTTGCACATCGAAGATTCGGCAATTGTCGGTATCACAATCCACAGGTCCAACGGTAGTTTCTATTGTACAGTTGTTGTCTTGGTTGTCTCTGATGATGAACTCATAAACAGAAGCCGCATTTCCCGCAAAGGGGCCTAACTGAATCGGCAACTCAGCATAGGCGTAGGAACCGTAGTCGTTTCCATTTCCGCCAATACTAAATCCATCAGTGCTTCCATTTTGAGCGTCGAAGTCAATCCATACGGAGAAATTTCCATCAGAATCACAGTTCGTTATTCTCGTTGTTAAATCGGTCAGTTCACACGGCAGGCAGTTTACTGGGCTAAGGGTGGTGGAGCCGCTGCAAGCAGTGGCGTCAGTTCGGTCGAAGACGAAGATGTTATAAATAGTCTGACCGTCACCAGCAAAAGTCCCTAAATCAATCGGTTGTGGAATGCTGTAATCAAATGGGCCAAAAGAGGTGCCATTGACGAAAACAGTGAAGCCTGTAGTGTTCGCGTTGTCAAAATCAAATTGTAAGTTAAGGTTGAAGTTACCTGCGCTATCACATGGTGAAGCGATTGCTTGGACATTGTATATCTGACAGGTGTCGCTACAGAAACGAGCTGGCACATTCAGCGGAAGGCTACAATTATTGTCATCCAGGTCAGTGATGTTGATGCTATAGGCACTCGCACCATCGCCTACGAAAGGTCCGATGGTCACTGGCAGGTCGGCATAGGCATAGATGCCGTATCCGTTGGTGTTAAAGAAGTTTGATGAGTTGTTGTGGTCGAAGTCAATAGTAACTTCAAAGTTGCCCTGATTGTCACAATCGTTTGCTGTGATTGTAGGATTTGTTAAGTTGCATGGAGGTGTGCAATCAGGAGCAGCAATAGAGAAATCTTCAATACAATTTGTTCTTTGTAAATCGGTAATCAGGTAACCGGACATTTGCCCGTTTCCGGGAAATGGACCGATTGATACGGGTAGGTCAGCATAAGGATATGTTACGGAAAAGCCATTTCCAACGCCATCGATTCTGAAAGAATCACTCACATTCGCGTAAGCGAAGTTTAAGCTAAAAGTGAATTCTTGATTTGAATCGCAGGCAGAAGTTTGAGTGCTGATGCCACTAATTTCACAATCGCAGTTTGCAGAAATGGCACTAAAGCCCAATTCGCAACTGGCGATGTTTTGGTCATTGATTTCGAAGGAATAAATGGACGAACCATTTCCTGTAAAAGGTCCAATCTGGACAGGTAAGTCATCGTAAGCGAAAGTAGCTGAATAGCCGCCGCTTACTAAAATCACGCGGAACGAGTCGCTTGTATTCTGATACAAGAAGTCGAGTTCATAGTAAAATTGGTCTAAATCGCAATCGGTAGTGGAAGTCGTTACATCGTAAATGTTACAAGGTGGGGTGCAGTCAGGAGTCGTGATAGTTTGTGCGATTGAGCAATTGCTATCGTTTTGGTCTTGCACCTCAAAATTCATGGGATTACCATCACCGACAAAAGGTCCTGCGGTGATGAAAGGATTTGAATATGCGTAAGTTTGGTAAAATGTGTTGTTCACAAAGAGATTGAAAGAATCAGAGGCAGCAGCATTTTGATCCACCTCCAAGTCTATCAAGAATTGATTGTTTGCGTCACAATCGTATGTTTCAATTAGCAAGTTTGTCAGTTCGCAAGGAACTGGGGCACAAACAGGAGCCAATAAGGTGCCTCCGGTTTGGCAATTTGTATCAGAAGGATCAGTTACCAAGAAGTTCAATTGGCTACCATCTGCATCGTAAGGACCAACCGTAATAGGTAGTTCTGAGTAATTAAATACGCCGATGTTGCTGCCATTTAGTTGCAAAACGAAGTTTGCAGATGCAGGGTTTTGAACATCAAAATCTATTTCTGCAAGGAAGTTTCCATCTAAATCACATGGCTGTGCATTGGCTGAGAAATTCAATAATTCACAAACGTTGACTTGGCAATTTGGAGCGGTGATATTTAAGTCTTCTGCGCAAGTAGGATCGTCATTGTCTCTTACGAGAAATGCGTAATTGGAGCCATCTCCAACCAAACCATTAATAGAAACCGGAAGGCTTGCATAAGCAAAAATGCCTGCGAGGTTGCCGTTAACGAAAAGGCTGAAATTTGCCGAAAGGCTATTGGTTACTGTGAAATTAATCGTTGCAGAGAAATTGCCGTTGCCATCGCATGCACCCGGATCGACATTCAATCCAGAAATCACGCATGGTGGTGGAGGGCAATTTGGCGAAGTTATCGTTACATCGGTTTTACAATTAAAATTGTCAGCGTCTCGAACCTCAAAATCAAAATTGGAACCGTCGCCCGTCAGAGGTCCGACGGTGATTGGTAATTGGGAATAGGCGAAGGTTCCAAACAAATTACCATCAATGAATAAGACAAAATTTGTGGATGCTATATTGGCATAGTTGAAGTTGATGGTGGCTTCAAATGCTCCATTAGCGTCGCAGGCAAGCGGATTGACTGCTAAGTCTGAAAGGGTGCATTGAGGTAGTGGGCAGTTTGGAGTGATGATTCCTGAACTGATTTGGCAGTTTGAATCGACTTCATCAATTACTGTAAAGTTGTCAACTGTTCCATCTCCAAGGAATGGCCCTACCGTAATGCCCAATGCGCTATAAGCGAATTTGCTGTAAAGCAATCCATTTCTGAAAAGTAAGAAAGAATCACTTGCTCCGACATTCCGAACCTGAAAGTCAATGTCTAAAAGAAACTGACCGTTGGCACAAGGAAGTGGTTCCAAAACAAGGTTGCTCATGTTGCAAACTGGTGCAGGTGGGCATTCGAATTGGATGGAAGAGGAAATATTGCAAAGTGAGTTATTGAAATTTCTAATTCCAATAGAGTAGGTAGCTAATGTTGAACCATCATACGGTCCAACATCAACTCCTGTGGTAGCTAACTGATTTAAATCAGAGGCTCGAAGCACGCGAACCAATTGTCCATCAACCGTTATTGCAAATGAATCGGCTGGGTTGTTGGATGTAATATTTGCGGTAAGCGTGAAGAAAAATTCGTTTGTGGGACTACAATTGCCAGTAGCAATGTCAAAATTATCAATACTACAATCCATACATGGATTGGAAAAGCTAAGACTGTCGGCGCAGGTCGGGTCGTCATTGTCATTTACTTTGATGTCAACGTTGCCGTTTGCGTTGTTTGGTAAATTATTTAGCGTCAATGGTAAATCTGTGTATGGATAAAATCCAATGAGATTGCCATCTACGTATAAATCAAAGAATTGATTGGTAACATTTTGATAGTCAAAAAAGATATTCAGGTCGAAGTTGTCCCCGTTACACTGGGTTACTTCTGCCTGAATATCGGAAATGTTACACGGTATGGGATTACAATTTGGACTAGGTAATCCAGCAGTTGCCTGACAGGCTGGATTAAGAACATCAAAAACTAATATCTGGAAAGTATTATTAGTTGTGCCATCAAATGGACCTACTGTAAATTGCTGCATGGCAGCTTGATAGGTCGCAGAGGTTTGCAAAACATTATCTACGAAAATCACAAAATTATTGCCACTTGGATTGGTAGCATTCACCTCAAGGATAATGTTGAATTGACCTGCATTGTCACATGCGGTTGCTGCAACGTCTAAGATTTCAATTTCACATTGCGTGAAGCATGGGTTGAGAACGTTGACGAGTTTGCAACAGGTTGGGTCTGCCACATCGCAGATTTCGATTTGTAGGTTTTGATTGGTAGAAGTGAGCGCGGTATAGGTGGTATCCAAGCCATTGTTGGTTTGTCCAATTACGATTCCATCCATTTTTACTTCTACTGCATTCGCATTTCCCGGAAGGGAAGAAAAATCAATATTTAGGTCAAAATTATTGTTTGAGCAGTTGCTAATTCCTGCATCAAAGTCAGCAATGTTGCAGTTATTTACTGTGCAATCCACTTCGTAATAAGTGGTCAGGACACAGGTGCTATCTGCTAAATCTTTCAATTCTACTAAAACTGAATCTTCAAAAATTGAACAGTTAAAATTTTGACTGACAGGAAGTTGTGTATATGAAAATGTATCAATCAATTGAGTATTGAAAAACAACTCGAAGGTTCTTGTGGTGTCTGATGGGGCATTTAGCGACAGCGAAATTGGGTAGTCACCATTGGTGTCAGGAAGAGAATCAACGGATACTGTTAGGTTACTTCCGCAAGCCAAACATGGAGTGGGGAAGTAGATGGTTGATTGACATCCAAGAGGTTGACTTGAGGCATACTCAATTGCAGTTACGGAAAGCTGATTGCCTCCTTGATTTTCTACTAAAATGTTTTGAATCGGAATTTGACTGTAGTCAAATAGTCCTAAACTTCTACTTCCGTAAAATAGCTCAAAAGAGTCTGATTGAATCCCAGGAAGTGTGTCTAAATAAAAAGAGAAATAGAAGCTGTCTAAAGTTGGCTTGCAACTTTCGTTGAAAACTTCCATGTTGGTGAAATTGCAATAGTTGCCACAATTCACGGTATCGGTCACTGAAAATACGTCGCTGCAAAGGGTGTCGATTATTGCAATTTCCCAGTTCAAAATACCATTGGTCAATGAGGTCGAGTCTTGGAATGGCCCCAACGTGATTGGGAGGTCTGAATAACGGTATTCGCCGTAAGGCTGATTATTGATACTTAGATTGAAAGTATCAAGGAAATTTACACTAATGAAATCCAAACTTGCCCAAAATTGTCCATCAGCGTCACAATTGCCAGCTTTGAAGTTAATATCAGCAACATGGCAGGTGTCAGGCGTACAGTTAGGATTTCTGAACGTGGTGGAAGTCCCCAAGCAGCCCGTGAGCGGATCAATGATATTTAGCTCAATGACTGGCGGAAGTGTGTTTGGATTTAGATCACTTATTTGAATAGTGCCCTTATTATTTTGAAGGCTAAAAATTCCATAGTTATTTCCGTTTCCGGAAATTTGAATGTTTTTAGGATTATCCAGAGTGCGACTCAAATAAAGAACCAAATCGAGATTCCCCATTGAATCACATTCTGGAATACTCATGGGATTATAAAACCTACAGTTATGTTCTGCAGTGTTTGAGTAACAAATATTATCTAAGATTAGATTTTCGCCACCAATCGTAATGTCCTGAATCGGTACTCGACTCATGAAAGTGATGACGCTTATATTATTTTGACTTGAAATTTCAGTTGCAAAGAATCGTACACTCGGCGTTAAGTTCTCAGGCACTTGCGTAAAATCGGCATAGTTGATAGGAGTGCTTCCGTTGAATCCGATGTTGATGCTTCCGCTTGGGCGGATACCGTGTGCTTCCACTAAGTAAACAACATCTGCCAAATTTCTAAAGTCAAATTTGGTAGATACTTGATTGGTTTTTAGAGCGCTATTTGAACCATGATAGAAATTATCAATCGAATCAGCAGCAACCGCTTCCATTGATCTAAAAGTTGGTTGGCCCAAACCATCGTAGAAATTATCGAGAGTTACTACTAACCTATCATCAATACCAACAGTGTCCCCAATACTGTTTCCTGCATTGATGCCAAATGAGGCGCCAACTGGAATGGTATTAAGGTCAAAACATCCGCTATGCTGCCCAAAAGCGGCAAACATTGAAAGCACAAGTGCGGAGGTTAACAATATCGGTTTAATGAATAAGTTCATGCAAATGTTTTGATGAAAGTTTTTAAAGTCTTTCTTGAGAAACATTAATGAAAACGAAAAAATCTGATTTTGCTTTCTGAATTTTTTTCGACGATACAAATGTGCAGCAAATGATAGATGGGAAAAAGAACAAATTTCTTGTATTTTTGGGAAAAAATTGGACGGTTTTTGGACAAGCATGTTTGTAAGTTATTGATAATCAGTGAATTCGGTTGATTAATTTTTAGCTAATTTTTGGAAAAAATTTATGTACAACAATCAATTAATTAAAATAATTTCAACATTTAATAGGAAAGAGATGACTTACTTTAAGGAATTCGTAACATCTCCCTACTTCAATAAGCATGAAGGCGTCATTGCATTAATAGGGTATTTGAGTAGTGTGTTTCCCAATTTCAATGAGAAAAACTGTGAAGGGCGGGTTGTGTATAAAGAGGTGTTTGGCAAGGAAACGTTTAGTAATAGCAAATTGGCTCCTCTGTTTTCATATTCCATGCGGCTTTTAGAACGATTTATGGCGCAGCAAACATTTGAAGACAATCCTTCTGCTCCCAAAGTATATTTGAATGAGTTCCTTCAAGAAAAAAAATTGTATAAATACGCCTCAAAGATATTGAGTCTTACTGATTCTTCTCTCGAAAAAAACGAAAAACGGAATGCTGATTACATTAGAAAAAAGTTGTCTTTAAAAAGAGCATACAGTTTAAATGATGCTTCAAAAGGGAATTTGCTGAAAAGCGAAACCCTTGAAGAAAAACAACTCTTTTTAGAAGCAGCCTTCCTTTCGGAAAAAATTCAGGACGCATGCGAGCTTTTGGTTAAAGGAAGAATCCTAAAAAAAGACCCCAAAGAAATTACGGAAAACTTCGCCATTAAGGAGGTAACCACAAATCCAGAGCGCTATGAGCAGTTTCCTGCCATTAAGGTCTATTTGGAGCTGTTTAGAATGCTAAGTAGTGGAGAAGAGAAATATTACAAATCCGTCTTATTACTGATTGAGGAAATGGAAGCGTTTTTTACGCTCAATGAGTTAAAGACCATCTATAGCTACATCCAAAACTTTTGCGTCTCCAAAATCAATAGTGGCGAATCAGGTTACTTCCGAGAGGTATTCAACCTCTATAAATTGATGGTTGAAAAAGGCGTGATTTTCGAAAAAGGCTATCTGAGCCAGTGGTACTACAAAAACATCATTTACGTCGCCACCCGTCTTGATGAGCGAAAATGGGTCGAAAACTTCATGGAAGTCTATCGCCATAAACTTGACCCCGCTATTGCGGAAAATGCGTATAGCTTCAATCTTGCATCTTATTATTATAGCATAGGAGAGTTTGAAAAGGTATTGCAACTCCTCCTTCAAGTAGAATATACTGATCCTCGATACAGTTTGGGTGCCAAGGTACTACTGCTCCAATCTTACTATGATTTGGAAGAATACGAAGCGCTCTTTTCACTAACAGATTCGTTTCGTCAATTTCTCAAAAGAAACAACCTCCTTGCTGATGCCCGAAAGTCGGGTTATGCCAGTCTTTTCAAATTAGCAAAACGTGCCGCCAAAATTCAATCAAGAATCGAGTATTCCTCGAAAGAGGTCATCCAAAGAGAAGTCGAAAAATTAAAAGCGGATTTTGACAAAGCGGATCGGATTTTTTATAAAAATTGGTTGCTGAAGAAGATAGAGGGGTTGGAAGGGTAGGATGATGTTATTTTGTTTTTTGTTTGCCCCCTGACCCCCGAATCGGGGGAACCAAGCATTTCAACTTAGGAGTTTATTAATTTTTCATAGAAGTGAAAAGTTCAAAATTCTTTGACCTAATTTATTTAGAAAATCAAAAAGAAGAAAAATAAACCTTTGCACAAAAGAAATATCTAAAATCTAATCTCTAATTCAGGTTCCCCCGATTCGGGGGTCAGGGGGCAAAAGAACTTTTCCTAAATCCCCCATACCTCATAAAATCTCCCCCACCAAATCATACTCCATCGCCCCAGTAATTTTCACTTTCGTGAAATCACCAATCCTCGCATACGTATTTTCAGCATTTATAATCACCTCATTATCAACCTCTGGCGAATCAGATTCCGTCCTCCCATAAAAATGAGTGCCTTCTTTTCTATCAATTAAAACCTTTACTTCTTTCCCAACCATCGCCTCATTTTTCTCTCGTGAAATCTCCATTTGGATTTCCATGATTCGATTCGCGCGTTCGGTTTTCACCTCTGCTGGGATGTCATCCTCCACCTCAAAGGCAATCGTATCTTCCTCATGCGAATATTGAAAAACACCCAATCTGTCAAATTCCATTTCCTCTACAAATTTACATAGGTCTTCAAATTCAGCTTCCGTTTCGCCGGGGTAGCCCACCAAAATTGTGGTTCGGAAAGCAATGTTCGGAACGCGTTCGCGAGCCGTTTTGATTAGCTCAACGGTTTCTTCCTGAGTGATTTGACGACGCATTCTTTTGAGCACGTCATTGTTTGCATGTTGCAACGGCATGTCGATGTAATTGCAAATTTTTTCATGCTTTGCAATCGCGTCAAAAATCTCTACTGGAAACTTACTTGGGTAAGCATAATGCAAACGAATCCACTCAATTCCTTCAACTTCTACCAACGCATCTAACAACTCCGGCAACGCCCGTTTTTTATAAATATCCAACCCATAATAAGTCAACTCTTGCGCAATGAGCATGATTTCTTTAATGCCATTTTTCGCCAAATTCTTTGCCTCTTTGACCAATGCCTCTATCGGTTTGGAGATATGTTTCCCTCTCATCAACGGAATCGCACAAAACGAACAAGTCCGATTGCACCCCTCCGAAATCTTCATGTAAGCATAGTGCTGAGGCGTCACCGTCAGCCGCTCGCCAATCAATTCGTGTTTGTAATCCGCATTCAATTTATTAAGCAAAAGCGGCAACTCCACCGTCCCAAACCAATCATCTACATTAGGAATCTCAACACGCAATTCATCGCGATAACGTTGTGACAGACAACCCGTTACGTATAGTTTTTCTATCCCTTCGTTTTTCTTCACCTCCGAGTAATGCAAAATCGTATTGATACTTTCCTCCTTCGCCAAATCAATAAAACCGCAGGTGTTCACAATTACAATATTGGCGTCATCGTCTTTATCATGTTCGACCTCAAAATCATTGCCACGCAGTTGCGTGATCAAATTTTCGGAGTCCACCACATTCTTAGAGCACCCCAAGGTGATGACACTAACTTTATCCTTTTTTAAGGTTTTTGTCTTCAAATCAGTACCTTTTTATAACTTCGTTTGAAAAGCGCAAATGTAGGCAAACAAGATGTAACTATTCAACGTTTTGCCACACCAACAAATACGTAACGCGGATTGGCAATCCGCGATCAAGTTGAAAAGTAATCAATGATTTCGCTAATTAACAAATCAATTTTTTCAACTACTTCATTCAATAAGTAAAGTTGAAATAATAAAGTTTCGAAATTGAAGTGAGTTGTTTTTTCATTAGACGAGGCAAAAACCGCAGACAATGCCTTAGCATTGGCGAGGATTTTTAACGCGTGTCCCGATTTTAATCGGGGAAGTATAATG
>CALCJP010000162.1 GCA_937967625.1 uncultured Saprospiraceae bacterium
AAATGAAGTTGAATTGGAAGATGACTGATTAGTAAACATTACTGACATTGGCGCACAGCCACTTGTAGCAGACGGAGAAAACAAAGCAATTGGTTCGTTGAATGCAATCGCAATGTCTTGCTGAGAAGTAGTAGTGCCGCAACTATTCGTAGTAGTTAAAGTCACCGTGTAAATCCCATCTGCTCCATAGGTATGAGTCGGATTGGACATCGTACTGGTATTGCCGTCACCAAAATCCCAACTAAATGAATTGGCATTTGCGGAAGCGTTCATAAACTGCGCTAATGCCAGATTGATGTTTGAAGTAAAGTCACTTGTAGGCAATGGCGCCACGTTAATGTAATTTGTCAAAATCACGGTGTCGCTTGTCAAAGCATTAGTTGCGATTAAAGTCACATCATAGGCACCCGCTGCTCCGTAGTTTATGGTCGGGTTCCTGTCAGTAGAAGTAGCTGGCATTCCTCCAGGAAATTGCCATTCAAAACTAACTGCATTGGCAGAACTTTGATTATTGAAAGTTGTAGAGAATGGTTCACATCCACTTGTTACTGCTGCATTGAAACTTGCCGTTGGAGGCGTAATAATACTGACTGACTGAGTAGTCGTTACAGTGCCACATCCATTGGTTGCTGAGAGGGTCACGGTGTATTGTCCATCTGCATTGTAGCTATGTGTTGGATTCTCCATGGAAGAATTATTTCCATCCCCAAAATCCCAACTAAATGCAGTCGCGTCTGCACTTGAATTGGTAAATTGAACATTTGCCAAGTTGACAATGCTACTAAAATTAGCAACCGGCACATCACTCACATCAATGTAATTGGTTAGCAATAAAGTATCGTTTCCAGCTGCGTTAGTTACCACCAACTGCACATCATAATTTCCTTTTGAATTATAGGAAACCGTTGGATTTGCCATCGTAGAGGTCTGAGGCGTTCCGCCCATAAACGTCCAAGCGTAACTATTCGCATTTGCGGATGATTGATTCGTAAATTGAACAGAAAGTGGGCTACATCCGCTTGTAACTGATCCAGCAAAAGCAGCTGAAGGTGGGGTAGCGATGGTGATTTGTTCCGTAGAAGTCACCGTGCCACATCCATTGGTCACAGACTGCGTGATAGTGTAAACGCCATCTGCTGCGTAGCTGTGTGTCGGGTTGTTTTGCGTTGAAGAATTGCCATCGCCAAAGTTCCAAGAAACTGAGTTTCCACCATTGGAGGTGTTTGTGATAGTCACGACTTCATTTGCCACTGTCGTGGAAAAACCAGCCGTCGGCGTCGTGCTTACAGTGATGAAATTCGTTTTCGTCTCTGCATCGTTTCCGGCGGTATTTGTTACCTGTAAGGTGACATCATAATTACCCGGAGCATTGTAGGTGACCACCGGATTTGACTGATTCGAGGTGGCAGGCATACCTCCTGGGAATGTCCAACTCAATGAAGCCGAATTGGCGGAAGCCAAAGAATTATATTGCACCTGATAGGGCGAGCAACCACTTGTTCCTTGTGAGGTATTAAAATCGGCAGTTGGGAGAGTAACCACAGTGATTTGCTGAGTCTGAGAAGTGAAGCCACATCCATTGAATGACCTCAATTCTACATTATACACCCCATCCGTCTGGAAATCATAGGTAGGATTTGCCACTGTCGTGGAATCTCCATTCCCAAAATACCAAACCTGACTCATGGCATCAGTGGAACTATTCATAAAGGTCACTTGCGTGAAATTGGATAGCGTATAAGTATAGTTCGTAGTCGGCTTATCGCTTACGGTAATGTAATTTGACAAAGTCAAAGTATCAGTACCAACTGAATTTCCAACAATCAAAGTCACGTCATAGACCCCTTTCGCTGCATAATTGACAACAGGGTTTGCCTGATTAGAAGTGGTTGGATTTCCACCCGGGAAACTCCATTGATAAGTCACGGTATTGGCGGAAGCCTGATTGGTAAAGGTCACGCCAAATGGCGCGCAGCCAGAAGTCATATCTCCGGCAAACCCAGCACTTGGCGTAGTGCTTACAGCGACCGTATTTGAAACTGAATTATTTCCACAAGGATTAGTCGTCGTCATCGTCACAGTGTATGAACCATCCGATGCGTAAGTGTGCGTGGGATTATTTTGATTAGATGTGTTTCCATCTCCAAAGTCCCAAGTGACACCGGTGAAATTCGTAGAAGTATTCGTAAACGTAACTGTTCTGTTTACCACTGACGTGGAATAAGCTGCCGTTGAAACATCATTTACGGTAACGTAATTCAAACTCTCAAGGGTGTCTGTACCAAGCGTATTAGTTACAATCAGGGTTACATCATAATTCCCTTGCGCTCCATAGTTCACCATTGGGTTCGGAAGGGTAGAAGTAGTTGGATTACCACCAGGGAAGCTCCATTGATAAGAAGTCGCATTGGTTGAATTTTGTCCATCGAATTGAACGGCGAGCGATGCGCATCCATTAGCAGGGTTGCCTGTGAAATTGGCAGTCGGCGCGGATGTCACCACCACAGATTGAGTGATGGTATCAATACCGCAGGAGTTTTCAATAATCAAGTCCACATCATAAGTTCCAAAATTCGCATAGGTATGAGTTGGGTTGATTGCGTTTGAAGTGTTTCCATCACCAAAATTCCAAGTTTGAGTGAAGAAGTTTTGGCTGGTATTGGTGAACGTAGCAGTTGTATTATTTACCGAAGTGGTGAATCCCGGAACAGGAAATGCTTCAATATTGATATAGTCAATTAGAATCAAACTATCGGCAAATAATGAGTTGGAAACCTTCAGCTTTACGTTATAAAGCCCTGGCACTGCATAATTCACTGACGGGAATTCGTCAGTTGAGGTGGCAGGAGTTCCTCCTGGAAACGTCCATTCAAAATTATTTGAATTTGAGGAAGAGTTATTGTTGAACGTTACATTGAAGGGGGCGCATCCATTATTTGAGTCGGCATCAAAATCTGCAGTTGGTGGGGTGACAATTACTACAGTCTCAGTTTTGGTTACTGAGGAACATGTATTGGATGCGGTTAAGGTAATCGTATAAGTCCCATCATCACTATAAGAATGCGTTGGATTTGTTTGAGTGCTAATGTTGCCATCGCCAAAATCCCAATCATAGGTATCCGAATTTTGAGAATTGTTGGTTAAAGACACAGTGTTGCCACTCACTGAGGATGAAAAATCCGCCGTAGGCGAATCATCAATCACTGTGATGTAAGCAGTTTTTGTGATTACATTCTGAAATTGAGAATTATAGATGGTAAGCGTTACATCATACACGCCTGGAGAGGAATAGGTGACAGTCGGATTTTGACTGAAAGACGTAGAAGGACTTCCTCCTGGAAAATCCCATTCCCAATCAGTAGTATTAAAAGAAGACTGGTCAGTGAAATTAACGACAAGTGGATCACAACCTGAAACTACATCCGAGGTGAAATCAGCCATTGGTGGTGTTACCACTGTGATGTTTTGAGAAAAATTATCAGTGCTACATCCATTTGTTACCGTCAAAGTAACAGTATATACTCCATCAAAGGCATAAGTATGCGTTGGATTATCTACGAAGCTTGAACCCCCATCACCAAAATCCCAAAAATAGGTCGTAGGAGATCCGGTGGAAAGATCAAAAAAGTCAAAAGTGTTTAGATTATTGGAAAAGGTGAAATCTGCAAATGGACTTTCTTCAACAACCACATAAGAAAATTCTGTTATCGCATCAGTACCATCAGTGTTAGAAACGGTAAGGGTAACATCATAATCTCCGGCAATGTTGTATTGAACTGATGGGTTTTGCTGTGTACTTGATGTAGGGGTTCCTCCAGGGAAATCCCAATCCCATGTGTCTGGACTATCCAAACTCAAATCAGTGTAATTTACAACAGTTCCTTCGCAAATTGAATTGGAATGATCCGAGGTGAAATCAGCGGTAGGTGGCGTTCCTCCGCCTCCTCCTCCACAATCAAAAAAGCAAAAACCTTGATTGATTTTGAAGTTGACAAAAGCATTAATGGTATTGATAGAAGTAGTTGACCAAGTGGTAGAGCCGTTGACAGATGGCGCCATGATGGTTCCTGATCCACCTGCGTCATGGTTAGCATCGAAATTATGACCTAATTCATGAGCTTGCAAAACTCTCAATAAGTTTGCATTACTGCTAAAGTCTTGGCAAACGTTATACTTTGAATTTGTGCAGACTGCTCCTACCCAAGCGATTCCGATGGTAGAGCCACTTAAATTTCGATTAGTCCAAAGAGTAGCTACATCAAAATCTTGATTTCCGAATCCGTTGCCTTGTCCCCAGTTTGTAAAGGAATTTAGTAAAGTACCTGCTCCGTTGCTACTTGTCCATGGGTCACATGAAGAACAAGTAGAAACAAAAGTGGTTCCTCCAATTAGTATTAAATCATGTTGAAACTCATCATCATAATTTCCAGCTACATTATTAAGCACTCCGAACATGTGATTTTCTGCACCAGCAACTCCTCCATATTTTGAATTCATAGACCAATCCGCTGCCAAATTGACTGTGACTTCATAACATCCCATTGCTCCTGAAGCCTGCTCCTCCTGGGTAACTTGCCAACTCGGGCCTAATTTATTCATTTCGGTTGCAGCACAAGTCTGTTCTTCATGAATTATCACATCAGAATCCTTGTAAACAACAAATAAATCCTTAGGTGCCTCAGCCTCAAAATACCACAAAGGCTCAATGAATACCATTTCCTTTTTCAACTGAAAATAGCCGTAGATAAAGTTGTCAGTAACCGTCAAACGAACATTTTTTCCATCTTGATGATACCCCTTGAAGGTGTTTATTTCATCTTTTTTGGCGAATTCCTCAACCGAACCGTTCAGACCCCCTGCGAGCAATTTGTAATCTGACCTGCGAAGGTTGTTTGGAGTAATGACGGTTGGGTAGTTAATAGAATTCCCTAATTTAAAATCAAAGCGAATGTTTTGACCTTGTTCTTTGATTTGCTTTTGA
>CALCJP010000163.1 GCA_937967625.1 uncultured Saprospiraceae bacterium
TACAACCGAGCGTCGATGTGGGTGGCAGATATGAACTTTTGGTGACCAATCGAAAAAATGGTTGCTTTGATACTTCTTCGGTTTTAGTGACTTATGACACCTTGCATCCTATCGCTGTGGCAGGTGCAGATAAGACTTTTCCATGCGATACGGCGTTCATTCTTTTGGATGGAACGGGTTCCGATTCAGGAAGTGGATTTTCGATTTTATGGGACAACAACGAAACAGCTTTACTGCCACGAGTGACCAGTCCCGGAACTTATTGCATTGAAGTCACTCGCCTCTCAAATGGCTGTAAATCAACGGATTGCGTTGAGATAACTGAGGATCAGAATGCGCCTCAAATTCAAGTGAGCGACGATGAAATCTTTACATGCAAGGACACTTTGTTTCGCTTGACTTCCGCTTTGCCGCAAGGCAATTTGGATTTATATTGGGAGACTTTTGATGGCTGTATCGTTTCGGATTCGTTGCTTGCGGATATTGAGGTGAACTGCCCTGGGAGCTATACGCTTGTGGTGACTGACCTCGATAATCGCTGCAAATCGACGGAAACAGTAATTGTAACTGAGCAAATTAATGAACCTGACGCAGAGGCAGGAACGGCTGTTTTGCTGACCTGCGCGGACACTTTGCTCCAATTGGATGGAACAGATTCGGAGCAAAATATCAATTTCGAATATGCTTGGAAAGGAACGGACATTCGCTCAGGCGCGTTGACTTTGACGCCAACGATTGCGGATACGGGTTTCTATTATTTGACGGTGCGAGACACTTCGACGGGGTGTTTTGGAATCGATTCCGTTCTTGTGAATGATGATGTGGTTCCGCCAATTGCGGACGCCGGAGCTGATGGGAAATTAACTTGCAACAACCTAACGCTTACGCTAAATGGACTGCTCTCCACTCCCACTGGCGATTATGAATGGACGACCATCACTGGAAATTTCACGGCTGGACAAACGACTTTAGAACCCACCATCGATGACCCTGGTTTTTATATTCTGGAAGTCACCGATCCTACTAATGGTTGCGTTGCAACGGACACGGCAGTGGTGGTGCCTGATTTCTTTGCGCCCATCATTAATTTCAATAATTCCGATCCCTATTTGCTGACTTGCGAGGTGGATACGATTCAATTGAGCGCGGCAGCTTCGACTCCTATGGATTCTATAAATTTTAGATGGACTACCCTTTCGGGAAATATTTTAGACCTCCCCGTTTCGTCCACCATCTCAGTTGATGAGAGCGGTTTTTACTTTTTGACCGCCACGCAAACTGACAATGGTTGTGAGTCAAAAGATACTGTTTTTGTGGCTGAGGATCGAGAGATTCCTGCCATCGCAACGAGCGATCCAAATAAGCTGACTTGTGATTCCACGAAAGTGGCGATAAGTGCTATCATACCAGACACCATCACCAATTATGATTTAGAATGGTCTTCCCTTTCGGGAAATATTTTAACAGCCATCACCGCCGAATCTATCGAAGTCGATGCCGCAGAACGATACGCAGTACAAATCACCAATTTAGATAACGGCTGCACCAATACCGCCTCCACTTTCGTGGAAATTGATACCATCTCGCCCATTGCAATCGCAGCTGTCGATGCCTTTTTGGACTGCTTCAATAATACTGTTTCACTGGACGGAACGCAGTCTTCATCCAATGGAGGCACCTATTCTTATGAATGGACTACGGTCAACGGCGGAACCATCACCAACCCAAATTCCCTAACTCCAATCGCCAATAGCCAAGGCACCTATTTCCTTTCAGTAAAAAATAATATCAACGGCTGCTCCTCGATAGATTCAGTAGTCGTTTCGCAAGATGCATCTGCCATCGGCTCTCTCGAAATTGACCTGCAACCGATGACTTGCTTCGGCTTCAATGATGCAGTTTTGGAAATCACTAACGTTGCTGGTGGCACACCACCTTTCTCTTATTCGATTGATGGAACGACTTTTTTCACCTTCCCTGAGTTTCCAAATTTGGAAGCAGGGATTTATGATTTGCTCATCGAAGATGCAGCGGGTTGTCAAAAAGATACGACTATCATCGTTTATGGAGGAAGGGAGGTTTTGATTGACTTGGGAACTGATTTGACTATCGAATTGGGTGATAGCATTGAGTTGGAAGCGTTGGTCAGCATTCCTCAAATTGAGGTCGCTTCTCTTGCTTGGAAACCAGTTGATGAGTTGCCTTGCCAAAGCTGTTTCATCCAAAACGTTCGTCCGCTTTTGACTACTGAGTATGCTGTAACTGTAAGAGATTCAAACGGTTGTTTTGCATCCGATCGAATTCTAATCACTGTGAATTCGGACAGACCGATTTATATCCCATCCGGTTTTTCACCTGATGATGATGGCACCAATGATGTCTTTATGATCTATGGTAAAAAAGGAGCTGCGGAGGTCGAGCTATTCCAGATTTATGATCGTTGGGGCAACATCGTCCATGAAGCAAAAGAGGTGCAAGTTAACGATCCTTCCTTTGGCTGGGATGGCAAATTCAATGGGCAACCCATGAATGAAAATGTCTTTGTCTATCGAGCGGAGATTAGGTTTCCTGATGGAAGGACGGAGGTGTTTACGGGGGATTTGACCTTAATCAGATAGCAGTATTACAGTGGGCAGTAGGCAGTAATTTTGTGGTTGCAACCACCGATTTACTGCTTACTGACAACTGTAATACTGTTGACTGACAAACTGCTACATCTTCTCATACTTCCTTCGCACTCCCTCTGCCTGATCATCCGCTTTCTTCAAAACCGCATCCACTTTGGCATTCCATTCGGCTTGGATTTTTTCGACTTTTTTGTCGGTTTCTCTACGGAGGCGGTCGGCTGCAAGTTTGGCACCTGCCTTTTTGAGTGGGTTGTTTCCGGCTTCTTTTATAAGTCTATCAGCGCCAGCATAACCAAAATCTTTTGCTTTTTTGGCAGCGGCATCACCTTGCTTTCGCAAACGGTTAGCTTGGCTTTCTGCTTTGGCTTTGATAGCAGCAACCTCTGCGTCGGCTTTCTTTTTGAGGTCTTCTTTTTTAGTGTCCACTTTTTCTTTGACTTCGGTTTTGACCTCCTCGACTTTCTCCTCTACCTTTTCTTCGACTTGTGCTTGGACTTCTTTTACGATGTCTAATTTTTCGCCGTCGGTGCCTAAGAGTTTAAGGGAAGTTTTGGGGTCTTTCATGGTTCCCGTGACGTTGATCATGACGTTGATGAATTCGCCAACGTCTATATTGATTCCTGATTTACTGGCTTGCTTGGTGAGGAGTTTTAGTCCCTTATTTGCAGAACTGGTAATGCCAGATTTTTCTAATAAACTACGCGGGATTCGGGCTTTGATTTTATAGTCCATATTTTGCGTCAAGCCGTGCATGCCGCCCATCGTCATGTCGATGCCTTGAAATTTGAAGGGGAACTCTTCCACAGTCACCATACCGTCATTCAGTTTGAAAACGGTTTTTAATTCTTTCAGATTTCCTTTTTTCAACTCCTTGACATTCAGCAAGTTGGCCACCTCATCAAGTGGTTCGAAGCCAGTGATGAAGCCGTTTAGGGTTTCTAAAAATCCGTCTGCATTTAGTTTCTCTAATTTAGGCATTAGGTCTTTTCCGAGTGCGCCATTCATCTCCATGTCGGAAGAGAAGCTGCCTGAAATAAACTGTGCGATTGGAGCCAATTGTTGGAAGGAATTGAAGGTTTCAAACGCTTGTTTGAAATCAATTTTCTTCAAGTCATAAGTCATGTCAAATTTTGGTTCTTCGACATCTTTTGAGTTGTAGGTTCCTGAGAAATACATTTTCCCGCCAAGGGAATTGGTAGAGACTTGCTTCATGCTAACACGCTCGTTTTTGACCTCTACTTTTCCGCGCACATTCTTTAGATCCATGTTGTCATAAAGCACTTGGTCGATGTCGGCTTTGATGTCCATCGAGATGTTTTCAGGAACCATGATAGGTTCTGAAAGCGGCTCCTCGGTGGTCGCTTCGGCTTCTTCGCCCATGAGTTCGTTGAGGTCAAGTTTATTTCCCGAAAGGGTGATGTCGCCTCTCAAGGTGCCATTTTCGAAAAGGTAATCGAAAATGTTTTGGATTTTGCCAGTGGCTTTGATGTCAGATTTTCCCACTTTCGTGGAAAACTGTTTCATGTCTAAATCATTGGAAGTCATGCGACCTTTTGCGACGGTGTTGAGGAGTTTATAATCTTCGTATTTGATGATGTCTGCTTGTCCATCCAATTTAAAATCAAAACGATCGAATGGTGCTTCTTCCGTTTCGCCGGAAGGCGCGCTGCCCTCCTCTTCGGAAATCCATTCGTTGGCGTCCAATAAACTTGAGCGCACGAAAAAGTCGCCAGTCATGGTTTTTTCATCAGAGAAATAAGCTAAGACGTTATCTATCTCACCATTTCCTTTAAGGTCAGATTTGCCCAATTTCATATCGAAATCTTTGACTTCCATTCGTTTGGGTGACAAGTTGGTGGACATCTTTTTGATTTCCACTTTGGGCATATCCACTGCGCGGTACTCCATGTTGACGATGTTGAAATACCCTTTTGCATCGACGCCTGAGTAGTTTCCGCTTTCCATTTGAGACATCTTGCCTTTCAGTTCCATGTCGGCATCAATCAAGCCGCTTAAACTTTCTACGCCTTCGAGCGGCATAGCTTTGGAGATTTGCGCTAAGTCGATTTTCCCTTTCACTTTCGTGTCAATATTTGGATCTGTAAGTGGCGTCCTTAAATTGAAATAACCTTCAAATGGATTGTTCCCAGCTTTCATCGAAAACTTAGGGATTTTGACCACCATCTTGTTCATATTGGAAGACGGGCTATTGATGTCGATTTTTGCAAAAATATTAGAAACCGGAGTTGGCAAATCAGGGAATTTGAAGTTGCCGTTTTCGACATCCATTTTTAGCCGAAAGGCGGGCATGATGTCTTTGTCGCCATTGTATTTTCCTTTTACAAATGCGTCGAAACCGAATTTTCCATCTGCTTTCACGCCGTCGAAACTTGAACTATAAGCACCCGGCACCATCGACAAAAATTCCTTGAAACTGTTGGCAGGTGCTTTGAATTTTAAATCCATGTCCATATCGGTTTCACCCAATTGCACCCATCCTTCTGCTAATAATTTGAGGGCGTTGAGTTTTAAATCATTATCCTTCAATGTGAATTTCATGTTTTTCAAATCCATATTGATTAGGGCATCCAAATCTGCTTTTACGCCATTGAGGTAGGTGATGCCGCCCATTGAGGTAGTCATTTTTTTGGCAGTGGTCTCAGTGGTCAAATCATAAACATCGGCAGTCAAATTGCCTGATCCAGTATGGTCTAATCCTTCCATTTTCATGAAGAAATCCATAGATTGGTCTTTGTAGGTCAGGGTTCCGTTATTGATTTCGTATTCGTCCAAATTGATGACATAGGCGGCAGATTCAGTGGATTCTTCTTCGCCTTTGGTGATGTTGTAATTAGCATTTCCGTTTTGGAGGACGTGGACATTTAGGTTGGGTTCGTCAATGGTGATTCCGTTGATGACCAATGGATCGCCGCCATTCCATGCAGACCAAAAGTCGAGGGCGATGTCGAAGTTTTTGGCTGAGATCAGATTCACTTTATCGAAATCACCTTTTCCGGTGATTCTCAAATCTTGCATTCCGAAACTGACATTTGGGAAATCTCTAAACAGCGAAATAGAGACATCGTCGAAATCTAAATTTGCGTCTAAGTTTTCATTGGCTGCTTCCTTGACGGCCGCGACAATTTCATCTTTGAAGAAATAAGGAATCGCGATGGCAGCTCCAATCAAAAGAACAAATAGAAAAACGAGTGCGAGCAGTAATTTTTTCATAATGAGTGGTTTATAAAAGATTTTGGGTGCATTTCAATTTTTCGGACAATTGTAAAGACGATTCATGAATCGTCTCTACGATAATTGCAAAACGCGAAAAATGAAATGCAATTAAGATTTTCCGAAAGGAATTAATCCCTTCCAATGGGTTTAAACCCATTGGATTAGTTTCAGAATAAATCTAAATGCTTGGCTTCCACTTTCGTGGAATGAATTTAATTGCAGATTTTCAAACGTATTTTACGAAAGTAAAAGTCTAATTTGGGTGTGATATACAAAAGATTTGAGGAATAATTTTTGTTTCCTTTCTTTTCTCTCCTTAAGGATCACACAAAACAGTTCCCAAAAATTTTTGTGTCAATAATCTTTGGTACTTTCGCATTCCAACGAAGGTGTAGGCTATTTGTCACCATTGAAATCAAAGAAAATACATGGATCAAGGACATACTTTTATCGATACTCCCGAACTAATGGATCAATTCATTGCCGACCACCAATCTGTCGATTGGATTGGTTTTGATACGGAATTTATTGGCGAACGGAGGTTTCATACTCAGCTTTGCATTATCCAAATTGCCTCTCCGAAAGGAATTTTTATTATTGATTTTTTGAAATATGATAATATTGAATTCCTCCTCGACATGATTCAAAACCCCGATGTCTTAAAAATAACGCACGCGGGAGAAAATGATTATCGAATCCTTTTCAATAAGTACAATATCGTTCCAAAAAATGTGATTGATATTCAAATCGCTGCTGCTTTTGTGGGGTACAACTACCCTACTTCTTTTGCCAAATTGGTTTTGGGAGAGATGAATATGCGCCTCAACAAGGGATTTACGGTAACGGATTGGACGCAAAGACCATTGAGCAAAAAGCAGTTGAAATATGCGATCAGAGATGTATTGTATTTAGATGAGCTTTGGACAAGCCTCAAATCAAAGTTAGAATCTCTTGGACGCACACAATGGGCAATTGATGAATGTCAGACGCTTTGCGAGCCTTCTTACTATGATGTTCATCCTGACAAGGATTTTATTGGTAGCAATCTGAGACCCAATCTGACTCAAGATGAGGCGGTATTTCTATTGCGTTTTTTGAGATGGAGAAGAAGCGAGGCAGAAAGATTGGATTATAGTAAAGACATGATTTTTCCCTCAAAAGGAATTTCGATGGTCACGAGAGCAGTCGGCGGCGGCATGCAATCTTTAAAACAAAATCGAAGAATTACCGAAAAATTCGTCAGAAGACATGGCGAAAAAATGGTTGAATTATACAAACAACCTCCCACTGAGGAGGAATTAGAAATGGTTGGTAATCAAGCCACTCGAGTAGAGGCCAACCCACGTCAGGAGCTATTGACTAAGATTTTGGATCAGATGATTCACTTGCGTTGTTTGGATGAAAAAATGGCGCATGAGAAAGTCATTCCGCGCTCGATTATGAAGCAGATGAAATTAGACCCACTCCACTTTGACGAACGTCTCGAAAGCGGTTGGCGCAAAGAGTTTTTAGGCGAAGCACTTTTGGATTGGTTGAAAAATAGAAGTCAATTGAATTTGACTTTTGAGGATGGGAAGTTTGAGTTTTATCGGGAGGAGGTTGAGGCGTAGGCTTCAGCACCACCGGTCTTCGAGCGGAGTCGAGAAGACCATCGCAACCTCGAATTTTCGCTGCCGTCCTCGGCTTCGCTCAGGGAACGGTTAGTGCCTCTCAAAGTTCCCTTGAACAGGACGAAAGAGAAAATTGAAGATTCGAATCTTTGATTGTTGACTTCGGCTTCGCTCAGTCAACGGTTTGCAGCTCTGTTCCCTGAGCGGAGCCGAAGGGAAAAGCGACAACATCTTACTTCGTTTCAAAAAAACTATACCCATTCAAAAAAGACCTGACATCCATTCTCTTCTTTCCTTGCAGCTGCAATTCTAAGACTTCAATAAATCCATTTTTGGTCGCAATTTTCAGGTATTTTTTATCATCAGTGGTAATCGTGCCAGGTGTTTTCGAGTGAGATTCGATGACCTTTTTGGCTTTGTAGATTTTTAGTTTTCGATCATCCAAAGTCGTCCAAGCGCATGGATAAGGACTCAAGCCTCTTATAAAATTGAAAACCGTTTCAGTCGGCTGATCAAAATCAATCTCGCAGGTTTCGGTATGGATTTTCGGAGCTTTGGTGGCTAACTCGCTATTTTGCGGAAGCAATTTATAATCGCCTTTTTCGATGAGTTTTACTGTTTTTAAAATGACCTCGGCGCCAAAATATTTCATTCTATTATAGACCTCCCCTACTGTTTCTTCATCCCCGATGGGGAGTTTTTCTTGCATTAAAATATCGCCGGTGTCGATGGCGTGTTTTAAGAAGAAAGTGGTGACTCCAGTCTCCTTTTCGCCATTGATGATTGCCCAGTTGATGGGGGCAGC
>CALCJP010000164.1 GCA_937967625.1 uncultured Saprospiraceae bacterium
CCTCAGAAATACAATATCTCCGCCCAATCGGTTCAAGTAGAGTATCTGCCTCCCAAGATTAGACCATTGGCATTCAAGCGGGAGAAAGGACAAAAAGTCTATAATGGCTATGCGAAGTTGGGAGTTGGGTACCCAAATTCAGTTTTGGGAGAGGGCGGTTATAGCCTATTTCGCGACAACCAATTTGACTTCAACGTGCATGGCAAATACCACAATGCCAACAACAACCGCAATATCGAAAATCAAAAATTTGCCAATACCTTCCTCAAAGGAAGCGGCAATTACTATTTTTCAGAAGGATTTGCAGTGGGCGCACGTGCTGCCTACACTCGCAATCGACTACATTACTATGGCTATAATTTTGATGAAGATAGACCTGACTTATCGTTCTCTGATGATCAGGTACGACAACAGTTCGGGATCACCGATTTAGGAGTCTCTGTTTTTAATGGCGTGCAGACCGTTGGGGACATCAACTATGGTGCGGATTTGGATTTCTATTACATGCGCGACGAATACGCCGCTCGCGAAAACGGAACTACCATCAATCTCCACTTCACCAAGTGGTTTGCTGAAAAACACCCCTTAGCGCTTCGATTGATTACGGATTTTAATTCCTACCGCGACTCCACAGATCAAAGCCTTAATAACTTTTTTCTACAACCCAACTTCACTTTCGTAAATGATTTTTTCCGCGTCAAAGCAGGAGTCAATTTAGCCTCTCATGATGACGAATACTTCTTCTTTCCTCAATTGGAAGCCACAGTGCCATTATTGGGATCTCGCCTGACTGCCTTCATCGGAGCAGATGGAAGTTTGCAAAAAAACACCATGAGGACATTGGCGGAGTATAATCCTTTTGTGAAAACCTATTCCGGCATCCAACTCCAAAATACAGAATACACCGACTACTACGGAGGGCTTAAAGGCAGCTTCATGGGCTTTGAATATTTGGGTAGAATTGGGTACAAGTCTTTCAAAGATTTGGCGCTTTTCAATCCATCTTCTGAAGACATAGATAGCCTTGCTACACCTCGCTACGTCTTCAATACCATCTATGATGATGGCACCTTGTTCTATATCAAAGGCTCTGTTTCAGCACCACTATTCAAAGGATTTACCATCATTGGAGATATAACCAGCAATATCTACTCCATGGAAAACGAGGAGAAAGCATGGCATTTGCCCTCATTTATCTTCGGAGGGACTTTGAAATATATCACCCTCAAAGACAAAGTAACTTTGAAAGGTTCCGTCTTCATCGAAAACGGGGTTAATTTCCTACGGACAGATGCAATCGAGTCTCTTAATGGCTTATTTGACGTAAGTCTCGGTGCCCAATATCAAGTCATGGACAACTTCGGAATCTTCTTAGATGTCTATAATCTGGCTAATAATAAGCGCCGCCGTTGGTTCAATTATCCGACTTATGGAATCAATATCTTGGCAGGGGCTTCCGCCAAATTTTAGAAACCGTTTCAGGTAGAATATCTTAGTTTTACCATAAAAATGCCGATCAATTTTGATGAAAAAATTAATCGGCATTTTTATTTTAATTTCTTTACCGCCTTTCGGCAAATGTAGTAATTTGTCAGATGATTGCTTTCTATCATTAAAACAGCCAATTAAACAGCGAACTTTCGCTGGGTTATTTGTAAATATTTCTAAATTGGCAAGTCATTGACACCAAATAGCCTATCAACTGCAAGCAAGATTTAAACCTAAACTTAACGAAATATGACTCGATTTTACAAAAGTGTTATTTTTCTTTCCCTATTTTTTTGCTGTCAAACTGCAATTGGTCAAGTCACCATCAAAGGAACAATTTTAGATGCCGCCAACAATGACCCTATCATCGGAGGCACCTGCATTGTGCCCGGCACAGGAGATGGAACCGTCTCAGATTGGGACGGGACTTTTGAGTTTACAACGGATAGAGAACTACCTTTTCAGTTGGAATTTTCATATACTGGCTATGACCCCAAAATCGTTGAGGTAACTTCCGAAAAGCGGTTAGAGATATTTTTAGACCAAGGCGTAGTTGTAATTGAGGGTGTAGAAGTCAAAGCCAGCCGTATCTCAGACAAACAAAAAGAATCCCCATTGACCGTAGAGTCAATGGATGTTTTAGCCATCAAAGAAACACCTGCCGCCAATTTTTATGACGGATTGGGTACACTCAAAGGGGTGGATTTGACCGCAGCAAGTTTAGGCTTCAAGGTTATCAATATGCGTGGATTCAACAGTACGAGTCCGGTTCGTTCCCTACAAACCATTGATGGAGTGGACAATCAAGCACCGGGACTGAACTTCTCTTTGGGTAACTTCTTAGGTTCTTCAGAGCTTGATGTCAATAAAGTAGAAATCGTTGTGGGAGCAAGTTCCGCTTTCTATGGTCCCAATGCCTTCAACGGCGTGATCAGCATGGAAACCAAAGACCCATTTTTCCATGATGGATTTTCAGCTTCGGTAAAAGTAGGGGAGCGAAACCTGGTCGATGCTGCCGTCAGATGGGCAGACAAATTCCAAAATAGCAATGGCGAGGATTACCTCGCCTACAAGGTGAATTTGAAATATTTGCGAGCAGACGATTGGGTAGCAGATAATTATGGACCAGTAGATGACTCAGAGGTAGGCATTGAAAATCCAGGCGGATTTGATGCTGTCAATATTTATGGAGATGAGTATTTTGGAGGAAATGA
>CALCJP010000165.1 GCA_937967625.1 uncultured Saprospiraceae bacterium
GGGCTGAAATCAAAGTCATCGTCTTCGGTAGGTCTGCCGAGATCGTAGCCTTTGAGTTCACCATTTTCGTTGACGAGTTTAAATTTGAAAATGTATTTGTTCGGATTGTCAAAGGTGCCATCACGAGAGCCAAACCTGAGGTCGTTCAATTGCATGGAGCCATCGGGCATTTTCAAGACATTGAAATAACCATTACTAAACCATCGTAGGAGTTTGACGGCGCGGTCGTTTTCATTTTCCGAAAGGAGATTATGATTTTTTTGAATTTCAATAAATTCAGTGATTTCGGGCTTCGAATCCCAAAACGAATACATGCCATAGAAATAGCTCGTATCACTTTCCGCTACGCCGCCCCAAAGCACATTATTGAAAATGGTCGGCGAAGTCATCATGCGCGAATAGGCGATGCCTTGCTTTTGCAAAGAGGACTCAAAGACCTGATTCACTCGGTTTTTATTGAAAAGCGTGAATGCCATGTATAGCCCACTAATCCCCAAAGCCAACCAAACAAAAAGGCGTCGCTTGCTATTCGTTTTGACTAAAAACAGGGTCGGTATCAAAAACAAAATATGCCAAAAAGTATAGAGCGGATCTGCGACTGAGATATTATCAAACGAAACGCGGTAGTTGGTAAATGGCTCAAAAAGCTGCGTCCCGTAGGTCGTAAAGCAGTCGAGTAGGGGATGGGTGAAAATCGTCCAAAAGAAAAACCAAACCCACTCTCGGTAGGTGATTTGGACGGGAGCTAAGTCTTTTTTTAGGTAGTTGTTCCACATACGCCACATCAGCCATCCATATCCGCTTACGCTAAATAATAGGACAGGTATATTCCAAGAACCACTAACTGTTTTAAAAATAAAATTGATGCCTCCTAAGACCATCCCCAGAAAAGCGGCGGCGAAAAGACCGGATGCTCCTTTATGGATATTGGTTTTGAAGTGTTCGCTTTCATAAAGCCGCCACACCAACCAGCCAATCAGCCAAGGCATAATCACCGCAAACGTAATCGAATGCGTAAACCCTCGGTGGAATGCCAGCGCGCCCATGTCATCTAAAAAGAAATTGGCGATGACATCCAAATCAGGAATCGTCCCGGCGACTGCTCCCCACATCATGGCTCTGTTGCCAATCTTTTTTCCTAAAACTACTTCGCCGACTGCGGCGCCTAAGGTGATTTGTGTTAGTGAATCCATTTTGTAGCCACCAAATTTATTTGGTGAGGTTTGATGATTTGCCGAAAGGCATAAAAAATGATAATCTAACTCCCAAATAAATTTGGGAGCTACTTCAAAACCCAAAGATCGAAGAACAGTTGATATACAAAGCGCTTTTTTGGAGGAAAGATTATTCTTTTTAGAGGTTTGCTAACAAGTCAGACTTCTAAAATTCCCTACCTTTGAGGTGATTTTTAGTACCCCTCTATTTGCCGAAAACTTGTCCCGAACTTGCTTCGGGAGGCGAAAATCAAAAGAATAGATGATTATGAAACAGCGATTGATGTATTATGTGTTGATGATGGCGGCTTTTTTGACCGTGGCGGTTTTTGCTTCTTATACCCATGACACGCCGCTTCCGCCTTTGGATAAAGTCAGCAAGGAAAAGCTATCTCAGCGCGTGGAGGCGATTAGCATGAATAAGTTTTTCGACTTCGCAGGAGAGGAAGTACCGACCAAAAATTTTGATGCAAGGGAGCGATTGGAAAGGGAGATTTTGCGAAATGCATATTACCATTCCAGCACTTTGATGAACCTCAAACGGGCGAATCGTTACTTCCCAACCATCGAAAGAATTTTAGCAGAGCACGGCGTCCCTCAAGACTTTAAATTTTTGGCTGTCGCCGAATCTGATTTGACGAATGCCACTTCGCCGGCAGGGGCAAAGGGGTTTTGGCAATTTATGAAAGGCACCGGAAAAGAATATGGACTCGAAGTCAACAATGCCATCGATGAGCGGTTTCACTTGGAGAAAGCCACAGTGGCGGCTTGCAAATATTTGAAAAGTTTGAAAGAGCGATTTGGGACTTGGACAATGGCTGCAGCGGCATATAATATGGGCGGCACGCGCCTCAAAAAAGAAAGCACAGCGCAGCGGTCGCAATATTATTACGACCTCAATCTCAATCAGGAGACGTCGCGTTATGTGTTTCGAATTGTGGCATTGAAAGAAATTATGTCCAACCCGGAGACCTATGGTTTCTATTTGGAGCAGGGTGATTTATACAATCCGCTTGACGATTACGCAGTCGTAGTCGAAAATCAAACGATTGAAAATCTGGGTGATTATGCTTCTAAATTCGGAATCAGCTACCGCCAATTAAAGATTTATAACCCGTGGATGAAGAGTTCTACTTTGCCAAATAGTTCGCAGAGGGAGTATAAAATAAAGATTCCTAAGAGTAGGTTTTGATAATGTGTTTGAGTGTTGATGTGTTTGTGTGTTCATGAACACAAGAACACTCGAACACATCAACACTTGAACACACACCAACACTAAAAAGAAACATGATAGATTCAGCACCAATCAGTCAACCATCAAAAGTGAGCAATCCTAATCAAGAATATCAATTGGACTCCATCGAGGATGCGATAGCCGACATCAAAGCAGGCAAAGTGGTCATCGTCGTCGATGATGAAAATCGCGAAAATGAAGGGGACTTCATCTGCGCAGCAGAGTGCATTACTCCTGAGATAGTCAACTTCATGGCGACACATGGGCGAGGACTGATTTGTACGCCTATCACCGAGGAGCGCGCTCGTGAAATGCGCCTACAACCAATGGTGAGTGAAAACACCGATTTGCATGGAACGGCTTTTACGGTATCTATCGACTATAAAAAAGAAGGCTGCACAACGGGCATCTCTGCTTATGATCGCTCAACGGGCATCAAGGCATTGACCAACCCGATGACTCACCCCGGTGACTATGCGCGTCCTGGTCATATCTTTCCATTGATTGCTAAAAAAGGAGGCGTTTTGCGTCGTGTGGGGCATACGGAAGCAGCGATTGATTTAGCGCGTTTGGCGGGTTTTTACCCAGCAGGTGTGTTGGTGGAGATTTTGAATACGGATGGCACGATGGCGCGTTTGCCGCAATTGGTGGAGTTAGCCAAAAAGCTGGATCTTAAATTAATTTCTATAGAAGCATTGGTTGCCTATCGCATGCAGCGCGAACGCCTCGTGGAGCGCGCCAGCGAGATGACCATTCAGACGCCTTTCGGCGAATTTGATTTAATCGCATTCCGCGAAACGAATACCAACCAAAGCCACCTTGTCATCAAAAAAGGAACTTGGGAACTCGACGAACCTGTTCTGACTCGTGTCCATGCCGGCACCAACGCAGGTGAGCTTTTTGCCCAAATGATTCCAGACACTTCCAACGAACTTCAAAATACACTTCAAAAAATCAATGAGGAAGGCAAAGGTGCTTTGCTGATGATTAGATATGCGGAGTCAAATGATTTGATTGTTCAAACCATGGAAGCCCTCAAAGCACAACAAACCAACGGAGAGAAATTACGACCTTTCATCAAGCGTTCTCCCGAAGCCGTTCAAAAAGATATCGGCATTGGCGCGCAAATCCTTCACGACTTAGGCATCCGTAAGATTCGACTGATGACCAAATCACAGCGCCGTAGGGTGGGGTTGATTGGGTATGAGTTGGAGATTGTGGAGCAGGTGGTGGTGTAGTTGGATTGTCTATCTGCTTATCACAAATCTTTTGATTTCTTCTTTTCCATCTAAGTTGATTTTTAGAAAATAGATGCCGCTTTTGAGTGTGGAGACATCTACGCTTGACTCTTTTGTGACAAGTGTCTCTTTTTGCACTAAATGACCTAAAGTGTTGAAAATGAGGGCTTTAGTATTGTTTGGAGGAGTCGGGAGTTTTATGCTTAAGGTGTTTTTGGTGGGGTTGGGGTAGAGGAGGATAGATTTATTTTCTGAGTCTGAATGTTCGTTAGTGGATACATAAACCAAATCATCACAGTCTGTTCTGACACAACCCATAGAGTCAGTTTTAACAACAAGTATATCATCGAAGTGACCATCTTGCCTATTATTCAGGTCTATAAAATTTCCAACAGCAATATAGCCACCATCAGAGGTCTGAGAGGCATTAAGAAAGAAGTTTTCAATATTTGGACCGAGTTCAAGCCAATAATCTCTGTCCCATAAAACTTCTCCTGATGGGCTTAATGAGAACATGCGAGGAGTACCATTAGCACCTTCGTTTATTAGAGAATTGACATGCCAGCCACAGCCAAGGATGTTTCCATCATTAGAAGTCTTCAGACTGTATAAATTGAATATCGAACGATCTGTACTTGGCAGTGCCTGAGTCCATAGTCTATTGCCAAGTAAATCATAACCAAAAACTCTGACGGAACCTACCCATATGCTGCCTGGAAATTCTCTATATTCTGCTTTTGAACCAATTACAATTAGGCTGTCATTGAGAATAGTTATATCGGGCACAAAATTATTACCAGGAGAGACCTCAAATTCTTCTTTCCAAATAGACTGATAATTGGTATCTAATAGACTAAGAATGTAGTGGTCGGGAATCAGCAAATCGCGATCTTCTTGAGCATAGGTTATTAGGATTTTATCATTTGGTAACAATTGCATTGAGCCAGCCATCGCAAATTTTGCAGTATCAGGAATTACATATTCATCTATCAAGTTACCCATAGAATCAGTTCTAATTAATAGAAGCTTAATATCGGTTTGATAAGTGCGATTATCTATTACAGTAAGAATGCTTCGCTGTCCAAAAATTAAGTATCCTCCATCCTTTGTATGCTGAATTGACCTTGCTTCATCCCATTGAGAGCCTTCATAAATCTTAGTGTCAACTGAATCTGGAAAAATGGGGTTATATTTTATTAAGCCAATATTTCTGATAAAAGTATCTCTTACTCTAAAGTCACCACAAATAACATACTCACCGTTTTCTTTTTGAAATGAAAGGGGAGAATGCTCGCTGTAGAAGAGTAGGCTATCTGGCGGATCAAAAATATGTGATTCTTGGAGACCTCCATCAAAGTTAAGTTTGAGAAAGCCGTAACAAGAACCTCCACCATAAGCCTCGCAGAAAACTCTGTAACCATCAGGTTCTTCAAAAACTGCCGCACCTGTTAAATCATTTTTAAGGTGAAAAGTCTTTGAAAAGGTTGGTATTTGCCCTGATAGGATAGTACTTCGAAGTACTATTATGATGAAAATAATTCGAGTCATAAATTCAAGAATAAAAAATTGGATTCTATGCCAGAAAGGCATAGAATCCATGATGAGTAAATTATTTCTGAATCAGCAATCGTTCTGTGATTACTTTTCCTGAGTCATTTGACATAGTGAGTAAATAAATACCTGATTCGAGGATGTCCAAGGTAATTTTTTGACCTGACTGTACGGATGCTATTTTTTGTACTAACTGACCATACAGGTTTATTATCAACAAATCATTGCCATCAAAAGATTCAGGTATGGAGATTAGAACTTCTCCTGTCGTTGGATTTGGAGCCAATCCAATTTTGTCAAAGGTAGCAATCGTTGAATTATTCCAATTCTTTACTTGTCTTCCTATATCTCCTTCGCCACTTCCTCCCTGCGAACATTCCGGTTTTTGTACTCCTTCTTCTAAAGAAGGTTTGTAATTCATTTCGTCAACCTTTGAGTAAACTCCCGAAGCATAACCTGCCATAGAGCCTTTATCATCAATTATAGATTGGAGGGATAAACGATCTGTTTCCGATAGTTGAAATTCAGTATTCGTTAAAAAGTTAAGGTGAATACTCTGTAAAACGATAAAGTTTGATTCTTCTAAATTCGAGGGTTGAAAGTCAGAAAGATGAGTTTGTGCTAAATCATATTGCTCAGTAAATATTTGAACTTCAATAAGTTTCATTAAATCTGAGTTGTCAGCACTTTCATTGGTTAAGACAGTTTCCATTGTTTCATAATCACCTATCTCTAAGTAGTTATTGATGAAGTTGTAAGTAGCAACCTCTTTTTTGGCAGTGAAAATGTCTAAATCATTTTGCAGCTCATCAGACCCGTTGCCATTTTCAATGTTTGACCTTATGTTATTAAGATTAGAGCGGATGTTTCCTAAGCAATCGGGATCGTCACAATTTGTAATAGGATCTGGTCTTAGAGGTGGACAAGGTACAGGAGCACCTTTGAATGTATAGTTTTTATAATTGTTTTGAATAGAACATCCTAAATTTGCTGATGGGGCTTCATCACATTCCGCGAAATAGTCAGGGTAGAGATCTTCATCAGGATGGCGATAGAAAAAAGAAGCAGTATGTCCGTTATTGAGATCAGAGGCAATCTCAGCTGTAGTCGCAGAAAACGTATTGCTAAGCGGTCCACCACCGTCTCTTTGTTGAATATTTTGGACACTTCCTTTATTGGAAGGTCTTCCGTCTAATTGGATGTTTGTTTGAGTATTATAGCCTTCGTAATCAAACAATAGGCTTGAATTATCTCCAAAAATATTTACACCTACACCAGCATTTGAGTAGTCATTACACCATAATAAATTGTCCTGACCAGCTGTTGAACTCAAGGCAATACTATAAACATGGTTGTTAAAGTCATTATCGTAGTAAAAAAAATTAGATGTTCCTATTGCTACAGCACCAAAAGCATTACATGAAAAATTGGATGTATAAACATCGAAGTCTGCCATGCTGCCGGAATAGATGCCATAAAAATTATCACTAAAAATAGCATCACGGATTTCCGTTTGGTTGTCAGCAATGCCACTGGTAGAAGTAGCATAGATACCCGAAGAACAAGATGTGAAAGAACATTCATTAAGAACTCTAAAACTGGCATCAACTGTATAAATTCCTGAATGGGCAAAATTTGAAAACTCGCAATTAGTAAAATGAATATCATGAGCATCCCAAATGGTAACTCCGTAGTCAATATTATTTGTGGGATCACCTAAAAAAAAGCAGTTGTCAAATCTACTTTGATTAGGTGCTTTATTTTGCATGAATTCTACTGCCCTTCTATTATATTCAAACGTGGTTCCATCACATTGGATCAACCCATTCCACGGGCTTCCTCCTCTGTTTGTTGAAATGCCAGTTTTAGCATACTCAACTCTGCCTCCAGTCATAGTGACTGTGCCTGCCGGATTTCCATTAGATGAACTTTGGACTTTTACTCCTGCCCAGTTAGGATCTAAGGCACACCTTGTAAGTGTTGAATTTTCAGTGACTAATTGACCACCTGCTTCGACGATTATTCCATAGTCTTCCTCAAAAGCAATATTTGAGTTTTCAATATTTAAGGAGCCTCCAGGCTTTATTGTTACATTGCCCTTAAAGCTTCGGTTTTCATCAGCCCATAATTGAGCTGTCCAAATTTCTAAGCCTTCCTCACTGCAACACCCAGCTAATTCTTCTTGATTTATGTGACTTTCAATAAACCCAGAGAGAACACTAATGTCTGAATAAACAGTAGGATACAAACTTTTGTCAGTATCTGGTTCACTTCCGAATGCAGAGGCTCCTACTAAACTATTATTATAAACGGCAGGTCCACCGCTATCGCCAGAACCTGCTGCAAATCCCTCCTTATAAAGAGCTAAATATGAGTTGTCAATTAATGGTGAATAGAAAGAGAATACACATTGGGCTGCACCAATAAGTAATTGCCCAGCGTCGTCGTTTGAGATTACAGGAAGGGCTGCTTTTTGTAAGATAGCTTGACTTCCGCTTCCAACAGCATCCTCTCCCCAACCATAAATACTAACTATACTTCCTATTGAAGGAGTTGTCCCAGCGGGGGCATATTGTATTGGTTGAATATTGTCAGTGAAAAAGAGTTTTTTTGACAAATGGATCAGAGCTATGTCATTCTTTGGTGGAGATGATTCACTTCCACATGGCTGATATTGTGGATGGATGATTACTTGATCAGCAACAATTCTTTGACCAATAGAATTATCAGTTTGATCCGTTGCTCCTGCATGAATCGTGAAAACTTGAGGGGTATTTTCAGCGCCTGAAACACAATGCGCTGCTGTAACAATCCATTCGCAATTCAGGATTGAACCCCCACAATGGTGTTCTCCATTTTTCTCAACAGAGACTGTAAATGGAGCTTCGCTTATGTCAGCAGGGACACCACCAAAAATACCTTGTGAATAAAGATTGATTTGAAATAAAAGCAAGCCACCCAAAAGAAATGAAAATTTAAGCAAACATAGGGGGGG
>CALCJP010000166.1 GCA_937967625.1 uncultured Saprospiraceae bacterium
GAGATGATGATTTTGGATTCGCAATATTGTAATCAAGATCCGCCTCCAGCTGATTGTCAGACTATTGCTTGGGAGGAGAAAGGGGAGAAAGGATTTGAGTTGAGACAGGTGGTTTTGGAATATAATTGACACACGAGGACAGAGTGATTGTTTCAAAATTTTTGAAGTATTATTCGCCACCGTGATAGATTGAAGATTAGCGATTACATGATTGCTGATTTTGGTAGAATGGCATATCAAATTTTATTTCTTGCAAAATTTTAATCTATTGTAAATGAATTCATTTGATGAATATAAATTAACAAAGGAACAGCAAGCAGAACTCGAAGCTGCTATTAAAGCGAGTGAAAATCCAGAGAATATTATTTCGCATGAGGAAGCGCTTGAAATAATGAAAAAATGGAGAGAGAGATAATATGACAGAAGAACAATACACTCAAATCGGTCGCACCAAAAAGCCACATGGCTTAAATGGAGAACTCAAACTCCACATCGAAGAAAAGTATGCCGAAGACTTCGACCAAGCGACCGTCATCTTTTTAGAAATTGGGGGCAATCATACGCCTTTCTTTGTCGAAAATCTGCGCGGCGGATTGTTTGATATTCTAAAACTGGAAGGGGTCGATTCGCGAAGTGCGGCAGAGCCTTTGGCTCATAAAAACATGCATTTGCGCGACAGCGATTTATTAAAAGAAGAAGAGCGAACTTACGAACCGGTTGGCTTGGAGTTCGAACATCTGGTCGGTTTTCAAATCCATGATGAGACCTATGGCGACATCGGAACGATTAAAGAAATCGTCGAAATGCCACAGCAAGAAATGGCTTTGGTGGATTACAAAGGTAAAGAAGTAATGATTCCGCTCAATGAGCGATTGATGATGGAAGTGGTTGATAGTCAGCGGGTTGTGAAGATGGATTTGCCGGAAGGGTTGTTGATGCTTTGATTTTTTTCTTTACCAGAGACTATAAGGATGAAGCGAAACCGCCGAATCAGTGGATTTGCCGAAAGGCACCAAAAAATTACAAAAAAAGGAAGGTAGTGATACCAAAGGTGTTGATGAGTTTTTTTGAAAAAATCAACACCCAAAAGATCACTGCCAAAAGGAAAAATCACTTTTGATGGCTCCACTTTCGTGGAAACGATTCCTACCTCCCATTAATAAAGTGATGATTTCTTGACAGTGCCAACTTGACCCAATCCTAAACCTTACGGTGGCACCCAACCCATTTGTCAGTCAAGCCGTCTTTACCATTGACGCTCTTGAAGAAATCACCCAAGCGTTACAATTTCAACTGATTGATATCAATGGAAAATTGGTTCGCAATGAATCATTTTTCGGAAATCAATTTACACTTGAAAGAAATGGTTTGCCCAGTGGTGTGTATTTCTTTTCCATCCTTTCGGAAAAAATGAAATCCTACTCACCACCGGAAAAATCGCCACCAACTAAACTAAATAACAAAGAAGCTTTGAAATGCAGCCTCCACCTCAAGTGGAGGCTTTTTTAATACCTTGGAGGTTATACCTTTTTAACAATTCATTCAAACGTCCCCCGTCACATATTCGAAGATTTTAGTGTATGTTTACGTCGTTTTGTAATTCCCCTAACCCTACCGAGCATTCGGGCTAATTATAAAGATAGCGTCTCGATGTTTGCGAAAAATCAAGGAAATAAACATTAATCATCAATTTTTAATCAACTCTTATAGACTGTTTTTTCTTTGAAAAACCATTTTGTGAAAATACAACCAGACAACTTGCTATCCGCCTAATTGGCGGTTTTGGGAATTACATTTTTAATTTTTACCTACCTTTAGATGGAATTTTATGAATAGTCCTTTGACTAAAAGGGCTTCAGCTATTTTCAATCAACTATAAATCTAATTTAGATGAAAAATTTTTTACTTGTCTTTCTAACTATTTTTAGCTTGAACAGCGCTTTCGCGCAACCCGCTGTGGACTTTACAGTCACGGACATCAATGGCAAAGAACATAACCTTTTCGGATATTTGGACGCTGGCAAAACGGTCATTTTAGACGTTTCTGCAACTTGGTGCGGACCATGTTGGGTCTTCCACCAAAACCACTATTTAGAAGACCTTTATAATACCTACGGTCCAGGTGGTTCAGATGAGATTGTGGTTCTTTTTTATGAGGGCGACGCCAGTACCAATTCAGACGATTTGAATGGAACCGGAAGTAATACCATTGGTGATTGGGTGACCGGCACCTCCTATCCAATCATCGACCCGCCCACAGTTGACGCCGCATTCATTAACTTATATGCACCCCTTGGCTTCCCGACAGTAAGTGTCATTTGTCCTGATTCTAAAGAAATCATTGCAGATGTATATGACCAAGACTTAAGAGGCATCATTGAGCAAATCTTGAATTGTCAACAACTGGATGATGTGACAGACCTGAGTTTTGCAGGAGTAAATTCCAACTTAGGAACTTGCGATGGGACAGTGGATTTATTTCCCGGTATCTACAATTCAGGTTTTGATGATGTGAGCGATTTTGAAGTCTCTGCTAAAGATGCTAATGGTGCTGTCATCAATACTGCGACATTTGTAGGGACACTTGCTCCAAATGAAATCGGTACGGTTGATTTAGGCGCTTACACTTTGACTGGCGATGTAGCAGAAATCACCTACGAAATCAACATCGATGACCTGTTCGAAAACAACCAAGCTACTTTCGAATATTCGAAAGGAGCTTTAGCTGCCAACAATATCATCAATGTTTATATCGAAGGTGATAATTGGGTTGCCGATGATCCAACCTATTGGTATATCGAGGATGACAATGGAAATGTAGTCGTCCAAGGCGATCCGATGGTGGCTTCTGCGATTGTTGATCAGCAGGTGAGTGTGCCATCAGTCGGCTGCTACCATTTTTATATTATTGACGAATTTGGCGATGGTTTAGAAACCGCTATTTCTATTACTGACGCTGATGGCAATGTCCTTTTTAACAATGCTAACTTTGGATTCGTAGGGCAAAGTACATTTGAGGTTTCCAGTCTGAGTGACTTGGAAGAAACTGTTGATTTTGCTTCGGTAAAAGTATTTCCTTCACCAGTGCAAGATGAACTAAACCTCCAAATGAACATCCTCGAAGCAGGACGCATCAATATTCAAATCACGGACGCTACCGGGAAAGTCGTCGAAAACATTGACCAAAACTTCACCGCCGGCACCAGCACCGTGAAAATAAATACAACTAACCTATCGAATGGTCTTTATTTCATTTCCATGAAAAATGGAGAAGGAGTGATTTCCAGAAGATTTGTGAAGCAGTAAGTGTGTGGCTTTGCCACTGATTGTTTGATTGTTTCGCTACTTCGTAGCTGATTGTTTGATTGTTTTTTTCGACTTTCGTCAAATGAAATTGCAACTTCATTTCGCGAAAGCGAAATCAACAATCAAACAATCAGGCAATCAAATCAATGCATCCGATCCCCTCTCACCTCAATCGTCTTCAACATCTCCGCCTCAAATTCCAGATACTCCGCCCACCGCTTTTTCACCTTCTCTTCAGGCAGATAGGTCTTTGCCAATTTGATAAACAACTTATAATGTCCTGCTTCTGAAACCATGAATTTATGATAGAATTCACGCATTTCAGGTTCTTTCATGTGGAGGGAAAGCAAACGGAAGCGCTCACAACTTCTCGCTTCAATTAGCGCAGAAGTCAACAATTTTTCAAGCAATCGATCTTCACGACTTCCGCCGCCTCTTTGAAATTTCATGAGCCTACCGACGTATTCATCTTTACGCTGTCTGCCCAATTTCATACCTCGCTTTTTCAATTCCGCTAACACTTGTCTGAAGTGCCCCCACTCTTCCGTAACGATGGGAGCGACCTCCTCCACCAATTCCTCCCTTTCGGGAAATTGCTGCACCAAAGAAATGCAAGTCGATGCTGCCTTTTGCTCGCAGTAGGCGTGGTCAGTAAGGATTTCTTCGATGTCCATTTCAGCGAGATTGACCCAGCGAGGGTCAGTAGGAAGTTCGAGACCGAGTTTTGTTTTGCTCATTAGAACGGGTGGTTATGACAAATTTTTAAAGAAATAAAACGAACACAAAACTAAGTAGAGAAACGCAAAAATCACCCTTCCCAGAAAATTAAAAATATCTTTCCTCAAATGCGACCCTCTCTTTCATAAGATAGTCCTTCTTCCCAAACATTAGTACCATAATTTCTTTCAGGCTTAGCCGGATTTCTTGATTTTTAAGGTTGAATTTAATCAAAAAATAAAGGCTCGCCAACAAAGTCAACGAGCCTATATATTTTAAAGATGTGTGCGTTGAGTTAGACCAAGCTAACATTCACTGCATTCAATCCTTTTCTTCCTTCTTCTGTGTCGTAGGTGACTTTGTCTCCTTCAGTAATTCTGGTTCCGTCCAATCCATTTACGTGGACAAAAATGTCCTTTCCACCATCGTCAGGTGTGATGAATCCAAAACCTTTACCTTCATTGAAGAACTTAACTGTACCGTTATTCATTGTAAAATTTAAAAATTAATAATGGTGCAAGGTAGGTTTAAATATTGCCGATTATCTCACATTTGACTGATTATTTTTCTGATTGGCATTTTTAGTCAACGACTCCAAGTCTTTCATTTTCCTCAACGTCAAGGATAAAACTGACCTTTTCAACCAGTCCAAGCAATTTGATATGGCAAGCAATGATGTCTTCTCTCACAATCGGATAGTCATTGGTATGCATGAAATAATGGAAATTTTCTTTGTATTTTGGTTTGATTGAGAAAAATTTTCTTTCGTAAATTTAATCAATTTCTCTCAAAAGTAATTCATCCAAACCGTAGCCAATCCAAGCCCAATCAGATTGCTCATTAAGTTCACCAAATCGTTGTTCATCCAAACAATGCCAGAGTGGTGTTGGCGATTTGGAGCAGGAGTGTCGTATAAATTTTGCGAAGTGGAGTCGATGTATTTTGTCTGCCAAATCGCCCCCAGAAAGCTATCAATCAACATACCCACAAATCCAAATAAGCAAATCGCTGGCGCTAAGAAAAGCCAATCAGTGGAGGGAAACTGATACCTCAAAATCCCAAGGCAAAGCATCGCCATCGCTATCGAACCGACCAATCCGCCTATGGTGCCGATGAGACTGACTCCACCAGAAAGCCCGGTGCGACATCTTTTGCCAGTGAGGAGACTGATGGTCTTTCCACTGAAATGGGTGCCGAACTCCGTCGCCCAAGTGTCTGCCGTAGCGATAGCCATCGAAACCGACATCAGAAACAACACCTGCTCCGGCATGGATTCGTAAATCAACGCCAAAAGGAAGTAGGGAAACCCGTTGCAAAAGACTTGAATAATATCGCGCTGCTTGCCCATCTTGGCGTCAGATTCTATTTCCCTTTCGGAAAATAATTTCGCCAAAAACGTACTCGAAATCAAAAAGAAAAACAAAGGAGTCAACCAAAGCCACCCCACCAAAAAATGGACCGTCCACCCAATCACTGCTGCCCCAACGGCACCCGGTAGGGAGAGCGAATTGCGATTTACCGAAAGGTAAATAAAACCAGTAGTGAAGAATAAAAGGGCTATGATTTCCATTGCATTATAGAAGTTGATTTCGGGAGATCGAGAGTTCGGGCGTTCGTGAACGCCTCGTGTCTCGAAATCTCGTTTTCCCCAATTCTCGAATTCGGATCACCATCGTTCCTGAAAAAATGTACCATTCAAAACAGCTTGAAAATCAGTTAAGGGAAGGTTTTGGGCATTCAGCGCAGACTGCAAATCGAGGACGGGTTCGTCCCAACCTTCGTCCGCTAAATTAAAAGTGCCCCAATGAAACGCCATTGATTGCTTCGATCGTACATCTTGGTGCACTTGAACCGCCTCATCTGGTGAAATATGTATCGGTCCCATAAACCAACGCGGCTTATATGCCCCAATCGGTATGCACGAAAATCGCATTGGGCCAAGTCGCTCCCCAATTGTTTTGAAAAAATCTCCATATCCACTATCTCCGGCCCAGTAGATATTTCCTTGCGCGGTTTTTAACACGAAACCGCCCCAAAGATTGGCGTCGCGATCCGTCAGCCCTCTGCTGGAAAAGTGTTGTCCCGGAGTGCAAATCAACTCAATCCCATCGGTCAGTCGGATACTGTCCCACCAGTCGATGGCTTGCACCTTTTTGCTCCATTTTTTGAGCAAAAGGTCGTTGCCCAAAGTGGTGATGATTTTTGGATTATGCGTTTGAATGATTTTTTTGAGCGAACCGAGATCGAGGTGATCGTAGTGATTATGAGAGATGAAAACAAAATCAATCGGCGGCAATTGCTCCATCGGAATGCCGGGCGGAAGTTTCCGCAACGGGCCAATCAGTCCAAACAAACCCGCCGCTCGCGCATAGACGGGATCGGTTATCAAATTGATTCCTTTGAACTGGAAAAGGATGGTCGCATGGTTGATGTAGGTAATTCTGAATTGATCCCCATCGATGCGCTCAATGACTTCGGCATTTTTGACGGCGTCTTTTGGCACCTTCCATTTGGTAGGTCTTCTGGTAAGGAGGAATTTGAAAATTTTATCGACTTGATTGGCATTGATGCCGCCATAGTTAACAAACCGACTTCCGTCAAAATGGGCGGTAATCGGCCCCTGATATTTGGGTGCTGCCAATAACCATCCGATGATTGCGGTCAGCAGGACGATGATGAGAATTGCAGCGAGTAGCCAAGTGAGCAGGGACATTTTTAATGAAAATTAAAATCTAAACGAAAATGAAAACGCTTCCTTTTGCCTCCCGAAGCGAGTTCGAGACAAGTTATCGGCAAATGACTAACCCACCTCTCTTTCCAAAAGCGCTTTCGTCACTTTAGGATTTTCCGAAAGGAATTCATTAAATCTTTTTTTGTGAGGGATGAAGAATAGCTTTTTGCCAAACCGACCGGGCGTTTTCAGAATCACCGTCGCTACTCTCACAAAAGGAAAAGGGCTTTCATTAATCTTTTCAATATTGCTCCAAGGATACTTCACGTTTTTGAAATAATTGGTGACAAAAACAGATTCGCTATCCATCTCGACCCTTTTGAGGCGCATGAGCGAAAAGACAAATAGAAACACAAAAATCAGATAGACCACCGTGGCGATGATTCGGAAAGCATTGGGCGAAAGCCCGCTAAAAGCATCAATCCGATAAATCCAAAGTACCACGACGAAGGCACCAAAAAACACCAACCAAAAGGTCGGCAGAAAGATTTTGAGAATGATGGTGAAACTGCTCGAAACGTGCTTCATGGATTGATATTTTGATATTGAGATATTTTTTGGAGGCATTCGAATCCCTCAATGCTATGAGAGCGAATTTGCTTTTTCCTCTTCCTCTGCTTTCTTAACCACTCGCGCGGAGATGAAAATACTTATCTCATAGAGGAAGAAAAGTGGAAAGCCGACCATGAACTGCGTAATCACATCGGGTGGCGTGATGATAGCCGCTGCAATCAAAATGATGACAAAAGCATGGCGTCGGTAGGTTTTTAGAAAATCGGGGGTGACCAAGCCAATTTTAGTAAGAAAGTAAATCAGTACCGGCAACTCAAACACCAACCCAACCGGTATGGTAAACATCACCATGTAGTTGACAAATGAAGCGAGAGTAGGATTAGAAACGGCTCCTTCGATTTGGTAGCCCGCCAAAAAAGTCACCGCAAATGGCGAAATGACATAGTACCCAAATAGCACCCCACACATAAACAAAAACGAACAAACAAACACAAATCCGCGCGCTGCTTTTCGCTCTTTTTCGTAAAGTCCAGGTTTGATGAATTTCCAAAACTCCCACAACACAAACGGAAACGCTACCGCAAATCCAATAAAAAAGGAAACTTTGAGGTGGGTAGTAAATAGTTCTCCAAACTCAACGCCTTGCACTTGAAAATCTGGCGGAACGAGGCAAAGCACATCGCCCATGCCTACCCAATTTGAAAAAGCGCACATGGCTCGGTAGGAGAAGAAATCTTCTTTTCGAGGTCCGAAGATGATGTCGCCAAACACAAAATCCTTCATCACAAAAGCCACTATCGCAAACACCGAAATCCAAGCGACTGCCCTAATGATGTGCCAACGCAACGCCTCCAAATGCTCCAAAAAAGACATCTCGTCTTCTGGAATTGGAGCTACTTGTTGGGTGCCACTATTTAGATGTTGATTCATATAGATTTGCCTCCTAATTGAATTTGGATTACAAAAGTAGTAATTACCCCCTGACCCCCAAATTGGGGGAACCTAAATTATTTGGCAGGAATTTAATTAGGGGTATTTACAGAACAAACGGATAGGTTTACTAAACTTAATTTTTAAAAAACTTGCGAATAGAATCATTAAATGCAGTGCATTTAGCGAAAGCGAAGTT
>CALCJP010000167.1 GCA_937967625.1 uncultured Saprospiraceae bacterium
AACTGATAAATTCTTATTGAGTTCTTTTTTGCCGGGAGGTGCAGCAGTGGCAGCGGCGGCAGTAGCGGTCTATGACAATGCGATAAAGATTACTAATTTGACCGACGTGCCTACTCTTTCGATGGCTTCGGTTTTGTTTCCGCAAAGCTCAAGAAGCCACCACACGACCGATGATGGGGACAATAGTGCCGTAAAAGATTTGTATGAAAAAGCAGTTGGTGCGATTTTAGCTTTTATGATACCAGCGATACTGGCAGTGATGGTTTTAGCTGAAGTTTTGGTAACCATCATCGCTGGAGCAGAATATATAGAAGCTGCCAACATCCTCCGCGTGACCATTCTTTTTGGTTTGTTCATCCCCTACGCAGTGCAGTTTGGAACCGTTGTTGATTCAATAGGACGACCACGGACCAATTTCCTTTTTACCCTCTTCAATCTTGGTCTGCTGATTGTGATTGATTACTTTTTTATTTTGAAATACGGAATGATGGGAGCAGCCGTCGGCACTTTACTGACCTATGCTATCACCTTCGTTTTTATGCAAATTTATCTTCGTCGAGAATTAGATGTCGATTTCTTGCAGCCATTGAGATACGTGCCGTTTTTCTATAAAAAATTATTTAATCTTCTTTCGAAGAAAGGGAAATCAGAAACATTTAGTGTCACCAATGCTCCAGACCAAAATCCGGATGAATTGATCGATTTGCCGAGAGGCGGCATCGAAACACCAATCCTAAAGGAAGCAGCAAACAAAGAAATAAAAGACTCTAAACGAGACATTTAAGTATAAATTTATCCTAAATATATTTTATCATGACAGAAGCACAGTTTTTAGAAGGTCTCTCTTATGCAGAAGACAATTTTAAAAATGAACAGGCTCCTCACTTACATGTTGATAAAAAATTGATTCGTGAGCGATTCAATTTAGATGGCAAAAAAATCCTTGATTTCGGTTGCGGAATGGGGGGCATGTCTTTATGGTATGCTACCAATTGGGACTGCGAAGTTCATGCGTTGGACATTGATGGACACCACATCAACGTTGCCAAAAAACTTCAAGAAAAGCACCAAGCCAGCAATGTTACTTTTGAAAAGAGAGACATCCTCGAAAAGCCATTGACAGAACAATATGATATGGTCTTTTTGAACGATGTGGCAGAGCATATTCCTCTTGCCATCTTAGGTCAGATTTTGGAACAACTCGGCTATTCGCTAACAACGGGAGGAAGCATTTTTGTGACTTACCCACCCTGGCGCAGCCCTTATGCATCTCACTTGAATCATGTGATCAAGACGCCTTGGATTCAGTTTTTCCCGAAAGGGTATGTGGACAATTTGATTGAGAAACACAACCATCCTTTGGTGGGAGATTTGGAAGGTGACTTGCGAGAAGCCTATGATGGCTTGAATCACTTGACTCATGAGAAAATCAGCAAACTTGCCAAAGGGGCAGGTCTAAAGCAAACCTATCGCAAAAGCCACTCAATCGTCAATAGAGTAGGACCATTCAAAAATTTGAATTTGCGAGTTTTTCCTTTAGACTTTTTGGTAACTAAAGAATTTCTTGAATTGCAAAAGGCTTAACAATAATGATAATGGGAGATGGAGATATTAGGATATTTTTCTTTTATCTGAATCTCCCAATGTTCAAATATCCAAAAGCACATGGACACATCCAAGTTTGATATAATACTATTCACGCTGTTTCGTACTGACCATCAGTACTCTTCAGTTTCGTTGTCGTGGGCAAAGGAGTTTGCAAAAAACAATCGCGTTTTTTATATCAATCATCCTTACTCTTTGAAGGATTTTGCGAAAGGATTTCCTGCTGACAAAAAGTTGCAACAGCGAGCAAAACACCTGCTGACCAATCAAATCGCATACGAAACGATAGAGGAAATTCCTGAAAATTTCATTTCGATACAGCCGACTTTGAGTTTGCCAATCAACTGGCTTTCGCCTGGAAGTGCTTACAATAAACTAAGCAAATTCAACAACGACATCGTCTTGAAAACGGTCAAGAAAGTGATCAAAGATTACGACATCAAGGATTATATTTACTTGAATTGTTATGACCCATATTTTGCTGGACATGTGCCAAAGGAACTAAATCCGGTTTTGAGTATTTATCAATGTATTGATGATATTTCTCAAGATCCTTATAGCCTAAAGCATGGCAAAAGATTGGAAGAAGAAGCAGTGGCGAATTCGGATTTTGCATTAGTAACGGGGACGCAACTCAAGCGTATTTTGCGAAAGCATAATGAAAATACGCATATCGCGCACAATGCCGTAGATATTTCAATTTTTGAAAAAACGCTTTCTACTGATTTTGAACGACCTGAGGAATTGAAAAACATCACGACGCCAATCATCGGCTTTACCGGGAATATGGATTACCTGCGAATGGATTATCCATTGATCAAAAAAGTCGCAGAGGCTCATACGGACAAAACCGTTGTGCTTGTCGGACCAATCAATAGTGATGAATTTTACGAATTAGGAATTGATAAACTGCCCAACGTAGTCACTACCGGCGCGAAGAAAATCTACGATTTGCCGCGCTATCTTAAATTCATGGATGTGACCTTGATTCCGTTTTTGTGCAATACACTGACTGCAAGTATTTATCCATTGAAAATCAATGAATATTTAGCTGCCGGTCGTTCTGTGATTTCAACCACTTTTAGCGAGGACATCAGAGGGTTTCGAGATGTGATTTACTTAGCGGATTCGCATAGTGAGTTTATTCAGAAAATCGACCATGCGATTAAGGAAAATAGTGAGGAGTTAGAGCAAAAACGATTTAGAGTCGCCCAATCCAATACTTGGGAAGCACGTGTTGCTCAGTTTTGGGAACTCGTCCAAAATCATTTGGCGAAAGCCAAAAAGGAAGAAATTGCTTAACAAAAATTTAGATGATTCATAAATCATCTCTACTATAAAACATCTCTCAAACACTGACATGAAAAAGAAAAAGTTCGAACTTACCGACCAAGAAAGACTCATCGAATTCATAGGCATTGCCGCGCCGATTGGGCTGCTACTTGGCTGCTTTCTTAAGATCATGTTTTTATAATTGGGAACTCCCCATGTTAGCAAAAATTAAAAACGGCATATCGTCCTGGTTCCAAGCCAGATTTTTTATTGAGAAGCTAAATAACCCACTTGGGTTTGTGATTTGCCTCTTAGTGGGATTGGCTATGGCGTTCATTATCAGCAAGTTAGGGCTTACTTTGGGTGCAATTGCTTTTGTGGCATTGGTGGGTATTCCATGCGTTTTCATTGCGATGTTTAACCCTCATTTGGGGTTAGGAATCATGCTTTGCATCGGTTTCGTAGTCCACCTTTTGAGCAAATACACTACCGCTCCAGTGGGGACTTCGATGGATGGATTGATGATGGTCATGCTCTTTGGAATGCTCGTCATGCAGTCGCGCAATAAGAGGGTCGGCTATGCCCGTAGCCCCATCAGCGTCTGGGTGATGATATGGGTCATCTACAACCTCATCCAAGGACTCAATCCGTGGGCACAATCCATTATGGCTTGGGTCTATACGGTGCGAACGATGGCTTTGCTGATTATGGTCTATTTTATTGCCTGCTTCGCATTTGATAGTTTAGAGAAAATCAAATCAATGATTTGGTTCATTGTTGCGCTTTTGATGGTCTCTTGTTTCTATGGATTGAAGCAAGAATATATTGGATTCAGCGCCACAGAGGAAGCATGGATTTATGCAGATGAACTGCGCGTACAGTTGCTTTTCCAGTGGACTCGAATGCGGATTTTTTCATTGACAAATGACCCCACAACTTTTGGAATCATGATGGCATTTGGCGGCGTCCAATGCTTTGCTATGGCGATGGGAGAGCGACCCATCTGGCAGAAGGTTTTATTATTCCTCTGCTGCGGATTGATGTTTTTAGCAATGGCATATACCGGAACTCGAACCGCCTATGCATTGGTACCGGTTGGTATGCTAATGTTTGCAGGATTGATGCTTTCGCGCAATATCGTCATAGGAGCCATCGGTTCCTTACTGGTCGGAATTGCCTTCGTCTCCATGTCCACTTCCAATCCAATTATATTTAGAATTCAGTCTGCATTTAGTGTCTCCAAAGATGAGTCCATGCAGGTGCGATATGAAAATCAAAAAATTATTCAACCCTTTATCCATGAGCATCCGATTGGAGCGGGGATGGGGAGTACTGGCGTCTGGGGAAAGCGATTTACGCCCGATTCTTGGCTCGCAGATTTCCCTCATGATAGTGGATTTGTAAGAATTGCAGTCGAGCAAGGGTGGATTGGACTGATTTTGTATATGATAATGTTGTTCGTAGTGCTGCGTACGGCGACTTATTATTATGTTAGGGTTCGAGATCCGATAATTAAAAACCTTTATCTGAGTTTATATTTACCGTTGATCATGCTCGTTACTGCGAGCTATCCACAAGAGATTATCGTACACCTCCCTATTAGTTTGATATTTTACATCTACTTGGCAGCGATTGTCAAGTTGAAGGATTTTGATCCTAATTTTCAAGATGAACCAAAACTAATTAATTAGAAAAATTGAGATGAGAGATAGTTTAATATTTATATTCCTTTTGACTTCTTTTCTTTTTTGCCTTTCGGCAAATGCGCAGGAAATTAACTTCCCCGACATCGTCCCGGAAGAAGGAGAACGTGCTCGATCCTTCGAAGACTATTTAGTGCAAGTTGCCTGGATGAACAACCAGACAAAACTTCTATATGGCTCCCGAAAAGCAAAAATAGATGAGGAAGTAAAATTAGCCAAGAAACAATGGCTAAGAGGTTGGCAGTTTAACGCCAGTTTGTCCCCAAGAGATACAACTGCATTATTTAATTTGCCGGAAGGCGTCCCTCCCAATACTGTCATCCCACCTTTTCTAAACTTCGGTATGGGAATTAGTCTCGGTGATATTTTTACTCAAAGAAATGCAGTAAAAATCAAAAAGAAAGAAGCCGAAACCTTCGACTTCGAAATCAATATTGAAAAACTACGAGTAAGAAAAGAAGTCCTCCAACGCTATCAAAAATACCTATCCTCATTAGAAATCCTTAAAGCAAGAAAACAAGCAGAAGAAGACGCGAGCACAAATTATGTCCTCATTTCTGAAAAATTCAGAAAAGACAAAGCCTCTTTCGAAGAAAACAACGAAGCATCCATCAGCTACCACAACGCCGTAGAAAAACGCCTCAATGGCGAATCAGAGGTACAACTATCCATCATCAGTTTGGAAGAAATGTTGGGGGTCAGATGGGAACAAGTCGCTCGCGCCAAACCTCGATACGAAAAGAAGACCCGCACAAAAAACTAAGAAACATACAAAGTTTTACCTTAGCGATTTTTTTCAAAATCCAGTCTAAGATGAAACGACCATTAGTAAGTCCATTAGATAGAAACGCCACCAAAGAAGCCAGCCAGATGGCTGACTTTTATGAAGAAACTTTAGGCTTTACGCCCAATAGTCTCTTCACCATGATGCATCGCCCACGCATTGCAGCGGCGTTTTTAGAGATGAATCAGGCCGTCATGGAAAACAAAGGTCGCGTCACCAGTTCCCTAAAGCGACTACTCGCATACCTCTCCAGCCGAACCGCCGGCTGCCGCTACTGCGAAGCCCATGCCATCCGGGCAGCCGAACGCTATGGCTCCCATCAAGACAAGCTCAATAACATCTGGAACTATAAAACCTACGCCGCTTTCTCAGAAGCGGAAAGAGCCGTTTTTGATTTCGCCATCGCCGCATCTTCCATTCCCAATGCAGTTGATGATACCATCTCCGATAATTTAAGAACCCATTGGGACGACGCCGAAATCGTAGAAATCTTAGGCGTCATCGCCCTCTTCGGCTACCTCAATCGTTGGAATGACAGCATGGGCACTCAACTGGAGGAACCCGCCGCTGAGGATGGAAAAAAATATTTAGGAAAGAATGGTTGGAATCGTGGGAAGCATCAATATTGAGATTCCACGAAAGTGGAAAAATAACGACTATCCAATTTTTCATTGACTATTAGTTGTCCTGCAAAGCGGTAATTTTCAATTTTGCAGTTTGGATCTGATTAAAAATAAAATCAATAATTTAGGTTCCTCCAATTTGGGTGTCAGGGGGCAAAACCAACAGAATGAACTACGAAAAAAAACATACTTACTTAATGAATCGCTACCCAGCGATTGAAGATTTAAGAAAACGCGCCTTTCGGCGAATGCCATTTGTCGCGAAAGAATACTTGGAACAAGGCACCGATGACGAAACAATAATCGATCTCAATCGAAAAAATTTGGATGCTATTCGTTTCAAACCGCAGTTTTTGAAGGGTGATTTACAACCTGACTTAAAGACCTCCCTTTTCGGGAAATCTTATGACGTGCCATTCGGAATCGCTCCTGTTGGACTGACCAGTTTGATGTGGCCCAACACGGAAATCTTCCTTGCCCAAATGGCGAAAGATCGAAACATTCCCTACTGCCTCAGCACAGTCGCCGCCGAAACAATGGAAAACGTCAGTCAGCGAGTTGGCTCCAATGGATGGTTCCAACTCTACACGCCCAGAGACCAATCCCACACCTACGAAATGTTAGACCAAGCAAAGCAAAACGGCTTTAAAGTATTGGTTATCACCGTCGATATTCCTTACCCAAGTCGAAGACAAAGATCAAAGCGAGCAGGTTTTTCATCCCCTCCCAAAATTACCCCAAACCTAATTTGGCAAGGCATCATGAACCCCGTTTGGTCGCTCAAAACCGTCATGCGAGAAATCCCTCGCTTGCGAATCATCGAGTCCCATTCCAAATTTAAAAAAGGAGCCAATGTCAACGAATTCATGTCCAACCGAATCGGTGGCAATTTGGATTGGGAATATATCAATGACCTTAAAAAGTATTGGGATGGCCCCGTTTTACTAAAAGGAATCTTACACCCAAAAGACGCTCATTTAGCAGTCGAAAATGGTATGGATGGAATCGTGGTTTCAAATCACGGGGGTCGGCAATTTGACGGGTCTGTTTCAGCTATCAATGCACTACCCGAAATCGTTCAGGTCGTTGATGGAAAGATAAATGTGCTTTTTGATAGCGGCATTCGCAGTGGGTTAGATATTATCCGAGCCTTAGCTTTGGGCGCTGATTTTGTCTTATTGGGAAGGACATTTTGTTATGGCACTGCTGCCTTGGGGCAGACGGGGGCTTACCATGTTTTCCAAATTTTAAAAGAAGAAATAGAGGGAAACATGAAGCAATTAGGCGTGGAAACGTTGGAGCAAATTAGGGAGTTGGAAACTTTCAAAGCATAAATCAAAAATCGGAGTCCGAGCGGAGTCGAGGACG
>CALCJP010000168.1 GCA_937967625.1 uncultured Saprospiraceae bacterium
ATAAGTAAATACTCACTTCTTTTTGTTCTGCTCTTTGTTATTTTTTAGTTCCGTATCTAAGGATATGCAAAGAAAAAATGCCTCGATCAGAACAAAAGTAAGCAAGCATTTATTCTATGTTTACTTTTGTCCAAGCACTTAAATCAACAAGTCACCCTGACTTTTTCGCTTTATAATTTTTTGGAGTATCTCCGAAATAAGCTTTAAAAGAACGACTGAAATTATTAGGACTAGAGAAGCCTACTTTATAGGCAACCTCAGCAATAGTTGAGTTATTTTCAATCAACAAGCGCTCTGCGGTTTCTAATCTTATTTGACGAATCACTTGTGATGGAGATTCTCCAGTAATGGCTTTTATCTTTTTAAATAACTGCACCCGACTGATTTTCATTTGTTCAGAAATGCCATCAACGGAGACGTCCCCCTCTTCCATTTGGCTTTGAACCAATGCTACAAATCGCTCCACAAATGGGTCTTTTTGCTTAACAAGGGATTCGTCTTTCCAGGCAATTTCGAGGGTGTGTGAGGTGGGTTCTTTGGAAGGAGATTTTCCGTAAAGGAAGAAAAAAACAAGCCCAAGAGGGACGATTCCCAATAAGAGCCAAAGTGCATTATTAGTATTCTTTTCAGGTTGAATAAAATTGGATTGCTCGTATTTTTCTTGCAACTCAAAAAGTGGCTTAGATTGCAAATTTTCGTGAGCAATGTCAAGGTCTTCCTCTGATTCATCATGGAGATTGATTGACTCCTCAAATCTGCCTTGTTTTTTATAAATTCCAGCAATCACCTCCTTACTTTCAGCAAGGGCAGCGGGTTCTTTCACCTCGTTGATAGTCTCCAAACAATGAGCAATCAGGGAATCTGACTTAGCTTTTTGACCTAACTCATGTAGAATCTCAGCAGCGTAGGCATTCAGATTATTGATTCGTGATGGAAGCTCATTTCTTACCAAATGTCCTCCACTTTTAAATAGGTCATATCCTTTTTGCCACTGCCCGCTGTTTCGATACAAATCAATAAGAAGTAATTTGCAATAGGCAAGATTCGGTTCGCTTTTCTGAGCAGTATAAATCGAATCGGAGGTCAACATTGAAGCTTCTGCCTCTTCATACTTTTCTTGATACATCAGCACAATCCCAAGATTATTGAGCGAGGAGCCGAGTTTGGTTTGTTCTTTCATCTTCTTGCATAGCGCAACAGATTTTTCGAGTTCTCTCTGGCTTTTGTAAAATTGGTCTTGACTGTGATAAATAGCCGCTCGAATCGAATTTCCATTGATGAAATTGGTGTACATAAAGTCATCTAACGTATCTCTAAGAACAGATAATTCCCTTGTCAAAGAATCGTTCTTCATTGAAATCTTAAAGGCTTCGTAATAATCAGAATTGTAAAACTCAGCCCAACTTTTTGTAACTAATAGCCTAGTTTTTGCCTCCAGCTGTTCGGCTTTCGTGAAGTCATAATTAGTAACCAAAGAATCACCTTCCTGATAGTATTTTTGTGCCGCAAGCGTATCGTAAGGATTGATAATATGAATCAAATAGCTCAATACCCTGATTCTTTGCATTCCTGTGCGCGTCTCTAATTTGGCTTGTTCTTTTAAGACATTAGGTGGGTATTTATTTGCCGAAAGGCAGATAGGCAGGAAAGAAAGAAAAAAGACCGCCCAAAAAGTAGTGCTTATGATTTTTCTCATAGAATTTGTTTCTAAATCGTCGAACGGGGAGTTTACAAATTTAATAAAAAATTACCAATGATGGATTTTTAAGTAAACTTGAGTGTCTTTCATTTTTTCGCATTAGCAAAATGAAAGGTTTTTTGCCGAAAGGCTTTCGCAAAATACGTCAAAATGAAAACCCCGCTAAGCAGGTCCTTAAAATGAAGTATTCTACTGCCTTTCGAAAACATAAGTTCCAGTCACCTCATGCACGATGACACTGCCTGTAGTCGCAACTGAATCCGTATAAGTCCACTCTAAGGTCAGCGCCGTTTCGGTCAAATCACCCAAAGTAGCTACCTCCACCTTATCAGAATTAGTAACCGTCAACTCATCATTGGAAATATCCCAAACGCCCGAATCAATAAAATCTGCCTCCTCGATAGGAAGCTCCACCGTCTGACCATCGAAGTCATATTTCAAAAGGACATTGACATCTCCCTCGACGATGTAGTCATTAGGATTTTCGTGGATAGTAATGGATAGATCCAGATCAAAGCCCTCACCAGTAAAATCCGCCTGAGTAACCTCGGCCCCTTGCGTAAAGGTAGCGTTGCCTTCCAAATCCACTGATTTGAGCAACCAAGTACCGATGATTTCATTGGGTTCTAAAACTTCATCAGGAGCACAAGCTGTGAAAAGAAGTGTAGAAAAAAGAAGCGCAAAAACGTAATTGAAAATTTTCATGCTGTAAAAAAGTGTTAGTGAAGAAATTGTTTTTTGAGTTTAAAAAATCTCAATTTTCACACCAAAGATCAACTTTTCTAACTTATTAAAGTTGAAATAATAAAGTTTCGAATATGAAGTGAGTTATTTTCTATCAGACGAGGCAAAAAACGTAGTCTGTATTTTTATTTCTCAAAATAGAATCAGTTTAAATAAGTCTTTTCGGTGAGTTTTTCCTTGCCGAGAAAAGCAAGACTTTTCAAAATTTGTTATGTTCGCAGGTGAGATGTGCTACCTGCTCATGAAAAGCATGTTTTGAAAAAAAAAATATCAAATTATGAATTTGACTTTAAAGGTCTGGCGCCAGAGAAACGCCAATTCAGAAGGGAAATTTGAATCACACCAAGTCGTTGCCAACGAGCACATGTCTTTCTTAGAAATGCTCGACGTGCTCAACGAAGACCTCCTTGCCAAGAAATTGGAACCCGTTGCATTCGAGCATGACTGCCGAGAAGGCATTTGTGGTGCTTGTAGCATGGTCATCGACGGTCAGCCACATGGTCCCAATAGCGGAACGACGACTTGCCAACTGCACATGCGCTACTACAAAGATGGTGATACAATTACCGTTGAGCCATTTAGAGCAGCTGCTTTTCCGGTTTTGAAAGACTTGGTAGTCGATCGAAGCGCTTTTGATCGCATCATTCAGGCAGGCGGATTCGTTTCTGTCAATACTGGAAATGCACCAGATGGCAACTCCATTCCAATCGAAAAAGACCAATCTTCGATGGCGATGGATGCAGCAGAGTGTATCGGTTGTGGTGCCTGCGTGGCAGCATGTCCTAATGCTTCTGCGATGTTGTTTGTTTCAGCGAAGGTGTCTCACTTAGCGCTTTTGCCGCAAGGCGAAGTAGAAGCATCACAACGCGCCCTCAAAATGGTCAATCAAATGGACGATGAAGGTTTCGGAAACTGCTCCAACGTCACGGCTTGCGAAGCAGAGTGTCCAAAAGAAATCAGCATAACTAACATCGCTCGTTTGAATAGAGAGTACATGAGTGCTTCTATCGCTTCCGCGAAGTCTGTATAGAAATTGATTTCGAGAGATCGGGAATTCGCGAGTTCCCGATCTCTCGAATTCTCGAATTCTCCTTTCCAATGTTCAAACTTCTCATCTACGTCGTTCTTTTCTACGCAGCCTATAAGCTCTTTATCGGCGATCGACTTAATGCGCCCAAAAACGACGAACCCTTTGATTCAGAGGATGAGTTTATTGATTATGAGGAGGTGGACTGAGGATTCTTTGATTTCTTTTTTGACTTTCGTCAAATGAGTTTGTTATTCAACCAAACTCACAGCTTTCCAACTATCCCAAATTTATCACTTACGACTCCGCTTCCAATGCCTCCCAAAACTCCACCGCTCGCCGCGTGTGCGGAATACAAATCGAACCACCCACCAAATTGGCTATCGAAAAAACCTCAAAGACCTCGTCTTTTGTAACCCCTAAATCATAGCACTTGCCCAAATGGTAAGCTATACAATCATCACACCTCAATACCATCGAAGCCACTAATCCCAGTAGTTCTTTCGTTTTTGAAGGCAATGCGCCATCTTGATAAGCATTGGTGTCTAAATTGAAAAATCGCTTTAGCACCTTGTTGTTTTGCGCCATGAGCTTTTCGTTCATTTTAGCGCGGTAGTCGTTGAATTCTTTGACTTTACTCATTGGTTATATGTTTTTTTACCCCCTGACCCCCAAGTTGGGGGAACCGAGTGTTGAATATTTGAATCGTTTGCGAAGGACGATTTGAATTGAAATTCCATATTTATAATATGGAACTTTTGCAGAGTCTTCCTGCTTAAATTATCTATCTTTAATTCAGGTCCCCCCCCAATTTGGCAGGGGTGATTGGTTCTAATAAATTTTTGAATTCTCCCAAAATATAATTTTGAGAGTGCCCAAATTAGATAGATTTATGATTGAAGATCAAATGATTTCAGATTGCTGATTGATTCGGAAATCAAAAATCTTAGATCATGTAA
>CALCJP010000169.1 GCA_937967625.1 uncultured Saprospiraceae bacterium
AACCATTCGACCATTCATTCTTTAACTATCTCGAAAAAGCGTGGAACCTCTACAAATTCGCCATTTTTCTGTACGGTGGCGATGATGGCGAACTCTCCCTTGGTGGCTTTCATTTTGTTGATGAGGCGCTTCATTTCGGCGGTGATTTCGCCGGTTCGACTATTGGCTTGTTTGATTTTATCGCCTTTTTTGTAGGCGAAGATGAGTTCTACGATATTGAGATTATCGCCTTTTTCGTCGCGGACGGTTATCTGTTGATTGAGGTTGTTTTTTAATTTTTTCTTGGTGACGGTTTTTCCAAAAAGGCCACCCCACGCAAGTTGGGTGGTGTTTACTTTTTGTGCATTTTTTAGAGCGAATCGAATCGGTAAGGTGAGCAGTACTTTGACTGGTTTACCTTTCTTAATGCCGGGTTCCCATTTGGGCATGTCTTTGACGATTTTGAGCGCCACTTCTCCACAGTCACCACCAATGTCTCTCATGACAACGGGAGAGAGTACATCGCCTGTTTCGGTTACGATAAATTCAATGTAAACAGTGCCTTCGAGTCCGAGTGCTTTTGCTTTTTCGGGATAGTTGAGATAGTCGGAGATGTATAAAATTAGATTGCGATCCGAGCATCTTCTTTTTTCTTCCGAGCCTTCCGGCAAATCTTCACACCCCAAAAAATAGGGCATCTGATCGACCACCTTGAAGAGTTGCAATGACGTCGTTTGCGCGAAAGCGCCCATGCTGCATAGCGCGAAGAGAAGAAAAAGGACTTTTCTCATTAGTAAGGAATTGTGCGAATTGAATCTTTAAGGGAGGAGGGCATTTTTTTTTCGTAAGGAGCTGCAAAATAAGGCTATTTCAAAAAGGAAAGCAAGAGGAGGGTAGTGAAAAATAAAGATGCTCGCTTTCGCGAAATGAGCGCATTTCGCGAAAGCGAGGTTTAGAATATTTACCATTCGAGCATCGTCTCCTGAAAGGGACGATGCGATATTTTGTGTCATATCGTCTTCTGTGAAGAGACGAAGCTCAACATTTTCGCAAGTTTCAAAACCTGATCTATTTGAAAACAGATTTGGATTTGGGCTGTTGGTAGGAAGGGATTTCGTTTATGATAAATTTCGCCATTTCGCGCCCCCAAGTTTGGTAAGTGATGGTAGATGGATGGACGCCATCGCTAAAGAAGTCGGATTTATTCATGCCTTTCGGCAAAATGGAAATCCAATCCTTCAGTTGAAGCACCTCGCCATTGTAAAATACATTTTCATGTTTTTTCACCTCCTTTCGGAGAAACTGACCATGAATTTCTACCAAATTACCAATCACAAATTTGATGACTCTCGTAAACGCCGGAAACTCCTTTATCGGCGGCATATTCATGAAAACGATGGGCGCTTTTGGATAGGCAACTTTAAGGCGTTGGATTAATTGACCAATCGTTTTTTGCCATCTCCAAGGTGGGTTAAATTGAAAAGCATCATTGCCTCCCAACCCGATGAGGATGAGATGAGCTTCGCTTCCTTCCATTTTGGGAAGCAGTTTTTTGATGACTCTTTGGGCGTCGTATCCACTGCGTGCGAAAACTTTCCACTCGACATTTCTCGAAAGAGAAGCGCTCATCTCGCGGGCAAAACTTCCAGCAACGCCTTCTTTATGAGTCTCGGCACCAACTCCTGCCACCGTGCTTTCGCCTAAAAAAATGACTTGAAGGGTTTCGTTCTTATCATTCACTTTAGCACTGCCTTGTGGTTCTTTAGCTTCGGGAAGTTTTGGTACTGATTGTCTGATGCGTTTGCCTTGATAGATCATCAATGGCAGTAACGGAACGGCAACCAACAAAAGAAAAAAGAAACGAATATATCCCATAACTTAGACAAGCCCTTCACGCAGTAAATCATGCAAATGAATCATGCCTAAATATTGCTGATCCTCGTCAGCGACGAGTAGTTGCGTGATGCTACTTTCTCGCATGATTTTCATTGCTTCAACTGCGAGCGTAACAGGAGGAACCGATTTTGGTTGATGGGTCATGATTTGTTGAGCAGTGATGCTGCTAATGTCGGTTTGTTGTTCCATCATTCGACGCAAGTCGCCATCTGTGATGACGCCTAATAATTGGTTTTTAGAATCAACAACGGCGGTCGCGCCCATTCTTTTAGAAGAAATTTCTAAGATGATTGGGCGGATGGTTGCCTCAGCGAGAATTTTCGGCTGCTCATTATTTTTATAAATATCGCTTACGCGCAAATAGAGTTTCTTACCGAGCGAGCCACCTGGATGAAATTGTGCAAAGTCTTTTGACGTAAATCCGCGACATGCCAAAAGCGACATGGCGAGTGCGTCGCCCATTGCCATCTGAGCAGTGGTGCTGGCAGTGGGGGCGAGATTGTTGGGGTCTGCTTCTTTGGGCACGGGAGTGTGGATTACGAAATCACTTTGATGGGCTAAGAAACTTTCATCGTTTGCCACCATACCGATGGTGGTGTTTCCGAGCGATTTGAGAAGAGGGAGTAATACTTTAATCTCAGGTGTCTCGCCGCTTTTCGAAATACAAATCACCACGTCGTCTGGCAAAATCATCCCCAAATCGCCATGAATGGCGTCGGCGGCGTGCATGAAAAGAGAGGGGGTGCCGGTCGAGTTGAGCGTGGCGACAATCTTCTGAGCCACGAGCGCACTCTTACCGATTCCTGTGATGACGACGCGTCCATTATTATTGAAAATATGTGTCACAGCAGCCCCAAAGGCGTCATTAATTCCGACCTCCAAACCCCTTAAGGTTTGTGCTTCGATCCGCAGCGTTTTTAACGCTATATTTTGAATTTTTTTCTTCAAAAAATGAAATTCTTTTTGTTATCTTTGGCAGCTTTTTGGCGGAAACGGGGCAAAAAACAATTTTTTGAACGTTTTTGACTCCAAGTCTCACACACCTGTACACCTTTCGATTAAATTTAAGTAGTTTCCATAGAAACTAGCTTATTACATATTTTCTTTATTAACAATTTAAAAAAGACGAAAGTACTGGTTCATTCATATTTTTTATTAAATTTATTGCACGTTGTAGAAAGATTTTGTGAGAAGGGAAAAAATCACGCTTTCTAATCCATTGAGAAATAATAAAATTCACGCTTCCAAAAAAGTTAGAAAATTACTTCTCTCCTCTGACTATCTTCCTAAAACTACAACTGCCTAACTATTTTTAACCATAAAGGGAACCACTATTTAATAATCCACCATGGAACAACTTCAGACACTCAGCGCTACATCCGAGTCTCTTCACGAGGCGCTGCAAGAGCATTTTGGCTTTGACTCCTTCAAGGGAAACCAAGAAACGATAATTCAATCCGTTTTGGATGGTAAAGATACATTTGTCATCATGCCAACAGGTGGCGGGAAGTCTATGTGCTATCAATTGCCTGCATTGATGACAGAGGGAGTAGCGTTGATTATCTCTCCGCTCATCGCATTGATGAAAAATCAGGTGGATGCCATCAGAGGCTATAGCCAAGATGATGATGTGGCGCACTTTCTAAACTCTTCGCTTTCGCGAACGCAGATGAAAGCCGTCAAGCAAGCACTGACGGATGGCAAAACAAAACTACTCTACGTTGCTCCGGAAACTTTAACCAAAGAAGAAAACATCCTCTTTTTTAAGAGTATGAATATTTCTTTTGTGGCAGTAGATGAAGCACACTGTATCTCTGAATGGGGACATGACTTCAGACCTGAGTATCGCCGTATTAAGGTGATGATTGAGGCGATTGGAGATAATATTCCAGTAGTTGCACTAACGGCAACTGCAACACCCAAAGTGCAGTCTGACATCGTCAAAAACTTGGGGATGAAAGATGAAAACATTTTTATCTCTTCATTTAATAGAGATAATTTGTTTTACGATGTTCGCCCGAAAGGGAAAAAAGAAACCACCTTTCGGCAAATCGTCCAAGTGGTCAAATCTATGCCGGGCGAGTCTGGAATCATATATGTTCAAGCGAGAAAATCAACAGAAGAAATTGCGAAATTCCTGAACGTGAATGGCGTCAAAGCGGCTCCCTATCATGCAGGTCTTGAAGCAAAAGTTAGAAGTGGCACCCAGGATGCTTTCTTGATGGAAGATGTTGATGTGATTTGCGCGACAATTGCATTTGGGATGGGAATTGACAAACCCGATGTGCGGTTTGTGATTCATTATGACATTCCGAAATCTATCGAAAATTACTATCAAGAAACAGGACGCGCAGGAAGAGATGGATTAGATGGAAAATGCGTGGCTTTCTATTCTTACAAAGACATATTAAGGTTAGAAAAGTTCTTAAGAGATAAGCCTGTCGCTGAACGCGAAATGGGCGCGCTACTCATGCAAGAAGTCGAGGCTTACGCCGAAACTACTTCATGCAGGCGTCAATTTTTGCTCAACTATTTTGGAGAAGATTACGACGTAGGAGAGTGCAATAAAATGTGCGACAATTGTAAAACTCCAAAAGAAAGAATCGATGTGCAAGTAGAAATGACCCATGCCATCAATGCAGTCAAAATCCTCGAAGAAAACTATACTATCAAAACGCTGATAGAATTCGTGATGGGAAAGGAGACGAAGACGATGAAGGATTTTAAATTTACTGAAAGAGAGTTTTTTGGAGCTGGAAAAGATAAAGATGAGACGTTTTGGAGTTCGGTATTCAGACAAGCAACTCTGCATAAACTCCTCCGAAAAGACATCGAAACCTACGGTGTTTTAAAATTGACCAAAGCGGGATTAGACTTCGTGAAAAAACCGAAGAAATTTGAAATCCCAATCAATCACAACTACGATAAGTTAGACGCCAACCCAGAGCCATCAGGTCGCACAGCAGTATTGGATAAGGTCTTGATTAAGATGCTGAAAGACTTGCGTCGCAACGAAGCCAAAAAGAAAGGAGTGCCGCCATTTGTCATTTTCCAAGACCCTTCGTTGGAAGACATGGCGACTAAATATCCGATCACAATGGACGAAATGGCGAACATCAGTGGCGTCAGTATCGGGAAGGCGAAAAAATATGGTCGCGCATTTATTGATTTGATTGGTGACTACGTGGAGGCAAATGAAATAGAAAGACCAACTGATTTTGTGGTGAAGCAAGTCGCCAACAAATCAAAGATGAAAGTCGAAATCATCAAAGGAATTGATAAGAAAATGACTTTGGAGGAAATCGCCGATCAGGCAAAAATTTCGATGGAAGACTTGTTGGATGAGTTGGACTCTATCGTCATGTCGGGCACGAAGGTCAACATCGACTACTATCTCGATGACTATCTTGATGAGTATGCCTATGAAGAAATCCAAGAGTACTTCATGGAAGCCGAATCTGATGATATAGAAGATGCTTTTGCCGAATTGAAAGAAGATGACTATTCCAGAGAAGAAATTCGTTTAGTTAGATTGAAGTTCCTTTCTGACTTAGCTAATTAATTTTCACTTTCGTGAAAACATCTAAAAAAACTTCCGTTACCATAGATTGTAACGGAAGTTTTTTTTGTTCAGCATAAAATCTGAATCTCAGCCAATTTGAAAACCTAATTTTCGTTATTGTTCCTTAGAATCATTTTCCGAAAGGAAAAAACAATTGAAATGAAAAAAATACTACTATCAATCGGAGGACTCTTTTTTGCTGCCTTACTCATGGGGCAAGAGCTAAATATCAACCTCACGATCAATACGCCCAAACTACAGACCGCCGACCCGGCAGTTTTCAAAAATCTCGAAAGTGCGCTCAACGACTTTTTCGGTAGTACCAAATGGACTGAAGATTATTATGAGCCAGAGGAGCGCATCAATGTTACGATGAATCTAACCATTACCGAGGAGTTATCGCAGCGAGATTTTAATGCAGAGTTGACCATTCAGGCCAGTCGTCCAGTTTATGGTTCTGATTATGAGTCTGTGATTTTTAGTACCGTTGATAAGGCAGTGCAATTGAGCTATGAGCAATTTCAGCCGATTCAATATACTTCCAATAGTTTCAATGATAATTTGACATCGGTGCTCTCGTTTTACTCCTATATCATTTTGGGTTTGGATGCAGATTCGTTTTCGCCATTGGGGGGGCAGGAGTATTTTCAGACCGCGCAGGCAATCATGAATTTGATACCGCAAGACGTGGCAGGGCGAGTCAAAGGCTGGCGATCTGTAGATGGCAATCGAAACCGCTATTGGTTGGTCGAAAACCTCTTGACACCACGAGTTCAGCCGATGCGTCAGGCATTTTATGACTACCACCGATTAGGTTTGGATAAAATGTTTGAAGATGATGCCTTAGGTCGCGTTTTAGTGATTGATGCATTGGATAAAATCGCAGAAGTGGATCGCAACTATCCAAACTCGATGATCATTCAGGTCTTTGCGACTTCGAAGTCTCAGGAGATTTTATCCATTTTTGCGCAAGGCACTCCTGATCAAAAAACAAAAGCCTCTGACATCATGACGAGGTTAGATCCTTCCAATGCTCGGATATTTCGGGCGATAAGAGGGTAGCGCATTTCACGAAAGTGTGAAATAGAAAAGCCGTGCAAGAATTCGATTCCTGCACGGCTTTTTTGGTTTCCTTTTCGAAGCATGTTCGATCAGGTCTGATAAATTTCAGAAAAATTATGCCTCCTTAGCTGCTTCTTTCTTAGCAGCTTTTCCAGCTTCTTTTTTCGCTTTCGCGATAACGCCCGGTTTCGGACGAGAGTTGCCGTAAGAGCTTCTTGTAATTTTTCCTTTTTTTGTTCTTCTATCACCTCTACCCATGATGGTTGGTATTTTAGATTAAATAATGTGATTTCTAATTAAGGGCTGCAAAAGTACTACTTCATGATTGGAAAATCAAAGGTATTTTC
>CALCJP010000170.1 GCA_937967625.1 uncultured Saprospiraceae bacterium
TCAACTGGCACGCGCACATTAGCAATCGAATACGCGGAGTGAAAATCAACTTTTAAATTCACCTCATCAGCGCCAACATCAGTCGAGCGGTTGAGGACAAATTGAGCTGGCGACAAGCTGTTCGATTATTTTATTTAGCAAAAAGACAATTTTTTAATTTTTTAGATAATGTTTCTGCTTAATGCGTTCTTTTGTGTTTAGAATATAGAATTATGAATGTAAGCCAAAAAAAGTCCTTCGAGAGCAACGAACTAATCGATCGATTGCCAAAACACTTGAAGCAGTTCATCAAGCCTCAAGATTATGAACAGTACACTCCCATCAATCAAGCAGTTTGGAGATACGTCATGCGGAAAAATATCAGCTACCTAACCAAAGTAGCGCATGATTCCTACGTGGAAGGATTGAAAAGAACTGGAATTGATATTGACTCAATTCCGAGTATGTACGGCATGAATCGAATTCTTAAAGAAATAGGATGGGCGGCCGTCGCTGTAGATGGCTTTATCCCTCCTAATGCCTTCATGGAATTTCAAGCCTATAAAGTGTTGGTTATCGCTTCGGATATGAGGCAACTCGAAAATATCGAATACACGCCCGCGCCGGACATCGTTCATGAAGCTGCCGGACATGCTCCTATTATTGCTAACCCTGACTACGCGGAGTATCTGAGGCGTTTGGGGGCGATTGGTGCAAAGGCAATTCTTTCCAAACATGATATAGATTTGTATGAAGCAGTGAGGAAACTTTCCATCCTAAAAGAAGCAGAAGGAACTGACCAACAAGAAATCGAAGCTGCCGCAGCAGCAGTGAATCGACTCCAAGAAAAAGAAGTGGTACTTTCTGAAATGGCTCAAATGCGCAATCTGCAATGGTGGACAGTGGAGTACGGTCTCATCGGTGATTTGGAAAATCCCAAAATCTATGGGGCAGGACTGTTGTCATCAATTGGAGAGAGCAAATGGTGCATGAGCGAAGAGGTGAAAAAATTACCCTATTCGATTGGGGCAGTTGAGCAGGGGTTTGACATCACCCAACCTCAGCCTCAATTATTTGTGACTCCTGATTTTTCTTATTTGATGGAGGTTTTGGAAGAGTTTGCCAACAGGTTGAGCCTTCGAAAAGGCGGTGCAAGAGGGCTTCAAAAATTGATTGAATCCAACATGGTTGGTACTATTGAATTGAATACTGGATTGCAGATTTCGGGGCAGTTTACCCATAGGATTCTCAATGAAGAGGGGGAGGTTATATTTTTTCAAACGGTTGGGCCCACAGCTTTGGCTTATCGAGAAAAAGAACTCATTGGACATGGCATTGAGGCGCATCCCCATGGGTTTTCTTCCCCTTTCGGGAAATTGAAAAACATCAATCTCGCCATCGAAGATATGGGGCCTTTTGACCTCAAAGCCTACAGTTTTTATGACAACAAATGGCTCTCATTCGAATTTGAAAGCGGTATCAAGGTAGAAGGCTTAAATGTAACTGGCATCAGAAATATACAAGGAAAACTCATGTTGATTGAACTCATTGACTGCACAGTGACCTATGGCGAAAAAACACTTTTTAAACCGAAGGATGGTACTTTCCAGATGGCGGTAGGCAGTCAAATTATTTCTGCTTATGCCGGAGCCGCTGACCATGATTCTTTTCCGAATTTATATGAGGCTTCAAAAGTTCAGACCATCAAAACTAAAAAATCGGAGGCGACTCAAAAGTTAGAAAATCTTTATGCAAAAGTTCGCTCATTTCGCGAAAGCGAGAACTTTCATGATGATGATTTAGAATCAATATTTGAATTCATCCAAGCTGACTTTTCTGACCAATGGCTATTGATTTTGGAGTTGTTAGAAATCGCTAAAAGCGAATCTTTAAGGTATAGGTTGAATGCCGCTTTGGATAAAATTATTTCAACTCATGGACACTTGACAAATCTGATCAAGGAAGGGAGAGCCATGTTGTCAGATGAAGTTTCGGTAAGTTGATACATGATGATTTGTCCTCTTACCTAAACGAACATCAAGGGCAAATCGCCACCTTTTCTAATTTCAATAACTCAAAACTCCACCACCAAACCCAAGGTCGGCAACACATTCCCACTACCTGTATCAAGCTCTTTAGTCAAGTACCGTTGCTCCTCAATTGGCGCATTTGGATTGGCGATAATGCCACCACCAATCGGCTTCAAATCATCATCCAACGGTCGGTCGAGGAGGATGACGGGTTGACTGATGGTGTTTCGATTTACGTTTTGGAGGTCGAGGTAAACGTTGAGGGAGAAGCGTTTCCAAAACCACTTTTTATCTATTCGCACATCGAGCGAATTGACGGCGCTTCCGCGCAAAGTGTTGAGACGATTGAAGTCGAGACGAGGGGCGTTAGTGACATTCCAATTTTGAACTAAATCCGAGTCGGCTGAGAATGGCGTGCGTGGCAAACCCGATTGCAAACGCCATGCGAGACCGAATTCCCAATTTTTGAGAAAGCCCTTTTCGAAACGCTTGCCCAAAGTCAGATTGGCGATGTGGCGAGCGTCCCAAGAGGAGGGAATCAAGTCCCCATTTTTGTCTTCGAACTCCGTGCGACCGATGGTATAACTCGCGATTCCGTAGAATCCTTTATAGAGTCGCTGCTGAATCAAAAACTCCAAACCGAAGGCGCGTCCTTCTGAAGTGGGCACTGCCGGTTCGTTGCCGATGATGCCGAAATCGGCTCCCAAGTTGGCAAGTGTCACGCTGTCGCGCAAAAGGAATGGATAGTCCTCGTATCCTTTATAATAGCCCTCCACGGTGATTTTGGTTGCGGAGGAAGTGTTCCATTCGAGACCGGCGACGAGTTGGTTGTTGGTGATGTATTTGAGTCCGTTTTCACGGTTGATTAAGCTGCCGTTTTCGCGATAGCCCATGAGGGTGTAGGCAGGCAATTGGTGATAACGACCGACATTGAAATTGAAAATAAAATCAGGTGTCAACGCATAAGCCGCCGAAAAACGCGGGCTGAATTGGCGCAATGGATTCGACATTTCGTCGGAGTAATCGGTGCCATCCATCCGAGCGCCCAAACTCAACACGAGTCGCTCGTCGTAGAGTTTCCTGCTTATTTGCGCGAAAGCGCCGTATTTATTCATGCTGATTGCCGAGGCAAAATCAATGGTCTGTTCGCCCTGCGTCGTAAAGATTCGATTGAAGGTTTCGTTGTTGTATTTGGCAAATTCGTAGTTGATGCCGTAGTTGAATTTATAGCCGCTCCCGAGGCCAGCTCGGGACAAGTCTTCGCGGAATGTATGTTCAATTCGCAACTTGTTTTCAATCTCCTGCGAGGTGTAATCTTGAATTAAGTTGTCGGGGTTGGAGTCGTCGTTGTCGGCATATTTGAAGCTGCGATTGTTGAGCATGTTGCGACTCAGCACGAAGGTGTAGTAGCCATTGTCGCGATAATGTTTATAGACCAAACCGTTGGTGTAGTTCCATTGCGGAGTGGTGGGGAGCAAGCCCAAAAGGAATTGTTGCTCCTCGGTATCGTTGGCGTCGAGGTTGAGTTCGAACTGATCGAGTGCGCCCAAACCGATGAAGGTCAATTCATTCTTCTGATCAAATTTATGTTTGACTTTCGTCTGAAAATCATAATAGGTCGGCAAAAACGGCAAGCCAATCGCCTCAAACAAAAACCCTAAATATGACTGTCTGGCTGACGCCAAAAAAGTTGTCTTCTCCCCAATCGGTCCTTCCAAAGTCAAATTCAAATCACTCGACCCGACCGTAAACGAACCGCCCAATCTATCATCGCGCCCATCGCGCAAACGAAAACCAAAAACGGAACTCAGCGCATTGCCCCGATTGGCAGGGTAGGCGCCACTATAAAAATCGACCTCTCTGATGAAGTTGACATTTATCATCCCCACGGGCCCGCCTGATGAGCCTTGGGTGGCGAAGTGGTTGATATTGGGCACCTCGACCTCATCGAGATAGAAGCGATTTTCGTTGGGTGCCCCGCCTCTGATGATGAGGTCATTTCGAAAACTCGCGGAGGAGGTCACTCCGGGTAGGGTTTGCACTACGAGCGAGATGTCTCGATTACCACCGGGGTTTCGCATGATTTCGGAGACGCCGATGGTGCGGAGCGACACGGGACTTTCTTCTGTCTTTTTAAATGGAGATGCTTTGACGACTATTTCTTCCAATTCCAAATTGGACTCCGACATCTTGACCTCCAAAAAGGTGGGCTTATTATTATAGACCTGAATCTCATAGAAGAAGGCATCTTGATACCCCAAAAAACTGGCGCGAACGGTATAGAGGTCGGGCGTCAGTCCGGTGATTTCGAAATTGCCATCCAAATCGGTCGTGGTGCCTAAATCAGTATCCATCACCAAGACATTGGCATACGGAATTGGCTCATTGCTCAAGCCATCTGTGATAGTGCCTTTGATGATGCCGCTTTGCGCGAAAATGATTTGTGGAAGGAAAAGGAATAGTAGAATTAATCGTTGCATTGAATTGCTGTTTTTGCTTGTTGTAGGAAGCTAAACAGCGGGAGGGGGATTTGGGTTTAAAATTAACGGTTTTGCTAAACGCAGTAGCCTTGTAAAGAAATTGGGCAAGGCTCGAAAGTATTAGTAGCTGTTTGACGAACCGGCGAGTACGCGACCCGTACGCTCGGTGGAGTGAGAGGGCTGCGGTGGGTCAATTTGGCTCACCGTTCCGTACTCGATTCGAGGCTGCGTTCATTTTTTCTTATTCTTTTTATTTTCAAATAATTTGATTTCATCTTCTAATTCTTCAAGACTTTGAATCTTTTCGGCTAATCTCTTTTTCTCTTTGTATTTATCGTATTCGTCACCTGCAATCTCATCTGCTAATTTTTTAGTTACCCTTCCTGCATGTTGCAGAAT
>CALCJP010000171.1 GCA_937967625.1 uncultured Saprospiraceae bacterium
ATCATTGAAGTAGGTGCTGATGTGGATAAATGGAAAGTATCTGCGGCAATTCCTGCCTCTTGCAATTGAGCAGCGCAAGCATAAGAATTCGACCTCCTAATTTGATGCGCCAATGGTTTTTGGTCAACTGGAATCAATTCATCTCCACTCGAAATGATGGCGATTTTTGGAGCCGTTTTGACTCTTAATTTTGATTTGCCAATTGTTGCGGCAACGCCGATTTCTGCGGGTGTGATTTGCCTTCCTTTGGCGACGATGAGATCGCCTGCTTTTCTGTTTTTGCCTTTGTGATGGACATTTTGTTGATGGCGAATGTCTTCAATCATAACTTTCGCCACGCCATCTTTTATCTCTAAATCTTCATATCGAATCACCGTATCTGTGCCTTTCGGCAAAATGGAACCCGTCATGATTTCAATGCAGGCATCCGAATCATTCAAAGTCACTTGCGGTGAACCTGCTCCACATGTCGATTCAATTTTAAACGCTCGGTTTCCATTGGCAAACGATTCGAAAAGGATCGCAATGCCATCCATTCGCACATTGTCATAGGAGGGGAAATCAAGATCTGCAATCAGGTTTTCTGCCAGAAAATGTCCAACTGCATTTTCCAAATCAACGACTTCTTCAGATAGGTTTAGTTGTTGATTTAAGATGATTTTCCAGACTTCCTCGACAGTGACCATTTGAATAAATTTTAGGCGAAAGTACCCATTTCTTTCAATGGAAATGATAGGTTTGTGATTATTTATGAACCATATAAGGTATATAAGAGCATATAATGATTGAGTGCTTAAATGTCCTTCTATGCCTTCTATGGTTCAAAAAAATATTGTGATTATAATTAAACCATATAAGGCATATAAGAGCATATAAGGATTGAGAGCTTAAATGTCCTTCTATACCTTATATGGTTCAAAAAAGTATGGTTCAAAAAATAAAACATGATCAAAGAACTGTTTGACCTTACGGGAAAAGTCGCCATCATCACCGGCGCCTCGAAAGGAATCGGAAAAGCCATGGCGCGAGGACTTGCTGAATTCGGCGCCACAGTAGTGGTAAGTAGCCGAAAGCAAGACGCAGTAGATGCCGTCGCAGCTGAGTTTGAAAAAGAAGGACTCAAAGCCATCGGAGTAGAATGCCATGTGGGTAAAGAAGAGTACCTAAAATCATTGGTAGAAAAAGTCATGGAAAAATACGGGCGGATTGATGTCCTCATCAACAACGCCGGGACGAATCCATTTTATGGGCCAATCCACAAAATGACACCATTGCTTTATCAAAAAACCTTAGACATCAATACTAACGCAGCGCTTCATTTGAGCAATTTGGTGTATCCCATTATGAAAGGACAAAAAAGTGGAAGTGTCATCCACATCAGTTCGATAGAGGGGATTCATCCGAGTGCATTGATGTCTGCCTACAATATCAGCAAAGCGGCTTTGATAATGTTGGGCAAAAATCAAGCAATCGAGTGGGGAAGGCATAATATTCGAGTCAACGTGATTTGCCCGGGTTATGTGAAAACCAAACTGAGTGCCGCCTTGTTAGAGAACGAGGAGGCGAATGCAGGGCTAATAAAAGGTGCTGCATTGAGTAGAGCGGCAGAGCCGTCTGAGATGGCGGGTTTAGCGGTTTTCTTGGCTTCGGAGGCGAGTTCGTATATGACTGGCTCGACGATAGTGAATGATGGGGGGCTGTTGCATGCGCCTTTGTTTTGATATTGAACCATATTAAGACATAGAAGAACATGTAAGCGGCTCAGTTCTTCTATGCTCTTAAATGCCTTATATGGTTCAAAAAAAGAAAAGAACTTTCTTTCGGTACGATTTTATTAGCATTACTTGTGGCATTATTCTATTTTTGCCCCGCTTGAAATCCTTCGAATATTTCTAAATAAGCAATTAATACACTTAGAGAATGAATAATATCTTAGACGACAAATTGGTACAGCCGAAAACTAATGAAAAATTAACCCCTGGTTTTGCAGTGGTGGTGTTGATGATTTTGGCAGCGGCAGCGACTCGCTTCTTGCCTCATCCACCGAATTTTACTCCTATCACTGGGATGGCGCTTTTTGGAGCGGCTTACTTTGCGAAAAAATATTGGGCAATCATTATTCCTTTTGTGGCGTTGTGGTTTAGTAGCGTGATTTTGGATAATGTGATTTATGCGCACTATTATGATGGATTCCAGTGGATGAGTCAGCCGTATGTTTTTCTTTCAATGATTGCTATCGTTGGATTGGGCTTTTTGAGTTTGAAGAAAATCACTTTTGGCAGATTGGTAGGCACGAGTTTGGTGGCTTCGACGCTTTTCTTCCTAATCTCAAATTTTGGAGCATGGGCAATGGATATTAGCGGTATTTACCCTGATACTTTTGCTGGACTGATGGCTTGCTATGCAGCTGGGCTTCCTTATTTCTTGAACACTATCGCAGGTGATTTGCTATATGTAGGTGTTCTCTTTGGAGGTTTCGCTTGGGTGGCTAATCAGCGACCTGATTTTGCGAAAGCATAGTTGAAATTAAAACTTGTCCTGAATTCATTCGGGATTTATTTGGGCGAAAAAAAAGCTCCTGACATGTTGTATGTCAGGAGCTTTTTTGGTTTATGACGTAATACCATTTCACGAAAGTGAAAAAACATCACTTGGTAAGTTTCTTCTGCAACTCCTCCAACGGAACGCCTTTCGTCTCAGGCATGATGAATAGCACCCAAAACAATTGCAAAACCATCATGCCCGCAAAGAAGACATAAATCATCCAGTTCGAATCGCCCAGCCAAGTCAATATCGGTAGCGTAATCATGGTGATAATCGCTGCGAAAACCCAGTGCGTACCTGACCCCCAAGACATGCCGTAATCTCTGACGTTGTTAGGAAATATCTCTGAGATAAATACCCAAATCACTGCACCCTGACCGATGGCATGAGAGGCAACAAAAGCACAAATAAAAAAGACCACCAAAGTGCCTTGCGCTCCTGAATAGAAGGCATAAGCCACCGCCAACAAAGTAGTGATGTACCCCAAAGAACCATAAATCATTAGGGTCTTTCGACCAACGCGGTCAATCAAATACATTCCGATAAGGGTGAAAATTAGGTTTGAAACGCCGACAGGCATGGCAGCTGCTAAAGCATTTTCGATTCCTGCATCCGCTAAAATTCGAGGTCCATAATAGAGGACGAAATTTATTCCGGACAACTGATTGAAAAAGGCTAAAACAAAAGCCAACTTGATGGGCGTACTATATTTTCCAGAGAAAAAACCGGCGCTTTTTTGACCTACTTTAGTAATCGAAGATTTGATGTTTTCCATCAAATGGTCAATGTTTGCTCCAGGGTTGATTTGCGATAGTAGTGCTCGCGCACCTGATTCATCTCCTTTTTCGATTGCCAACCATCTGGGGCTATTAGGGACGCCCAAAACCATGATGGTATAGATTATGGCAGGTAGCGCTTCGATGCCCAACATCCACCGCCAAGCGATGGATTGGTCGAAAAATTGACCGATGAAATAATTGGAAAAGAAGGCAATCAGAATTCCAAAAACGATATTGAATTGATAGGTCGCTACCAATCGACCTCTGTTCTCTGCCGGAGCGATTTCTGAGATGTAAATCGGTGCAGCAACAGAAGAGGCACCAACTCCAACACCACCAATGAAACGGAAAAAAGAAAACAAATATGGGTCATTCGCCATAGCGGAGCCAACTGCCGAAACGGTATATAAAACCCCAATCCAAAACAACGTTTTCTTACGACCTAAATGCTTGCATGGTATGCCTCCAAATAGTGCCCCAAGCACTGTGCCCCACAATGCCATCGACATAATAAAGGTCGAATGAAACCACGGACTGGTATTCCAAAGTTTTTGAATGGGTTGGTCGGCTCCCGAAATCACAATCGTATCAAATCCGAAAAGGAAACCAGCAAGGGCAACCGTAATCGCCCAATAGGTGAGTTTGCTATTTTTCATGTTGTTTTGAATTTTGAAACGAATGTAGGTAATCGCCCAATTTATTGGGCAAATTTTTCGAGTTTTTGGAGAGTCTGTCAAATTAATGAAGGAGATTATAAGTAACTACCAGAAAGGCGCGTTAGCGACTTAAACGTTGGTAGCAAGTTATTTTGCACAAAAAAAAGAAGCGCGTAGCGATTCTAACGTTAGAATCGCTACGCGCTTCAATAAAGATGATTAAACTTTTTGCTACTAACTTTTAAGTCGCTACGCGCCTTTTTCAATTGATAACTTGTATCTCAATTATTTGAATTCCCGATCCGGAATTATCACAATCCCTTCCTTCACCACCTTCGAGTAGTCATCATAATCCAAAAACAAATAACCACTATCTGCCCATTCTTTACCCCAAATGCCCATGATTTCAAATGCCTCTAAGTCATGGCTGTAGCCGACGACTATCATCGCTACTTCCTCAGTGGCGTTGCGGATGGGTTTGTCCCAAAACTTGTTGCCTTGGTTGTCGATGAATGCTTTATCGACCATCATTTTTACCAAAACGGGGTTGCCTTTCATCAATGCCTTTTTGGTTTCGAAAATGCGTTCGCGGGGATTGTTGGAGGAGGAGAAGATGCGCAAGTATTTTCGGATTTTATATTTCTGAGTGGCATAGACGGCAGTTGAGATTTTGGATGCGTCATAGGGCATGATTGCCGCCGACACGGTGCCCGTGACCGCCAAAAATTCTAAGCCTTTCGGCAAATCCGATGACTGCGTACTCAGGGAGATATAATCAGGACTCAAATTGTCTTTGAAGTTGTTGTCAAAGTTGACGTAGTATTCCATCAGGTTGGTAAGGGCATAGGCATTGAGCGAGCCGTTTTCTCCAAGTTTTCGAGGCGGCATCATGTAGGGTTTGAGTGTTTTTTCGGAGACCAAATTTCTGGAAGCGGAACCAACACCCGGCATGACGGGCATGAGCAGGTCAATCATTTCGGCATCTGAAATGGCTAAAGTAGCAAGGTCAATTGCTTCTTCCCCTTTGAGGTGAATGGTATCTTTTTGCGCTGAAAGGACATTTGCCGAAAGGCAGAAAAGAAAAATGGCTGGAAGGAATTTGGAGATTTGCATGTTGTTACCTTTTGATAAAAGGCAAAACGTGTGGGGAGTTGGATTTATTCTTTTAGGTGGTTTTTTGAGGGGATTTTTAATTCGTAATAGAAATCATGATTTGTTCAATGTCTTTTCAACCTCTTCTTTTAAGATAGGAATATGTTTTTTCAGAATTGCCCAGACAATTGCGTCATCAAGGTTGTCATAAGAATGAATTAAACGGTTTCTGAAATCAACGATTAGGCGGGAGTTGCTCAATTCAACTTCCTCGGCTTCTTTTCTAAATTGATTTACGGCTTCTCCGATGATTCCGAGTTGTCTTTCTACGGCGCTTTTTGTTTTTAAGTCTTTTTGATAA
>CALCJP010000172.1 GCA_937967625.1 uncultured Saprospiraceae bacterium
GGTAGATTGTACTGTTGATTTAAGTACCATCACAGAAGTCACGGCTACTGATAATTGCGACGCCAATCCAGTTGTCTTTTTGGTGGAAGAAGAGGAGCAAATTGACGATTGCAACCAGACGGTAATTGTCAGATCCTACCAAGCAAGGGATATTTATGGCAACGAGTCAGCGGTTTGTCAGCAGACGATCCGAGTGACGCAAACTGACATCACCTTCCCTGATGACATCACTTGGACTTGTGAGCAATTTGCCTTTAATCAAGGCATTGTAAATGCAACACAACTGCATGAAGCAATTTTGACCAACGCAGCGCTTTTGGATGCTACTGATCTATGCTGTATCACGGGCAAAGCAGGTGACGACCTCGCTGGCATTGCACCTTATGAAGCAGGCACCAACTGGTGGAATGATGGTGAAGATTTGGACGTAAGTCTCGATCCAAACTATGATGACAATATTGATAATCCATTGACAGACAGTGACTTAGCATGTGGCACAGCCACTCCTGAGCGCGACTTGGTTGGATTTAACCTTTCGGTAAATGTTGGTTGTCCATACCTCCAAGATTGCGATGTTGCACCTGCCACCGCGCACGCACCACAGATTATTCAAGTACCGATTTACGATGCTGATCCAACTCAAGCAGAAGGATTAGAAGACGCAGATATTTTGGAATTAACCGGCTCAGGTGTGCCAAATGTTTTGGGAGTTGATAATTCAACATGTAGGTTCTCAGTGACTTACAAAGACCAAAAATTGGAGGCATGCTCAGGCGTTGACACGACGATTAGCTTCAAGATTTTAAGAACTTGGACGGTACTCAACTGGTGTACCGGTGACATCGCGAGCGATGTGCAAATCATCAAAGTTTTGGACAAAAAAGATCCAATTATTCAATTGGCTGATGATTTTGAAACGGAAATCAATGCCAATCAAAGCAATGGCTCTGATCATATCTCATGCTCGACGAGTGGACCAATTGGTGTTCCTGAATTTTCAGACAATTGTTCTGGCATCAATCAAAACTCAATTCGGTTGATCACTCCAACAGGAGAAGGAAACCCAATTTTGGATGCAGACGGAAACGTAACTGGATTCAACTTCCCGGCTCCTTATTTGCCGGCAGGCAGCCATGACGTTACCTATGTGGTCGAGGACAATTGCGGCAATTCAGCTGCTTTAGTCCAACGAATTGAGGTAATCGACGGAACGCCTCCCACTGCAATTTGCAGAGAAGTAACTAAGGTGGCGTTAAGTGCTCAACCTGATGGCATCACCGCAGTCGAAGCTAAATTCTTTGACGAAGGTAGCTACGACAACTGTGCCCCCGTCCACTTCAAAGTGAGAAGAATGGAGCGTTTCGAATGCGACCGCGCCAATGTCGATACAGATGCCGAAATCGCAGATGACACCCGTACCAACGACGATCAAGAGTGGTTTGATGACCAAGTGAAGTTCTGTTGTACTGATATCGGGCAGACCGTAGTCATTATGCTACGTGTATATGACTTAGACCCTGGAACGGGGGCCATCAATACCAACCAAAGCATCGCCGATGGCTTCACCCATAGAAATGGACGCCGCAATGGAGTCTCATACAACGACGCCTTCCTCAACGGTCACTTCAATGACTGCATGATTGAGGTCAATATCGAAGACAAAGCACGCCCAGTTTGTACAGCACCAAAAGATGTTTGGGCGAATTGCGGAGACTTCCCAGCTAATACAGATTTCGAAGACCCAGCGGTTTTGGATGACTTGTTCGGAGCAGCCACTGCAATTGACAATTGCCAAGCACAGATTGAAGCGCTTTCGCCAAATGTAAGTTTAGACCTCTGCGGCACCGGAACGATCAGAAGAAGTTTCAGAGCCATCGACGACTCTGGCAACCGCTCCTTAGGAAGCTGCCGCCAGACTATTATGATCATGGCTCAAAACAACTACTCCCTGAGCATCCCCGGCGACTTTGAAGAAGAGTGCGACAATGCCGCACCAGACAGTTTGACTTTCGTCGAAAACGCATGTGACCTTCTCGCTATTAACGTGGAAGAAAAAGAACTCATCGCCTCTCCAGGCGGCGAATGCAAGAAAAAACTGGTGACTTACCGAGTGATCAACTGGTGCGAATACGACGGCGTCTCCCAGCCAACGACACTACCAAGAAGAGACCTCAACAACGACGGACGATTTGGTGACGGATTTGGCGGAAGCCGAAATCAAGCCACGCGGGTCAACTTCAATGCGCCTCATCTTTATGAGTCCAACGGAGATGTCTTGACCCTCAATGGCGAACCGACCAATTTGCCATCAACGGGCTATTATGAATACATCCAACACGTCAAAATATTTGACAACACTGCTCCCGTGCTTACTTACGATGGAGATGACACCTTCTGTGGAGGGGACTTGGATGAAGACCCATGCACGGGTCTCGTTGACCTCCTTCCAAACGTAGTGGAGCTTTGCTCAAACTATGAGGTTCGATGGGAATTGGATGCATTTGCTACGACTTTTAGAGCATCTGAATTCTTTGGTGACAATGCACTTCAAGGACGCTATCCATTGGGGACGCACACCGCGAGGTTCTTCGTATCTGATGAGTGTGGCAACACGAGTTGGTTAGACATCACTTTTGAGATTATCGACTGCAAAGCACCGACTCCGGTTTGCTATAATGGACTGAGTGTTCAGCTTATGCCTACCGGTATGGTGGAAGTTTGGGCGTCTGATTTTGACGCGAGTAGCTTTGACTATTGCCATGACATTCGCCTTTCGGCAAATGTGGTGGAAGATCGTAATCGCGACGGTTTCATCTCGCCAGACGACTACTTGACCACTGCTCCGACTGACAGTTCAATCTTATTGACCTGTGCAAATCGAGGTGCCACCTTGGTTCAACTTTGGGTCAACGAACGCTCTGACGACGGCGTGAATCAAACAGATTTCTGTGCCACCTACATCGAAGTTCAGGACAATAATAATGTTTGTGCCGGTTCAAGACCATTGAGCATAGCAGGTAGCATTACCAACGAAAAAGGGCAGCAAGTTTCAGACGTTGAAGTCCGACTCAGTGGTACTGCCTCGCAATCTGAATTTACTGCCAATGACGGTGCGTTCCAATTCGAAAACTTAGTTACCAATGGAGACTATTCCGTTTCGCCTTCGCGAAATGATGATATCCGAAATGGAGTGACTACTTACGACTTGGCATTGATCAGCAAGCATGTCTTGAACGTCGAATTGTTGGATTCGCCATACAAGTTGATTGCCGCAGACGCCAACCGTTCAGGCAACGTATCGACCCTTGATTTGGTAGCCATCCGAAAAGTAATTCTTTGGGCAACCAATGAATTTCCGAACAACGAAAGTTGGAGATTCGTGGATAAAGATTTCGCTTTTGCGAATCCGCTTGATCCATTTGCAACGACCTTCCCTGAGGCGAAGAGTTTCAATAATATCGCAGCAGATGAAGTTGCCAATTTTGTAGGAATCAAAGTAGGTGACGTCAGCGGAGACGCGAAAGCGAACAGCGCGCAGACCATCATTGACCGAAAGGTCGATAAGACACTTTGGTTGGAGACCATGGATTTCGAATTCGAGAGTGAGGAACAAATTGAGATCGAATTTACTTCTGCTCAGCTTTCGCAACTCATTGGTTATCAGTTCACTATGCACTTTGAAACTAAAGCATTGGAGTTGGTAGAGATTCAGGAATCAACTGCTTCTCAACTCAACTTTGGACAGACGATGGTCGAAGACGGCGTGCTAACTGCAAGTTGGAATGAGTCCGATGAAGCGATTGATTCCGTTGCTTTCAAATTGATTTTCAACACGAAGCAATCGGGTAGGGTAAGCGATTTGTTGACCTTGAGTTCTCAATTCACCAAAAACGAAGCCTACGGCAAAAACGGTGAATACTTGAAAACTCAATTGGACTTTGGGAATGCTCACGCAGCAGCTGATTTCAAGTTGCTACAAAACGTTCCGAACCCGGTTTTTGAATCGACGGTGATTGGATTCTATTTGCCGAAAGGCACTGAGGTAGAATTGAATCTTTATGACACACAAGGTAGATTGGTCAAATCCCATTCTGGAACCTATACAGAAGGAACCCACGAGTGGAGATTGAAAAAATCTGACTTTGCTAATGGAGGTATTTACAGCTATCAAATTTCGACGCCTGAGTTTTCAGCGACTAAAAAGATGATAGTGCTAAATAAAGATTAATTGAGATTATAATGTTAGTTGTTTTGAAGCCGCCCCTTATACGTTGGGGCGGCTTTTTTCTAACAAAAAATCAAAAGAAGTAGAACACTTCGCAAAAGCTTTACTTAGATTATAATGTTAGTTGTTTTGAGCCGCCCCGAGAAGGGGCGGCTTTTTTATTATTTCAAGTGCTTATCCACACTTACTAATTTCAAGTTAAACGCATCAGCAACTCCTTTATAGACGACATCACCTTTGATGACGTTGAGTCCGAGTTTTAAAGCGTTATCATTTTTACATGCTTTTTTCCAACCTTCGTTGGCCAATTTAATCGCATAAGGAAGCGTAGCATTCGTTAACGCAACGGTAGAAGTAAATGGAACTGCTCCCGGCATATTGGCTACTGAATAGTGCAAAATTCCATCGACTTTAAAGGTCGGTTTGGCATGAGTGGTCGGTATCGTGGTTTCGAAACAGCCACCTTGGTCAACTGCCACATCTACCAATACAGTACCTTTTTGCATGGTTTTGAGCATGTCGCGTGTGATGATGTTAGGCGCTTTCGCTCCAGGAATCAAAACTGCTCCGATAATCAAATGCGATTGTTGCACCAGCTGACGCACCGTGTATTCGTTTGAATAAATGGTCTCTACATTGGCGGGCATGATGTCTGCTAATTCGCGCAAGCGGTCGAGGTTGATGTCTAAGATTTTGACATTAGCGCCAAGACCAGCGGCCATCTTAGCGGCTTGTGTTCCCACAATTCCTCCGCCGATGACCATTACTTCCGCTGGCTGAACGCCCGGCACACCTCCCAAAAGGATGCCTAATCCACCCATTGGTTTTTCCAAATATTTGGCACCTTCTTGAGTTGCCATACGACCTGCTACTTCCGACATTGGAATCAATAGCGGCAATTTGCGATCAGGCGTCTCCACTGTTTCGTAAGCTAAACAAACGGCTTTGCTTTTGATCATCGCCTTCGTCAATGGCTCATAAGAAGCAAAGTGAAAATAGGTGAACAGTAATTGGTTTTTTTTGACCAATTTGTATTCCTGCTCAATCGGCTCTTTTACCTTCATGATCATCTCCGCGATGTCATAAATATCCTCAATGGTCGGTAAAATTTCCGCACCTGCCTGCACATATTCCTTGTCTCTAAAACCGGAACTTACGCCTGCGGTTTTTTGGACATAGACAGTATGACCTCGCTTGGTCAGCTCCATCGCCCCGGCAGGGGTCAGTGCTACGCGGTTCTCGTTATTTTTAATTTCTTTAGGTACCCCAATTATCATAGTAGTTGGTAGATTTTGGCTCCGATTTTTATCGGAATTTGATGATTAATATTTCTTATTTGACTTTCGTCAAATGTCGAGATTGTTTTTGATAAATTGCTTAGAGAGGAAACCGGCACAAAGAAATGCTTTTCATTAGTAGCGCCCAAATTTATTTGGGCGAAAAGTAGTACTCAAATTAAAGAGCCTCCAAATTTAAAGTAGCGCCCAAATTTATTTGGGTGTCAAAATTCAGATATGAAATTCAAATGATGTTTTGAATTTCACCCATGATATAGAATACGGACTTGATTATGAAAATGAGCCAGGCGAAAAAGATGAGTGATAGGACACCCAAATAAATTTGGGTGGCACAAAAAAAGAACCCGTGAGGGGATCTCACGGGTCGGAAAAAACGAATCTTACAATTCTTTAACCAAAACTTACACATTAACTTAAATTGCAATATGTGTGCCAAAAACATGGC
>CALCJP010000173.1 GCA_937967625.1 uncultured Saprospiraceae bacterium
GATGGTTACACCAATACTGACGGATGGAGAGGTGATTGGGAAGCAAGTGTGCTTCCTGACGGAACTTACTTCTACGTAGTCGAATATGTTGACGATGACGGAAACACTCAGAAATTGAGTGGATACGTCCAAATCAACAGATAATAGCTTACTGTTCTTCTAAACTGACTCAAATCACGAGAGGTTTTAAAGAATCAATATAAAAGATGATTTCGTCCCGATGGTTGCCCAAAAAGCCATCGGGACAAATCCAACGACTTGATACTAAGAAATGAGATTTACCCCTTTCGGGGAAATCTTAAAGAAGGTCTTAAGAGAGTATGAAAGGTTTTTTTTGGGGGTCTGAGCCTTCATATTTCTCTTCTGACTCGTTGTGCTTCGGCACTTCGAAAAAAACCGGGGGGCGCGTAAGTGCCTCTCGGGTTTTTTTATGAAAGGACTCATCTAAGCTTTTTTGCGACAAATTCCTTTTTTTGGTTGAGTTGCAACTCAGACTCGCTTACCTTTGCAGAAAATTTCCATTCCGAGTTTACCCTCCCTATTATTTGGCGAAAGCCAATAAAGCGTTTCATTATTGCTAAAATTCTATCCATGAGAATCACATTTACTGTGCTGCTTTTTGGTTGTTGGTTTTCTCTTTTGGGACAACAACTTCCGCAATTGACAACTACTGGCAATTTTCTTAAAGATTACAATCCATCCATGTTGGCGGAAAGTTATTTTCTTTTTGAAAATACTTTTTCGATTGATGTGAACTACCGTGCCCAATGGCTTGAACTGGAAGGACATCCGGTGACCCAATCCATCATTGCTCAAAATTTGTTTGAAACCAAAAAAGGATTTAGCCTTTTGGTCGGCGGTCGTTTGGTCAATGACAAAACCGGACCCACAGGTATGGTTGGTGGCTATGCCAACATCGGGGGGTTACTCTCAGAAGACCCATACTATGGCGCTTGGGGTGCTGGAATTTCGATAGGTGCCGCTCAATATCGAGTCAACACCACGGAGTTCAAACCACGACATGGCAATGATATTTTGACCCTTGATAATAGAAAGCAAACTTACCCAGATGTCGGTTTTGGCGTTTCTTGGTACAAAAGGATGAGAGAGACATTTCTCGAAGATGGCTATGTGTGGGCAGGACTTTCTGTGCCGCAAGTAATCGGCAGCCAACTCTCTTTTGAGACGGGAACCAATGGCGAGTTTCAAGTTGACAAATTAGCGCACGTGATTCTCTCAGGTGGCTTTCAAAAATATTTTACGAAAGTAAATTTAGTCCAACCCACTTTTGTAGTGAGATATGTGTCTGGCGCGCCAGTCAATGTAGATTTGAATGTCAATTACTATAGCCGCGAATTGTTTTGGGCAGGAATCGGAGCGAGTAGCAATCGGTCGCTTTTGTTGGAAGCAGGAGTGATTTTGGGCGAAAACATCGGCTTCAAAGACATCGTGCGGATTGGCTATCAATTTGGCTACACCATGAAAGATTATGGCGCCACCATCGGCAATGTTCACGAATTCCAATTAAGCTACTCTTTCGAGTAAATAACGGCAACCACGGCACTCCGGCAACAATGACAACTCGGTAACCCGGCAACTATAAAATCATGACTTTAAGAAATATACTTTGCACACTTTTCTTCCTTTTTTTAATTGATGGGGCTTTCGCCCAAACGTCTTTAAATCTCACCCACGAGGGTGGTTTTCCTGGCGAAACAGTAACGGTCAAAGTCACCGCCAAAGACTTCCGTGACGTTGGCAGAATGAAATTGAGTTTTACGTGGGCAATCAATGTGCTCGAATTTCAAGCAGTATGTCAGACAAGCCTGCCTGCTCTGAGTATTGGTAATTTTTTCTACACCGACATCGACAATGGTCGCTTGTGGATGGAGTGGGATGACCCAACGGGTAGGGGAGTCAGCGTCCCAGATGACTTTGTAATCATGGCACTTTGTTTTGAAGTAGTTGGAAGTGTGGGAGACATGACTCCAGTCAATATCGTTGACAATCCTATTACCTCTGAAATTTTCAACATAGCAGGTGATCCTATCAGTTTCACCAGAGATCAAGGAAGCGTAACCGTTTTGCCAATGGGTTTTGACCCAGTGGAATTAACAGCTTCAATAGAAGAAGTGACGCCTTTTAATACCTCCACTTGCGTGGAAATCAGCGTCAACAACTTCGAATTTCTAAAAAACTTAGATTTTTCACTTTCGTGGAATCCCTCACAACTGATATTCAACAGCATCTCAAATTACAACCTCGAAAATCTTTCGCCCAATAGCTTCAATACGACCAATGCTTTCTCAGATGGAAGGATAGCAGTCAATTGGTCTTCTCTGGGTGCATCTGTGCCAGATGAGACAGTCATTTTTGAGGTTTGCTATACGGCTATTGCGATACCGGGCACTACCACCCCAATACGTTTTGAAGATATGCCGACGGCAATCAGCGCCACTCACCAAAACAATCGCCCTATCAATGTCAATACAAACAGCGGCGCGGTTTTGATGAAGTTTCAACCCCTAAATTTAAATCTAACAGACGTCACAGGCGACCCCAATGAAATCGTTTGCCTTGATTTGACCACTGAGTTTTTTGCCAATATCACTGACTTTGCTTTTGAGTTGAGTTGGGATCCAAGCGTAGCGAAATACGATGATGCCTTTTTAGCTAACCTCCCTGATTTTGATAGTGATAATTTACTATTTGACAATGCTGACCCGGGGTCATTGATTGTCACTTGGCGAGACAGTACGCGATTGGGGATATTCCGAGATCCTAATTTGATTTTGATGTCGTTGTGTTTTGAGATGATTGGCGCGCCGGGAAGTTCCACGAAAGTGGCTTTAAATTCAAACTCGACGGCGTTTTCTGGTTTTGCACCGGGAGTGAACGTTGGTACAGAACTCTTTGGCGGAACGCTAAGCGTCAGCGACTTTTTTGCACAATCAACCGATGTAGGAAACACAACTTGCCTCAACAAAGAGCAAGGCTTCATCGACCTCAATATCACAGGCGGAGTGCCTCCACTCAATATCAATTGGAGCAACGGAGCCATGACCCAAGACATCAGCAATTTGCCAGCAGGCAACTATACCGTAACCATCACCGATAGCAGCACGCCACCGAGGGAAGTGGTCAGAACATTTGAGGTGATCTTAGATGATGCCGCAGCACCCACTGCACAAATCACTGGGCTACCAATCGCAGATTGTATCAATTCTCCACTCACTTTAGATGGAACGAATTCTTCTCAAGGTAACTTTAGCTACTCTTGGGGTTCAACTGATGGTACTGTCGTCTCCGGCGCTCAAACGCTCGAACCGACCGTGCAAGGTTCAGGGACTTATATCCTTTTAGTGACTGACAATGACAACGGCTGTTGCGCTCGAGCAGAGATAGAAGTGGAAGACGCCATTCCGCCGATAGCGGAAATAAATGGTTCAGATTATGTTTTGAATTGCTACAGTAACACCCTCGAAATCGATGGAGGTGCTTCCTCGATTGGTTTTAGATTTGACTATAACTGGACGACCACCAATGGAAGTATTATCTCATCTTCCGATGAAATATTTGTTGAAGTAGATCAGGTGGGCGATTATCAACTGGTAGTGACAGATAATGAGACTTTTTGCACAGCCATGACTTCCGTCACCGTAACCGAAAATTTTAACTTTCCACAGGCAGAGGCTGGCCCCTTTAAAGTGATCACTTGCGACACTTTAGAGCAACAGTTGGATGGTACGGGTTCTTCTGTAGGCAACAATTCTTATGAGTGGGGTACTGATGGCGGTTATTTCGTTAGGGGGGATGATAGCCTCTTTCCAACCGTCAGCGCGTCGGGTCTATATGTCCTTTCCGTAAGAGATGATGAAAGTGGCTGTATAACAAAAGATTCAATTCGGGTGTTTGGTGGTTCTGATTTGCCATTCAATAATCCAGGTATGGATACGGTTTTTAACTGCCGCAGCACGACGATTCAATTGGATGGTTCGAGGTCGGCGCAGGGGCCACTTTTTGAGCATTATTGGTACACCACTGATGGCAACATCGTGGACAACTGGAACACCATGACGCCAACAATTGACGCGCCTGGTATCTATGCTTTTGAGGTTTATAATCGACAAACCAATTGCAGAAGCATTTCCTCCATTTTGGTGGAAGATGACACGACGCCTCCTGCCATCTCAACAAGTCAGCCATTTGTGGAGTTTCCATGTGATGAAGACGATATTCGATTAGAAATAGAGGGCGACCAAAATGCAGTGGTCAATTACCTATGGAGTACCCTCAATGGCAGTATCATAGGTGGCATCAATCAGCAAGTGGTTTTCATTGATGAACCGGGCACCTATTTGGCGACAGCCGAAAACTTCAGAAATGGGTGCTCATCTTCAGTGCAGATTGAGGTAGCTCCACCTGTTTTCCCACAGGCAGAAATTAGTGCCACAAGCGTCATTGATTGCAATAATTCATTAGTCCAGTTGAGTTCAAGTAACTCAACTTTCACACCTCCGATGATTTTCGAATGGTAAACCTTGGATGGAGAAATAGAGGGCGATCCGAACTTGCCTTTTGCAGATGCGATGAAGGCAGGCACCTACTCGTTGGTGCTCAGAAATCCAATTACAGGTTGTTCAGATAGCACCTCATTTTTGGTCCAAGAAAACTTTGACGAGCCAATAGTAGCACTCGCTGACACCGCCTATATCGACTGCCAAGAAACGATGACTGAACTCGACGCCTCTAACTCTTCCGATGGCGCTGATTTTCCATTTACATGGAATACCCTTTCGGGAAATATCCTTGATTCGTCCTCCCTCATTGCAGAAGTCGATCTACCAGGTTATTATTACCTAATCATCAAAAACGAAACAAACGGCTGCGAAGCCATCGACTCCATATTGGTAATCGGCGACACGCTGTCTCCGATGATTGTTTTAAACCCAACCGACTCCATCGGCTGCTCCGGCGAATTGACAATCGACGCCAGCGGTTCCGATGCAGGAATGGCAACTTGGACTGCCGTCCAAGGTGGCAATATCGTTGCAGGAAGCACCACCTTAATGCCGACGGTCAATCAACCGGGCATATACGAAATCACCCTCGTCAGCACTGACAATGGCTGCACGAGCAAAGCGCAAACCGAAGTTGTTTTCGCTGCCAACCTGCCACCCGCAGAAGCTGGAGATGATTTTTCTGTATGCGATTTGGAAGGACAAGTAATCGGTAATCTACCTGCCAATATTACCGGACGTTGGGAAGCCTTCACACCCGGCGCAGGGCTTGAAGATGTCTCCGCAGCCACTACCAATATCTCCCAACTCCAGCAAGGAAGAAACCTCTTCGTTTGGTTCCTTTCGGATGCGGATTGCTCTGATTATTCATCTGATACCATCGCGGTGACTTTGGAAGTTGCGCCTGATGCGCAAGACGACGTTTTCTCCGCGCAGCCGGGTTCGACAGAAATCTTTTTCGATGTTTTTGCCAATGATGTCATCAGCGGCTCGGTGAGTGATTTGATGTTTGATTTGCTTTCTACGCCGCAGATTGGCGTTTTGGAAAGTCAGGGTGACGGTCGCTATCGTTTCCAATTTCCAAGTGAAAACGCAAGCGTCATCAATTTCGAATATGAAATCTGTAATATCCAATGCCCTGACCTTTGCGACCAAGCGACGGTCGAATTGCGCTACGACGGCTTGGATGTCCTCAGTGAAGTACCAAACGTTATCACTCCAAATGGCGATGGTTTAAACGATGAACTTTTCTTCGAAGAGTTAGCAAATGGGCAGTTTCAAAACGCCGAATTGTTGGTCTTCAACAGATGGGGCGATGAGGTCTTCCGCGCTCAAGGTTATCAAAACGACTGGCGCGGTACCAACAACTCTGGTAAAGAATTGCCTCATGCGACTTATTACTATGTCCTGAAATTTGACACTGCCGGAAGGAAGGTGATCAAGGGGCATGTGACGGTGATGAACTGATCAGTTGGCAGTGCTTCAGTAGGCAGTATTACAGTAGGCAGTAAATTTGTGGTTGCAACCATTTAATTTACTGCCTACTGCCTACTGCCTACTGAAACTGGCGCAATTTTCCCTACTCCTTCCCTATGGAAACCTTCGATTATCTCATCGTCGGCGGAGGCATTTTTGGGTGCTATGCCGCTACTTGGTTGGCGGAGCAGGGCGCTCGTATTTTATTAATTGAAAAAGAAAATGACCTTTTCCTAAAAGCATCGACGGTCAATCAAGCGCGCATTCATAGCGGCTATCACTATCCGAGGAGCATTGCGACGGCGCGGTTGAGTGAGGAATACAAAGCGCGATTTATCAAAGATCATCGTTCGTTTATCAATGATTCTTTCCAGCATTTTTATGCGATAGATAAATTTGGGTCGATGACAGATGCAGCGCAGTTTGAGCGATTTTGTAAGCATTTGGAGGTGCCTTGTCGGGCGATTGAGGTGCCTCGATATATGAAAAAAGAGCGGATTGAGCGATTGTATGAGACGCAGGAGTTTTCGTTTGATCCGATTCGGATTGGGGGATTTTATAAAAGGAAATTGGAGGAGTTACCCAATGTGACTGTTCTGACGAATTGTCAACCTAAGCAGGCATTCCGCGAAAGCGGAAATTTCATTGTAGAATTGGAAATTGCTGAAAAACAGCATTTTACGAAAATAAAATCTGCTAATGTAATCAACGCCACCTACTCGGCAACCAATGGCATTTTAGACCTTTTCGCCTTTCGGCAAATAGAATTGACCCACGAAATCGCCGAGATGACTTTCGTCAAATCACCCAAAAAACAGCTTCCTGCACTTACCGTGATGGATGGCAGTTTTTGTTCTTTGATGCCTTATGGACTGAGTGAGTTTTACTCCTTGTCCTCGGTGGCATATACGCCACATGAGGTTTCCAAAACAAATCAGCCAAAGTTTAATTGTCAGCAAATCAATACGAAATGCCGACCTGAGGCACCATCGGATTGCAACCAATGTGCTGCTCGACCGATGACCAATTTTTCAAAAATGGAAAAGCAAATTCGTCGATATTTGGATGAATCTGTGGAATTGGAATATGCACATTCGAAGTTTACGATAAAGAGCAAATTGAAGTCGAGCCATATAGATGACAGCCGCCCGACGGAGGTGCTTCAACTTTCAAAGAATCCCTCTTTTTATTGCATATTTGCGGGCAAAATCAATTCGATTTATCATATCGAGCAGATACTTTCGCCTAAATCTATCATGATTTAAATTCCTCATTCAAAATTGTATATTTAAATGGCTTCTAAAGTTTTTTGTGCTTCTGAGATTCATCCGTTGAAGAGAGTGATTGTTCATAGACCTGATGAGGGGATTGCGCGTGTTTCGCCTAAGCATGCTGACGAATTGCTTTTTGATGACATCGTTTTTTTGCCGCAAATGCAGGAAGAACATGATATTTTTACGGAAGTGTTGGGTGCTTTTGTGGGAAAGAAGAATGTGTTAGAAATGCACCAATTGCTCAACGAAGCGCTCGATAAAGATCCTGAATCTAAGAAAGAGATGATGGATAAAATCACTTATTACGAAGAGTTGTCGAAAGAGCAGAAAGCGTTTTTGAAAGGGCTACCTAATAGTGAGTTGACTGAAGTGCTGATCACTGGCTATCATGCGAAATCTGATTTTATCTATTTCAATCCGATTCCGAATTTCATCTTCACGCGCGACATTGCAGTGACTATCAATGATCATGTCATCGTCACCCGCGCCTCAAAAGAAGCTCGCTTTCGCGAAAATTTTCTGACACGTTTTGTCTTTTGGGCACATCCGATTTTTGCAGATTTGAAGAAAGCGGGCAAGTTGATTAATCTTAATCATGTGGATGAATTTCCGCCTTCGCGGAAAGGAGAGGTTGTTTCGATTGAGGGCGGCGACGTGATGATTATCAATGAGGACTACTTACTGATTGGTTGTAGTGAACGTACTAATGCTTGGTCGATTGACTCGCTAAAGAAAGTGCTTTTCGACAAGGGAGTCGTGAAAAACGTCGTGCAAATCAACATCCCTAATGAGCGGACGTGCATGCACATTGATACCATCTTCACGCAAATCAATAAAGATCATGTGGTCGCATACAAGCCAATAGTAGTGGATGGATTGAGTAGCTATGTGGAAGTCCATCGGCACTACGGAGGCAAAACGACTTATCCTTCGATCAAAGATTTTTTCATTAACGAAATCAACCCCGACATCCAATTCATCCTCAGTGGCCAAGGCGAATCTCCTTATCAAGAGCGCGAGCAGTGGACGGATGGCTGCAATCTCGTGGCGATTAGACCAGGCGTTGCGATAACTTATGATCGAAATCCGAAAACAGAAATCGCTTTTAAGGAAGCAGGCTATGAGGTGATTCATGCCACGACATTTCTCGAAAGAGTAAAAAAGAAAAAGATAGATCCAAAAAAGGTGCAGAATATGATCATCACCTTGCCTTCCAATGAGTTGTCGCGCGCGCGCGGCGGATCGCATTGCATGACTTGTCCGATTGAGAGAGGTTAAAACGGAGGACCCCGAAAGCTTTCGGGGCTCCGCTGGACGAGAGATGGGCGACGGAATGTTTCAAATGTTCTTTCATTCCGCGAAAGCGGTAAAAAATTGCGGGTGGTTTGAATTTGATCTTTGAGTTTGAGTTTGAGTTTTGAACCTGATCTCGGTTCCGTTTGTTTAAGGATTTCTATCTTTGGATAAAAGAAATAAGACGAGGCAATGGCATTGAGAAACTCTCAAATACAAAAACAAAGTCAAACATTAAAGATACTACCGCAGCAGATTCAGTTTTTGAATATGCTGCAACTCAATGCTATTGAATTAGACCAATACATCAACAAGGAACTGGAAGAAAATCCCTATCTCGAATACCAACCGAATAGCACTTCCGAATCCGAAACGCCACAGATTGATACTGCTGAATTTGATGGTGCGGACATTGAAAATCCACTGAATTGGGGATTGGAGGATGATGAACCTAACTATAATTATCAAACAGAACAGGGCTATAATGACAACTCGTTTCGGGAGTTGATAGCAGTGGAGCAGGAGTCATGGCGGCAGAAGTTGATTGATTTTGTGAAGTTAGAAGATTCGATTCCAACGGAGGAGTTGAAGTATGTGATTTTTATCATTGAATCACTTGCCGATGATGGCAAGCTAAATCAATCCATTGAGTCTTTGACGGACAATATCTCAATTGCCGCCAATCAATTTGTGCCGTTGGAATTGATGACGGCAGCACTTGAACGAGTGCAAGATTTAGACCCGCCGGGCATTGGCGCAAGGGACTTGAAAGAGTGTTTGCTTTTGCAATTGGATCGGCTCATTGTTTCGCATTATTCAGTGGATTCATTGGATTTGGCTCGGTTGATTATTGAGAATCATTTGGATCACTTAGGGAATCATAACTATGAAAAGATAAAGAAGACGCTTTCTGTTGATACGGAGGAGTTGAAAAATGCGATTGGTGTCATCACTTCGCTCAACCCACATCCGATTTCGACTGCGGTGGTTGATGTTTTTGACTCCAATTCCGTGATTATTCCTGATTATCAGATTGAGATTGAAGGGGAATCCATTATTGTTTCGATTCCGAATAGTAGGGTGGGTGCCGTGCGAGTGGATAAAGAAGCCTCTGAAATTGCCAAACAGAACTTAGATAAAAAAGCGACCAATTTCATCAAAGCCAAAATGGAAGACGCGCGTTGGCTGCAAGAAGCTTTGATACAGCGGGACTCCACGATGATGGATACCATGAAATTGATAGTGGCACATCAAAGAGAATTTTTCCTTTCGGGAAATAAAGCAACGCTCAAACCCCTCGTGCTAAAAGAAATAGCTGATAAATTAGACCTGGATGTCTCGACCATCTCGCGCGTGACCAGTCGAAAATATATGGAAACCCCTTATGGCATCTTCCCAGTGAAAGAGATGTTTATTCAGACTTTTGTCAATAATCAAGGTGCGGCAGTGACTACCAACGAGGTGCAAATTGTCCTAAAGCAAATCATTGAAAATGAA
>CALCJP010000174.1 GCA_937967625.1 uncultured Saprospiraceae bacterium
TCTCGAACTCGAAAATCTTTGATGAAAAAATTTTAGATTTTATGTTCTACGAATTTTGTCCAAGAACCAAAAATATCAAGAAGTTATTTGAACTTCTTTTTGCGCCATTCTTCTTGATTGATACCCAAAAACAATTCTGGAATCATACTATTTATATCTATGATCGATTGCGATTTTTGGGAATTCATTTGCCGAAAGGCTTACCTCTGATTGTGGAGTAAATGTATGGTCACAAGTTGGATCAGGTATGAATGAATTACTTGACTTTTTGAGTCAGTGTAGCCTTCCATTTCGTTTTGGCATGAGAGCTTTTTTTTGCTCCCCAATCGGAGTTCGGAATCCAAATATTTAAAATTTTTCCTTTCTTTTTAAGCGTGAAAAGCACGTAACCTATTCATTTTTAAAAATAATTACTTCACCACCCAACCCTCAAAACGAGTATCTCGTGTTGAGAGGTGAAAAGCAATATTGCCCTTTCGTATTTATCTTTTCCGATACAAATTTCAACCATGGTCTGAAGGTGTCTCGAATAGATTAACATGATTGTTTATAAACTGTAAATCAGTTTATATTTCTTAAAACAAAAAATAATAGAATGAAAAAACTTATTGCAAAAATGGGATTCGTTCTCATGATGCTACTTTCAGTTGGTCTCTCTGCACAGCCAGATTTAGTGTGCTTGGAAATCACAATGGGAGGAGAGACGGAAGTTCTACCAGTTCCTGCTGAATTCGCCGCCGATGTCCAAACCCAACTTACGGATGAAGGTATTCCTTTCGAAGTGGTTGATTGCGACGATTTTGATTTGCCAGACTGGCCGGATTTCCCAGTTGACACGACGGGCGTTCCAAATTTAGACGATCTCATTTGTTATGAAATAGCATACGACGGTGACACTTGCGTCATTCCAATTCCTGAAGATTTATCAGCGGATTTTGAAGCACAACTCATCGCAGACGGTGTCTCATTTGAGATAGTTGATTGTGACGACTTGCCTCATGGACCAGACTTTCCAGTCGATACGACAGGTTTCGATGACTTAGTTTGTTATGAACTTACAGAGGATGGTTTGACTTATGTTATGCCAGTTCCTGCAGGTTTCGCAGCTGACTTTGAGGCACAGTTAACAGCAGAGGGCATTCCTTTCGCAGTAGTTGATTGTGAGGACTTGGATGATCCAGATTGGCCAGACTTTCCAGTTGACACGACCGATTACGATGACTTAGTTTGTTATGAACTTACTGAAGATGGATTCACTTTTGTTATGCCGATTCCTGCAGATTTTGCTGCTGACTTTGAGGCACAATTGACAGCAGAGGGTATTCCTTTTGCAGTAGTTGATTGTGAGGACTTGGATGATCCAGATTGGCCAGACTTTCCAGTTGACACAACCGATTACGATGATTTGGTTTGTTATGAACTTACTGAAGATGGTTTGACTTATGTTATGCCGATTCCTGCAGATTTTGCTGCTGACTTTGAGGCACAACTCGTTGCAGATGGTGTCTCATTTGAGATAGTTGACTGTGAGGATTTAGACGAGCCAGATTGGCCAGACTTTCCAGTTGACTCTACTGATTTGGTTTGCTTCCAAATCACCGAGGATGGTGAAACTTTCATTTTGCCTGTGCCTTCTGATTTTGCTGCCGATCTTGAAGCGCAATTGATACTCGAAGGTATTACATACTCAATCGTAGATTGTGATGACCCAACTCCGATTCCTGGGAATACGACTCCAGCGGCTCTTGATAGAGCAACTTCTATTTCGGAATTGACAGTGTATCCAAATCCAGCTCGTGAAACCGAGCAGATTAAGGTTGCCTTCTCCAGCCCGTCTGATGAAAAAGTAACAGTTCGAGTGATGAATCAAGCAGGTCAATTAGTCAGAACTGACTTCTTGAACACCGCAAAAGGAATCAACCAACTTAACTTGAATACTTCAGGTTTAGGTGCCGGATTCTACATGATTTCTATCACGAATGGAAAGGACTTAAACTTCAATGAGAAATTGATGATTATTGATTAAACTGACTTCAGTTTAATTTGGTTAGTTAGTTTCGGTGAGCCTGATTTTAATTAAGCAGGCTCATTTTTTGTTTATGCCTTTCGGCAAATGGGGTTGGAAAAGGTTTGCTATTTTGAGTCAGTTCTTCGAGTAGAGGAGAAGAAGAACAGCAAGTTCTGATGTTGTGATTTTGTCCTCGACTCCGCTCGGACTCCGTTTCGCAGCCCCGTTCTTCGAGCGGAGTGGAGAAGAAAAGCGAAAAGCAGCATTGAGGCATTTGAATCACACTTCAACTATTAACCCCAAATTCAAAAACACTACAACCCGCTTCACCTCTAAACCTTTATACTCATCCCTCACCCCATTTTCCGAAAGGAAAAACCAATCTCCATATTCATTCAGTTTAGCGTCCAATTTTTTAGCACCTCCAGCAAAATTGGAAAACTTCACAATCACTGCTAACTCATTGGTAATCAATAAATTATCAATCTGAGTTTCAAACAATCGATTCTGGTGCCACAACTTAATCTGATAACTACGCAGCAATTCTGCATCAGGAAATTGTTTATTTAAAAAGTCAAAATACGCCTGACTTTGGCGCACCATTTTTTGCGGCTCTATCCATTCCTTGATTTCAAAACGTTCGATGAGACCGGTTGCTATTGCCTGTCTTTGAGCAGGAGGGTAGGTTGGGTGATCGGCGATGAGGAAACCATTGAGCGCTTTGATGATGGCGGATTTGTCAGCTTCCTCAGTGATTTCGAGGGGTGGGGCAAATGACGATTTATGGAGCGCCGTCAACTTTTGCTGCACCTGAATTTTTTCAGTTTTGAGGTCGATGTGATACGGCTGATGCGGTTGTTTGCCGAAAGGCGAATTGATGAAAGGGATAGGTTCCAGTGGCACTAAAGTTTCCTGAAATGCCTGCCCATAATACGCCGACCGATTTTGGATGGGGAGCACTTCATCGTTCCAAAGCCATTGGCTGTCATTTTGAGTTGGGTCGAGGGTCGGTTGGTCAGCAGCGCCATGCCAGACGCGGTTGAGCCAATTGGTCGCCTTCCCTTCTCGCGAGGGAAAAACGAGGTAGTCACGCGCTCGCGTTATGCCCACATACATCAGTCGTGCTTCCTCTTGCACGGCTTGTCGAGTTTTGCGTTGTTGCTCCTCGCTTTCGCGCATTCGCTCGACGAGGGCGGTGCCTTTTGATTGGTTGCCGTAGGGGTTGACCCAATAGCGTAACCATCTGTTTCCCAGTAAGTTAGATAAGTCAACTTCGTCTTTTTCCGCAACGATTTCGATGCCCCAGAGGTCGTCTCGCAAGACGTTTTCGAGACTATGACAAATCGTGATGGGGTATTCCAAACCCTTGCTTTTATGGTAGGTCAGGACGTTGACGGCGTTGGGTCCTTCACCGCTTCCTTGGGTGTCTTTTTCTTTTGATTCGAGGTCGTTGAGCCATAACAAAAAGCCACCGAGCGAGGCGGCAGTGTGGAGGCGATTGCATGCTTCTTCGTATTGTAAAGAGAATTTTAGCAATACATCTACATTGGCAAGACGTTGCTCCTGATTGCCCCATTGCACGATGATTCGACGCAAGTCGAGTTCATCCAAAAGGAGGTTTAAAATTTCTGAACTGGACAACTCAATTACTTGGTGGCGCAGGTCATTTAGTTCTTTGATGACCTCGACTTCTTCTGCCCATCTTTGTTGATAACTGTTCTCGTTTTCTGCCAAATAGTCGAGTCGATGTTCGATGATTTCTTTGGTGGTCCATGCGGAGTGCAGTTTCAAAACTTCTGCCAGTGAGAGGGTATCATATCGGTTCAAGATGAATTTCAGACATGCTAAAATCAATGACGCCTCGGCCGTTTTCAACAAGGCTGACCGCGAAATGGCAGCTTTCAAACCTACTCTATGTAATGCATCCGCAACCGTCTGACACTCCCGATTGGAACGACACAAAACTGCCACATCGCCAGCGCGCGCATTGCGATACACTTCCTCGCCTTTCGGCAAAATCTGCACGCCACGATCCAACTCCTGCCTGATAAAATCTGCCAAACAATTTTCCATCCACGGTTTGCCGGGCATTCGTTTGAGTTCGGGATCTTTTCGAAAATGCCAATGGTTGAGTGCCCAAGTCATGGTGTCGGGTTCGACCTTGTTCTCGCGTTTGGGGATGAGGCGCACTTGCTCCTTTGGGATGGATTCAAACACTTTCGTGAAAATGGCGTTGGTGGCAAAAACTATGTCCTGCCGCGACCGCCAAGAGTACTCCTGAATGTTCTCCGCTTTGATGCCGCCGGCGTCGGCAACGATGGCTTCCATCAACTCCGGCGCTGCTCCTCTGAAGCCATAAATTGACTGCTTCGGATCGCCGACCCAAACTGATTCATTGGCTAATTCGGAGAGTTTCAAAAAGATTTCTAACTGCATTGGGCTGGTGTCCTGAAACTCATCCACCATCAACAAATCCAACTCTTCGCGCAACACTTCCGTCACCTGCGGATGGCTCAATAAATTCTTTACCAGCGCCTCCATGTCCGTGTAGTCAATCAACCCGCGCTGCTTTTTGTAGCGCTGATATTCTTCAATGCCATCAATTGCCAGATCAAACAATTGATAAATAAACGCTTTTATATCATTCTGAAAATCAATGCATTGTTCGTGTTGCTTGGCTAACTCCGCCAATGGTTCAAATGCTTCGCGGCTTTTTGCACCTACTTTAGTTTTGCCGATTTTTGCCCATTGGTGCCAAAACAATTCGCCGCGCACGTTGAGGTCGTTGAGTGCGGATTTTAGATTTTGAGTGGCGGTTTTGGTGACTTTTGTTTCGTCTTCGTTGGCTTCCAAATTGGAAATCGTTTCTTCCAGTTCGCACTTCAATCGTTCATGCCATTCTGCCGATTTTCCTTTTGCGCCTTTCGGCAAATATTCACAAAAGGACTCAAAAGACAACTTCTTACTTTTCTCCAAGACCTCGATGGAGAAGTCATTCGCCCGAGCGATTTCGGTGACTTGTTTTACATCTTTTCGCCAGTCGTAAGGTCCGCTTTTGTTGAGTCCTAATTTGTTGGTCAGCTCTGTCATCCGCAAGGTGACATCCATAGTCAGCACCTGAGAAAGCGACTGATTGAACATCACCTGTTGGTCTTCCTCTGCCATGATGTCCACCTCCGGCGACACGCCGGCTTCAAATGCAAATCGCTTCAACAGATTGACTCCCAAACCATGCACGGTACCAATCATGGCATTCGCCAAATCGTTGGCTTCTTTGCGCATTCCTTTTTCGAGGAGGCGCACGCGCACGCGTTCTTGCAATTCCGCTGCTGCCTTGTTGGTGAATGTGGTAGCGATGATGCCACTTGCGCGCACTGGGTCTTCATTTCGCGAAAGCATGGCGACCATCTCGGTGGTCAATCGGTAGGTTTTTCCTGAACCGGCACCGGCTGATATTATTTTTTTGTTTCCCATAGATTGAGTGGTAATTAGTTGATTTGTTTTGGTGAATTGGTGCGTTTCAGGACTGCTGCTGTGGTGTTTTGGCAAATGTAGTGAATTGCCCCCCTGACCCCCAAATTGGGGGAACCTAAATTAGAATTTAGAGAATTTAGTTTTTCAATTGCTGGAAAGGTTTTGGGAGTTGGATAAAGAAATGAGGTTGAAAAAATGAAAGGAATTAATTTTTAACACGTTGGTTCTCCCAATTTGGGGTCAGGGGGCAAACTCACCCCAAAACAAAAAAACGAGGTGCCACCTACGACGCCTCGTTTCCCTCAAAAGAGCTTAAAAAAGAATATTACGATTCCATCAAGCACCAATTGGATTGACATTTTCCGAAAGGAATTTTTCTGTTTTTGCATTTTCGACTTTGTTTATAAATTTTTCTAATTCATGTTTGTCTCTCACCACCTTGGCAACCGTAAAACAGGAAATTACACTAAACAAATAAGACATTCCCAAAAAGCCTTTTACGGCAAAATCTGCATTCAAATAAGCTAGACCAATCGCCATTCCTAAAAAAGAAATGATGAGTCCAATCCAAGCCATTGTGTAAAATGCGCGGGTATTACCCGCTTCAAAAATGTAGCTGTTCATAACGATGATTTTATAGGTAATTTAATCGCGGATTACGAAAAACGAATCATATAAAACGAATCCCGAACTCCATTTCGAAGGGGCAATGTTTGTGATTCCATACTTGAAATGCTTCTTTTTTCTACTGAGATCGAGGTTTTGATAGATGAAATGGTGGATTTTTGGGATTTGAGGTGAATTGCCCCCTGACCCCCGACACGGGGGAACCAAGCGTTGACTATTGAGTTCGTTTGCGTGGGACAGTTAGGAAAAGTGATCAAATTCCCTTTCCTTAATATGGTCATTAACCATTTTAAGATAAGAAGTACATAACTTTTGCAGAGCTTCAATAATTAAATTCCAAAACTCAAATTTAGGTCCCCCCCCCGATTCGGGGGTCAAGAGGCAAAATCAGCTTGAACAATACCCCAACAGCACAAAAAAATACGGGTTGCAAGCAAACTCGCAACCCGTATTCTCTCGCAACCCGCAGCTCGAAAGAATTCAATCCATCGGATAATTTGCATTCGTATCAAAACCCGGACGCACAAAGCCCAATGCATCTGGCACTTCTTTTAAAACACCTCTCTTCACTCGGTCGAGCCAAGCTAAGTTATCTAAAATACTATCTGCCAAATCAGGGAAAAAGTTAGAAAGTTTGAGCCATGATTTTTGACTCTTTTCGATGGCGACGATACTGATTTTTGCACTTCCGTGCCAGTCGTTTTGAATGGGATCGTCATCTTCCCAATGTTCTAATTTGCCATGAATCATTCGGTGGATTTTAGCACCGATGAAAAATTGATAATATTGGATGACTTGGAAAGCGTCGTTGATTTCTTGAATGAGGCGTTCTGGATTTTTCTCGCTACTCAGCATGAGCGCCATCATATTTTCTTCTTGAAAATAACTGTTGTTTTTGGCGCGCCACTCACTGACCCATTTGCCATAATCGAGGGCGAGGGATTCGAGATCTTCCTGATGTTTGGTAGGCGCAGGCGGCACATAAGGGTTTTCCTCAATGTCTTTTAAAAACTCCTGCCAGCTTTTGCCGGAGATTTCGATTTGCTCTTTGATGAGGTTTTTGACATCAGAAAGACTATTTTTTAGATGGTCGAAAATGATATTTTGCTCCTCTTCGTCGTTCTCTGCCAATTCCATTTTCAATTCCATTTGGAGCACCTTGTCGTCGGAGCCGATGTGACATCTATTAATGTACTCGCAGCGTTCGCACCAACGATCACAATAGTTGTATATGCCAGGTATGAAGGGTGTGTTGATCATAGTAGTTTGTTCTGGAACAAATCTATTCTTTTTTTCCTGATTTTACCTAATATTTAAATTCCAAATACCTATTTCCTTTAGTTGAAATACCTATAAATCGTTAGTAATCAAGCAATTGTAAGTGTAAGTTTGATGATTCCAATGGCTATAAATTCGGTATTCTCTTTTCGAAAATTTTTCGTTCATTTCGCGAAAGCGAAAAGGGAGTATTGTCGCCGCGTGATTCGGTTTATGGCTTGTTAATTGGTAGGAGGTGCTGCACCATTTTGCCGAAAGGCTGAGTTTATTCCATAGGGAGGCTATGAGGCTAAGCTGAAATTTTCTGCCTTTTTTAGACTAAAAATAAACGCTGTCAAAAATCTAAAATCTATTCGTAGAAAAGTTAGCTGTCGGATAAATTCGAATATTTATTCAAAAATCGGTTGAGAAGACACAACTTAGCTTTTCCTTTGCTGTCTGTTAAAAAAATCATCCTCCGTCCAAAACAACGGAACAAAATTAGTCATGCTCATGAAGCGAATTTTTACCTTTCTATTCTCTCTATTTTTCTTTGCCCTCCACTCGCAAACTGGCTCCATCAAAGGACAACTGCAAGACGCAGACAACAATGCGATCGTCTATGCCAACGTCGCTTTGTACAGTGCTGCCGACAGCTCAATGGCAAAAGTAGAAACATCTGATGGCTCCGGTATTTTTAAGATTTTGAATATCCCTTCCGGGAAATATTGGCTCGAAGCCACCTATGTCGGCGTGTCGGATCTGAAAAAAGAAAATATCGAAGTTGCTGAAAATCAGGAAGTTGACTTAGGTGTTTTGAAGTTTTCCCCTGCCGCTGTTCAATTGCAGCAAGCAACCGTGACTGCCTCGCGCGCCTTGGTTGAGGTCAAAGCTGACCGTACTGTTTTCAACGTCGAAGGCACTGTCAATAGCACTGGTGAAGATGGTTTGGGATTGCTCCGAAAAGCACCCGGAGTTTCTTTGGACAACAACAATAACGTCAGCGTCTTGGGGCGCACTGGAGTGCGAATTTTTATAGATGGAAAACCGACGCCTTTGAGCGGCGATGATTTGACCAATTATCTGCAAAGCCTACAAGCCAACCAAATCGACCGCATCGACATCATCACCAATCCGGGTGCAAAATATGAGGCGCAAGGAAATGCAGGTATCATCGACATTCGTCTCAAAAAAGATAAAAATCACGGAAGCAACGGCTCTGCCAATCTCACTTTTGGCAAAGGTCGCTACTGGAGAGTGGCTCCCAACATCTCTGGAAACTATCGAAATAGTAAAATGAATCTCTTCGGTTCGGCTGCCTATGGGATGGGCAAATCATATCATGATATGGTCTTCCTGAACACCATGAACGGAATCTATCAAGAGGAAGTCAATGAAACTGACCGAACATTCAATGACTATAATTTGCGCATAGGCGCAGATTTCTTTCTTTCCAAAAATGCTACCCTTGGCTTCTTAGTTAATGGCGGAGAGAATCAGGGCACTGCATTGGGATTCAACGATATTACTTTAGCTCCGGCTACCAATAAATCTGCAATTGATAGCATTTTGGTGGCTAATAATGAGAACAACACCAATCAAACTCGCGGAACGTTCAATGTCAATTACCGCTATGATAATCGCAAATCGGGGCAGGTTTTCAATATTGATTTGGATTATGGATTGTATCGAGGCGAATCAAATATTTACCAACCGAACTTGTATTTTGATGCGGCGCGTCAGAACATTTTGACGGAAGTCATCAATTCCTTTGATACGCCTTCTGACATTGATATTTACACTGCCAAAGTGGATTATGAACAAAATGCCCTTGGCGGGAAAATTGGTTTTGGGTCAAAATTCAGCAAGGTTGTTTCTGACAATACCTTCCTGTTTTTTGATGAGTTGGGCGGACAGGCGATTCAAAACGATACCTTTTCCAATATTTTCAAATATGATGAAAACGTCTTGGCGGGCTATGTTACTTACAATCGTAAGCTGAGCCAAAAGTGGAATATGAGCTTCGGGCTGCGAGCAGAGCAAACGAATGCGCAGGGCGATTTAAGCGTTTTTGCCGCTCATCTGAGCGACTCGACCAATAATCTAAACTATCTCCAGTGGTTCCCAAGTGCGGGTCTGTCATGGACTCCTGCACGAACCCATAGCTTCAATTTAGCTTTCGGTCGCCGTATCAATCGACCCAATTACCAAGTATTGAATCCCTTCAATACACGTTTGAGTGAGCTTTCCTATGAAAAAGGAAATCCGCGCCTCAATCCCGAAATTGTCAATAATGTGGAGTTGGGATACACCTGGAAGTATATGTATAATTTCAAATTGTCTTACAGTCGCACCTATGATCAAATCACGCGCTTGATTGCTCCTGATTTGCTTTTGGATGACAATGGCGACCCAGTCAACCCTGATTCGGAAGGAGATGCGCGAGCTGGTTTCATCACTTGGGACAATTTAGCAACGCAAACGATTTATAATTTTAATATCAGCGCACCACTTCAGTTTACCAAATGGTGGAGTGCTTTCATCAACGCGGGCATTGCCTATCAAGACAATCAGGCTGATTATGGATTTGGAAGGGTAGTGGACGTTCAAGCGCTTCCGTATAATTTTTATCAGCAACACACCTTCACTTTAGGCAACGGCTTCAAAGGCGAAATCTCTGGTTGGTATAGCGGACCTGGTGTCTGGGGCGGCGTCTTCGAATATGGCGAAACTTGGAGTTTGGATTTAGGATTGCAACGCAAATTCTTAAACGAAAGACTCAACGTGCGCGTCAGCATGGCAGATTTGTTTTACAAAACGGGCTGGAATGGATTTTCTGAATACGCGGGTTTGCTCTCAGAAGGTCGAGGCAACTGGGATAGCCGCCGATTTAGCGTAAGCTTAAATTATAACTTTGGAAATCAAAACGTGAAGTCGCGGAAGCGGAAGACGGGGTCGGAGAGTGAAAGTAAGCGATTGGGGGGGTGATGGTTTCGTTGCTTCGCAACTGATTGTTCGCTTCGCTGATTGTTTTGCTGCTTTGCAGCGGATTGTTAGATTGTTTTTTCGCTTTCGCTAAATGGAAGTGGTTCTATGTTGAATGTAATAGGTACATTCAAATTAAGCCTCAGAGAGGCGTTGATATTTTTAGCAACAAAAATTTGTAAAATGACCCTTAAGCACCAGGGGTGCGATCACTATGATCGCACCCCTGGTGCTTAGATAAAATAGATTCATACTGATTTTTCTATAAATATTACCGCCTCTCTGAGGCTCGCTAAATCAACCCCTTGATAATTGGTTTAACTGCTTCATTGGCACAGAGCTAATGGAGTTGAAACAGCATTTGCCGAAAGGCATAAAAAAACAATCAAACAATCAGTGGCGAAGCCATGAAGCAATCAGCTGCGAAGCAGCGGAACAATCAGCCGAAGGCGGAACAATTAGCGAAGCGAAACAATCCCCTGCAAAGCAGCAAAACAATCAAATCCTACTGAAACCCAAGCGTCTTCGTAAATCTTCCTCTTACCAAAGAATCACGAGCCGAGTTTTGCAAGGTCACTCCCAAGAGTTCTGCAACAGATTTGGAGCTAAAAATACCTCTGCCGTTAGGTTCGATATTGGAAAAAACTGGTGGATCTTGCGAACCGGTAATTCCGGCATTTGCCAAAGAAATAGTAAAGAAATCGCGGATTTCGGTTCCGCCGGCAAATACTCTAAAGTCAATGCCATTTTGCACGCGAATGGCTTGCGGATCGTTTTTTAGTTCTTCAAAAATGAATTCATAAAATGCTGAGCCAGCAATCTCTTCGGTCAATGCAATTTCGCTTGCTTCCTCTCTTGTTTTGATACGGTTGGCGACTGGTCTCCAAGTGATTTGTTTATCAACAGGTGGTTGATTATTGAGCAATTCGCGGTAGTTAAAGACCACCTCCAAGTCGAATATAACAGCTTCCTCTGAGTTCATTTTCCAGCCGACTTTCTGTTTGACTTGGTCGTTCCAAGTATTGATGATGGGGCTGATGGGTCTTGTAATCGACATCTTTGGCAATGCGATGGTTTCTGCGGTGGCAGGTGCTAAATCGTCTCCTCTGTTGATGGTTAATTGAAGCCGTTCGCCTCCTTCCAAAGCCATTTCGGCACCAGCGATTTTGTATAAAATATTAGGACTGGTCGCGAAAACTCCCGGTTCTCTTGTGATGCCTGCGTCTTCGCCATTCACTCGTTCGAGAGGGTAGGTGGTACCATTTTCGAGATTGGTAATCGAAACAATGGCGTCTTCATAATAAAGATTGGATGGATCTTGCGCCAATACAAGCGGTCCAATTTCATTATCCAAAAACGCACGTTCTACTCTAATGTAATGCGTTTCCTCCTCCACTTGCAAAATGCCATAGACGATAGGAATATCCATCGGCTCAGCAGTTAGATCAAAATCGTTAGAGCATGAAAATGCCACAAACGCCATCAGAGCCAAAAAAGGAATCAGTTTGATAAATCTCATAAAAATCTTTTCAATTTAACGTGTCGAGTAAAAAAGATTGCAAAACTAATCTTTTGTTGCACAAAGTGCTATAGTTTACACTTGCCAATGACGTTGGGTTGACAGTTGCGGTTGCCGTTGTTGCCGTTGTTGCCGTTGTTGCCGTTGTTGCCGTTGTTGCCACAGTTGCCGTTAAGTTTTCCAATTGTTTTTTACGTAGTTGAGGAAGTTGTGGATTTTGATTCCTAATTTATCATAAGCTTGGAGTAGTTCGTTTCCTTCTTTTTCTAAATCTGGATACAGCGTTTTTATTTTGAGAATATGATTTTTTGTTTCATCATTGCTTGAATGTGAATAGGTTAAAAATTTTATGAAATCGTTTTTATAACTTTTTCGACCATAGCCTTCAACGATGTTGGAGTTAATTGAATCAGCAGAACGTCTCACCTGACTTCCTAATTCATAAGTCTCATACTTAGGCATTTTGAGTGAAAAACGATGAGTTTTAAAAAATAGCTCTAACGAAAGTTTGTAAACTTCTAAGTCTTTGTAAGATTTTGAATTTCCCATAGTATTCGAGTTTTAGCTTCAAAAATAAAACTTTCCCTAACAAAACCACGACGACTTGGCAACAAAGGCAACCTGGCAACAAAGGCAACTCGGCAACAAAGGCAATCTGGCAACAAAGGCAACCCGGCAACAAAGGCAACCCGGCAACCCGCCCTCACTCATACAACTTCCCAATCTCCTTCGCATTTCTCTCCTCAATCACGTGTCGTTTTGGTTTAAGAGTTGGGGTGAGTTCGCCTGAGTCAACCGTCCAGGGTTCGAATAAAAGAAGGTGCTTATGGATGCGCTCGTGTTTTTCGAGGGTTTGGTTTATGCGATCGATTTCCATTTCAAAAAGTGCTTCCACTTTAGGGTTAATGACCATGAATTGAGGCGCTGTCCAATGCACATTGTTTTCTTCGCACCAATTTTTTACCACTGGAAAATAGGGCACAATCACCGCAGCAACAAACGATTGCCGATAGCCCAAAACGATGGATTGCTCAATAAAAGGAGAACTCAAAAGTCGCCGCTCCAGTTTTTGAGGCGCTACGTATTTGCCTGTCGAGGTTTTGAAAATATCTTTTTCTCGGTCGGTGATTTTTAGAAATTTTCGGTTTACCAGTTTACCAATATCTCCAGTGCGAAACCAGCCCGACTCGTCGAGTACCTTTGCAGTTATTTTTTCCTTTCGGAAATATCCCATCATGACGTTGGGACCTTTTGCGAGGATTTCTCCTTCTCCATTTTCGTTGGGTTGGTTGATTTTCAACTCAACACCGGGGATGGGTCTTCCGACGGTTCCGAACTCAGCGCCGCCGGGTTCGAAGCGATTGAAAGAGAGGACGGGGGAGGTTTCTGTCAGTCCATAGCCTTCTCTGATGGGGATTTTTGCAGCGGAATAAATGCGCAATAACGCTTCTCGCAAAGGTGCTGCACCGACCATGATTGCCTCAATCCGACCGCCCAAAATGCGTCGCCATCCTCGATAGACCAAAATATTTGCCCATCCTTTTTGGAAGCGATAGCTCAAACTGCCTCCTTGTCGAGAGTCGTATTTTTTGCCGATTCGGATTGCCCACTTGATCAATTTTCTTTTTAGGAAATTGCCGCTGCTTGCCTGCTTTTCGATTCGTTCATACATCTTTTCCAAAAGGCTCGGCACTGTCGTAAAATAATGAGGACGCACTGATTTGAAATCATCCACAACGCCCTCAATCGAACTCGCGAAATACAATTGACTCCCTGCCGCCATGCAACTATAATTGACCATTCGCTCGAAAATATGGCTGACTGGCAGAAAACTCAAACAGGTTTTTTCGTAATTGATGGGAACCAATGGCAGGACTGATTTGATGTTCGATACGATGTTATTATGCGAAAGCATGACGCCTTTTGGCTCGCCGGTGGTGCCGGAGGTGTAGATGATTGTTGCCAAATTTTCTGCCTTTATTTTTGACCTAATCGATTCAATATCAGCGAGTTGTGCCTTATTGATGGGTTCTACATGCTCCTCTATGCTTTGTCCTCCAAAACCTCTTTGTATCAAAAAAATATCTGAAAGGGAAGGGATTTCTTTTTGGATGGTTTTCATTTTTTTCATGAGGAGGTCGTTCTCTACGAAGCAGATTTTGGTTTCGGTTTCGTTGAGCATGTAAGCGATTTCGACAGGAGTCGAAGATGCATGAATCGGGACCACCACGACTCCAATCTGCTGCATGGCAAAATCCAAAAAACTCCAATACGGACTTCCGCCTCTTGCTAAGATAGCGCCTTTGTCATCGGGTTTCAGCCCTAATTTGAGCAATGCTGCGCTGACTTGATCTATTTTTTCCAAAGCCACTTTCGTGGAATACGATTTCCAATTTTTCCCCTCTCGAATATTCAATGCTTTTGGCTGCGGATACTTTGCCAATTGGTAAGGAAGGATATCAAATAGTCGTGTAAAATTGCTCAAGTTGGTTGGTTTTGTTTGTTGGGCAATTTAAGGATTATTTCGCGAAAGCGGTTTTTTACGGTGGGTGGTTGATGGCCGCTTTGCTGAAGGTGGACGGACGTAAGGCGGTTTGGCAATCTGCGATTTATTACTTGAGGTTATATTATTTTTTTCGCTTTCGCTAAATGTGATTATTTGCCGAAAGGCGAAAAGAGGGAGTTTATACTTGTGAGTAAAAAAACAGTTACTGCATAGGTCACTCGTGGGACGACTGAGAGTCGTGCCACGAGAATTCGGAGTGGTGGCATGACTCTAAAGTTGTCCCACCACTTCCCTAAAAAATCAAATATTTTTAGAGATCTCGAATTGATAATTTGTCAAAAATCACAGCAGAGTTCCATTTCATAACGAGTTCCGTCCCTCGTCCCCCGTCAGCGAAGCGGCCGTCAACCGTCCTCCGCCTAAAAATCCATCCCCAAAGAAATATACAACCTTGGTTTTTGGACAGCACGCGTTTCGATACCATAAGCATA
>CALCJP010000175.1 GCA_937967625.1 uncultured Saprospiraceae bacterium
CCTTTGGGCACCTCCCCAAGGGGAGGACAGTTGTTGCGTTTAATTTTTGGTTGTTAATCATCAAAAGATTTATGGAGCAGTTAATTCTAATCTACATCACCTACCCTGACAAAGCCGCTGCAAATAAAATAAGTTCTCAGCTAATTGAGCAGAAGTTGGTGGCATGTGCAAATATATTTCCGATTCAATCGGCATATTGGTGGCAAGGGAATATTGAGAACGATGACGAAGTGGTTGGAATTGTGAAGACTCGCGAATCGAACTACGAAGCAGTGCAGACATTTGTCGAAAGACATCATCCCTATGAAGTGCCATGTATTCTTAAATTTGCCTTTACGGCAAATGCAGCTTACGCCAAATGGATATTGGACTCGACCGTCTCCTCATAAATGGGGAAACCAATGGAATACCAAATAGTTAGGGCAATTAGAACGTAGGTTGTGTTTAAATTTGCAATGTGATTATGAGATATTTTAAAATTTCTAATCAATCACAAAAGTTCTATTAAAAATTAACCCTATTTTTATTATACCAAATGGAACAAAAGTGCCTCTGGCAGGACAGCCCCCTCGAAGGGATTCCAAATTAGAAGCATTTGAGTTACATCATTCTAAAAAATCATTTTTAATCTAATTTAACTCCTTTAAGATGAAAAAGAATTTATTTTACTCAATCATGACCCTCGTTTCTTGCATGTTGTTTTCAGTAGCAGTTTTTGCTCAAAAGCCTGTGGTCGAATTCCTTCCTTTAAACAACAAATCAAAGGCTCCTGCTAAGGTTACGGAATATCTTCAAAAAGAAATTACGCTTTCATTAATGGAATTAAACCGCATTAAGGTTTTTGACCAAGGAATGATCGACGGTTCGAAGCCTGCTCCAGGATCAGGCAAAGTGAATCCTAATTTAAAAGCACAAGTAATCGTAAAAAATTACTTAACGACTTTCTCAAAAGCTGAAAAAGGAACAAAGCTAAAATACCAATCTAAAGCCACTAAAGGCAATAGAGTGATGATTTTGGGAACGGTTCAATTCAGAGATATGAAAACGGATGAGGTGGTTGAGAGTGTTGACTTCAAAGGAAAATACCAAACAGGTGTTCCTAAAGCAACGACAAGCCGCAATAGTGGAGAAGCAAAATCAACTACTCCTTCAAGATCCTCTTTAGGCACTTCAATGAATCCTGAAGTTGCTGCAAAAAGAGCTGCTGAAAATGCAGTTGACAATTTTCAAGAGTCTCTTTCAGGTGCGTTCACGACTGACTTCAACGTGACTAAAATCTTGGAAGGAAAGAATGGCGACGCGCTAATCATCCTTATCGACGGAGGTGCGCTTCAAGATGTGACAAAAGGTGCTTCTTATGAGCTATATACTAAAAAGCAAACCGGACCAGGTAGATTCAAAGAAACTATCATCGGTACGATTGAAGTATTGGTTGTGAAAGAAGGTGACTCAATGGCGAAAGTCATCACTGGAAAAGATACTGTGTTCCAAAACGTAAATGGCGGAAACTCAGTTTATGCACGAATCAAAACTGGAGAATAAAATATATTCTTTTTCTATATAAAAACCGGCTCTGTTTTCAGAGTCGGTTTTTTTGATGCCACTGCCCAACTATGAATGAAATTCATGGTCTGCCAACTGCAAAACTGCCAACTGGATCACCTCACCAAACTAATATCCCCTTCATAGATATCAATCCGCCCATCAATAAATTCCACTTTCGCAAACCAAGTGTAAAGCCCTGTGTCTAATTCCGAGCCTCTAAAGGAACCATCCCAACCTTTTTGGGCTTCGTTGGGTTCAAATCCCTCATCGCTGAAAAGCAAGTCGCCCCATCGGCTAAAAACCTTAAACTCTTCTATTTGAAGGACTTCTGGGCCGCCGTAGATTTTGAAGGCGTCATTGATTCCGTCGTTGTTGGGGCTGAAAGCGCTCGGAGCATAAACCCGCCTGATATCGGTGACAATGATATTTATAGAATCTTTTCGCTCGCAGTCGTTATCGAGAGTGGTAGTGATGATGTAGGTAGAGTTGGCAAATGGACGTACCCAAAGTGCTGGGCAGTCTGGACAAATCACGGGTTGGGTAGGGCTTTCCCAATTATAAGTCACGTCGGGGTTATTGATGTTTGGGGTCAAGAGTAGGCTGTCACCCAAATTGATGGTAATGTCATCGCCCAATTCTAAAATAAGAGAATTTGGGTCATCTAAGGTTTCCATTGCAGGGGCGGACTCGCAGCCGTTGGCGTCTCTCACCCTTAATTCATAAGTGCCTTTCGGCAAATCAAAAAATATCGAATCCGCCTGAAATCCACCTCCATCAATCGAAAACTCGAATGGGCCGGCGCCACCTTTGATTCCATTGACTGTGATGGAACCGCTATTTTCTGGATTACATCGAGGAGGGATTTGATTAAGGTCGAAAACGATTGGGTCGGGAGCCGTTAGTGATGGATTCAAAACGACCTCACATCCTTTTGAATCAATCACTGAAATAGAATAATCGCCTGCCTCCAGTTCAGTTCTACTGTCAGTGTTACTGGTAGTAGTGTCCGACCATTTATATTCGTAGGGTGGTGTGCCTCCATCTGTGCTGATGGAAATAGAACCATCATTGCCACCAGGGCAAGTGATTTGGAATCCATTGTACTCGCTCAACATCGTCTCGCTCAGCAATGGATCTGGCTCAAATACTTGACCAACGAAAACACCTCGATTGTTGTCTGAGTCAACTATCGTGATGCTGTAAATTCCTGCTGAGAGTCCTGCGACATCCACTGAGTTAGAACCTGTATTGGAGGTGCCTGAACCATTGAGACCAGTGCCTGTTTTCTCTTCCCAATTGTAACTGAACGGTGGATTTCCATCCACGAGGGTGAAAGAGAGCGTGGCGGTAGTCTCACCTGGGCAATCCAAATTTGCGTCCGCCAGTCCGCCATCAATATCACAGAGGAAAGTGGTCAAACTCAAATTGACAATGCTATCGCAACCGTCATTTCCCGAAAGGGGAATTGCATAATTATCTGGCTCAGTGTAGTAGTTGTCGCCTATTTTGACACTATCACCATAACAAAACTCCAAAACCAAACCGGACATAGGAGTAGGTTTTTGAACCAACTCAACATCTACTCGTTGGGTGCAGCCATCAGGCAATTTATAGCTCAATTGTGTCAATCCAGGGTCACAAATCACGGTGTCCATCTCCACGACGTAGATACACGCATTGGCGCAAAGTGTATCCGTATAGGTGATTTTGGGCAATTCTCTTACGGCTACTTGCAAACAAACTTCGGGGATGGTATCGCAGACGTTGTAGGCTAAGTAGCACACTTCAAAATTTCCAATTTCATCCCATACATAAGTCAATTGGGTATCTTGAGTAGCCACGATGTCGCCGTCGATTCGCCATTCTTCAAAGTTGGCTCCAAAGCGTGGCGGAACATTGAAGGTAACGGTGTCGCCCGGGCAGACCAGTCTCGGTCCTTCTACTCGACTGATTTCTTCCAATGCGCCAACTGCCGTTGAGCCATCTCTCACTCGAACCGTATAGTTGCAGACATCATCATTACTTCCATCCATGACGAAATAGTAATATTGCCCAACCACAAGCGGAACGGTATTGGTGAAAACGCCGGTTTCGCCTGGACGCACATCGGTATCGCAGTTGGAAACCCGGCGCATGTTGCGCACTTCACAATCGAGCGATTCATAGATTCCGATTTCGAGACCTAAGTTTAATTGGCAATTTGAGACATCGACCTCCAAGGTGAGATTTGGGGTTCCGGCAATAAATGAAATCCATGAAATGTGGTGGACTCGCGTGGTGCAAAAATCATCTGGAGCGATTCCGCGAGTCTGGTTACTATTCCTTCCCGTAAATCCATTAATATCACAAATCACACAAGCGTCTGAACAAAATGGAACCATCAGTGGGTCAATGCAGGGGTCAGGTTGTTGAGAAAATAGGGTGCTTGAAAAAAGGAGAACGAATAGCAGGTTGAGACTTTGTTTGGTCATGGCTTGAAAATATTTGCCGAAAGGCATTAAAATAAAGTTGGTTTTGCGGACTTTCGTCACAAAAGTAAAAAATATGGATGTCGAATCGTATCGTACATATTGCATAAACAAAAAGGGCGTAACGGAAGAGTTCCCTTTTGATGAGCATGCGCTGGTTTTTAAGGTCATGGGTAAAATGTTTGCCCTAACAAACCTTAATAGTGAGGAGTTTAGAGTAAATCTTAAATGTGATCCTGATCGCGCCATTCAGCTTCGTGAGGAGCATGATGGGCAAATCATTCCTGGTTGGCACATGAATAAGAAACATTGGAATACTATTTATTTCGAAAGTGGTTTGGGAGATAAATTGCTTTATGAGTTGATTGATCATAGTTACGATTTGGTGGTTTCGAAATTGAAAAAAGTAGATCGGGAGGTTTTGGAAGGTCTTTGAATTTCCCTTCGGCTCCGCTCAGGGAACGTTCAGATGCTGCAACCGTTGGCTGAGCGGAGCCGAAGCCAACAACCAAAAGCACACATTCAAAAATTCAAAAAATACTCTCATTAAAAAGACAGATTACCTCATCGTTGGGCAAGGCATAGCAGGGACTTTGCTTCATTTTTTCCTTTCGGAAAATGGGCAAACCGCACACGTCATCGACCAAAAACACAAGGGAGCCGCCTCAAAAGTAGCTGCCGGTGGCATTAATCCCATCACTGGCAAACGATTCGTCAAAAGCTGGAAAATCGACCAATTACTTCCTATGGTGCGTTCGACCTATGGGAAGTTGCAAGAGCAATTACGAATCCCAATTTTCACAGAACGAAGCGTCTTTCGAATTCTAAAACATCCTGCTGAGGAAAACACTTGGCTGGGTAGAACTGCTGACCCACTGTATCAACATTACGTTGAGAATGACCCCTCCGTTGGAGCATTTAATTCTAATTTGAATCCTTACCTCAGCGCTGGTGAAATTAAATTAGGAGGGCAAGTCAATTTGCCTTTGCTTATCAAAACGTATCAAAATTTCCTTTCGGAAAATGAGCAGATAACCTTCGATCAGTTTGACTACGAACAACTCAAAATAGGGGAGCAGATCCGCTATAAAAACCTCGAAGCGAAAAAGATAATTTTTTGCGAAGGCGCGGCTGCGGATCGCAATCCATTTTTCAATTACTTGCCATTTGAGTTGTCGAAAGGGGAGGCGTTGGAAGTTGATTTGCCGGAAGGCGAATTGGAAAAAATCATAAGGCATAAAATTTCTTTGGTTCCTTTTGGAGGCAAAAAGTTTTGGGTTGGTTCTGCCAATTCTTGGGATTTTGAGGACGACTTGCCTACCGATTTGGCGAAAGCCGAATTGGAAGGACATCTGAAAGAATTGCTTTCTTGCGGGTATGAAATCACTGCACACAAAGCCGCTATTCGCCCCACCGTCAAAGATAGGCGTCCGTTTTTGGGGAGTCATCCAAAACATCCTAACTTGTTGATTTTTAATGGTTTAGGTACAAAAGGGGCTTCTTTGGCGCCTTACTTGGCGGAGCAGTTGGTTGGGTTTATATTGGACGAAAGTCCGATTGAGAAAGAGGTGGATATTGGGCGATATTTTTCTCATTTTCAGGAGGAGCACTGATTACACGGGTTGGGACAGATCAAAAAAAGGGAGATGATTTTAAATCATCTCCCTTTTCCGTCCACCGTCCACCGTGAAGCGAAGCGGCCGTCCACCGTCCACCGTTTTTACTTCCCTAAAGTCTTAATCAATTGCCCTCTGCGCAATTGAGCATTCAGCTCCATGCCGTTCAAAATCGAGAGGTCTTTAAAGATTTTTGGATCTTGACGGTGCTCCTGCAATGCTTGCTGAAGCGTTTGGTTTTTGCTAACTGTTTTGATACGCACGCGGTCTGGTTTGCGATTCAATTTGTCGGGGTCAGTAAGCTTATCGAAACCACCGATGGTTTTTGCAAAAACGAATTTATTTCTTTCAAATATGTTGGCGTAACTCATGCCGTGGAAGACATAAATGTTGCCACCCATTTGGATGAATGTGGAGAGCACACGCACCTGTTTGCTTGGGTCCGTTTGTTGTTGTGGTTGACCTTGCTGCTGTTGTGGTTTAATATCGGAAACCAATTCGATAGCTGGCATTCCATTGACAGTGGTTCTGTTATTTGACAAGACGTTGAAGTTCATTTGTTGAACTGTATTTTGGGCAGCTTCATCCAATGATTTTCCATTTCCTAACGTGAAAACCATCATCGATTTTCCATCTTTTGGAGCCATCTGAAATTGCATGGGTGAGTTTTGGTATTGCCAGTTGGTAGGTACCGGAAACTTGAATTTCAACTCAGGATGATAGAAAACCCATCTCTCAACGAATCCTTGTTTTGGGTCTTCTCCATAGACGATTCCATCTATCATACGCAAGTATTGCTCGCGATTGACTTTGTATTTTCCGCCTTTCTCTTGCTGCCATGCGCGAGCCATTAAACCTACGTTTTGCTCACGTTGTCCTGGATCAGGGTGGGTGGACATGAAGGTTGGAATGCTCTGCCCGGCTTCGCCGCTCAATCGTTTCAAAGTGTTGAAAAAACCTGCCATCTCTTGCGCGTCATAGCCAATTTGAGAAGAATACTCTACACCTAATTTATCAGACTCACTTTCGTGAGAACGGCTGTTTTTCAGCTGCAATAATTGTAGCCCCTGCATGGCTTGTTCTGCAAATTGTCTGAAATCTTTTGAAACTACGACGCCTGCCATAAATCCAACTTGAGTTAAGATTTGGCTGGTTTGTTGACGCGCACCATGTTTGGCGGTAATGTGTCCGATTTCATGACCAAGCACACCTGCGAACTCGGCTTCATTATTAAAATGCGCCATGATTCCTCTCGTGAAATATACATATCCACCTGGCACAGCGAATGCGTTTACGACTGGCGAATCCAATACCTTGAATTCATAAGGAAGATTTGGTCGGTGCGATATTGCTGCCATTTCTGTTCCTTTTTGGTTGATAAACGCCTGCATTTTTTTGTCTTCGTAAAGTCCCATGCTGGCCACAATCTGCGGGTCAGCGCCTTTTCCCATGCTGAGTTCTTGGGATTCGGACATGAATAGAAGTTGCTTTTTACCAGTAACGGGATTTCGAGAACAACTGAAAGCAACGAGTAAAACCATTGCTACGGTTGAAAATTTGAACATTATTTTCTTCATCGTGATGAAATTTTTATTTAGGATTTTTCTCCCTTTCGGGAAATGGAATTGAATCTGAATTTCTTCGGGCAAAAATATGATTTTTCTTGAAGACGGATATTTCCCGTAAGGGATACAAAATTAAATCAAATCAAAATTAGAATGAAAATCAAAATTTAGCAGAGTGTTTTTTCGCTTTCGCGAAATGAACGCATTTCGCGAAAGCGAAGGATGGAATTGATTTCGCACTTTCAGTGCTACCCATACGAATTTGGTTTTATGACGAGGGCTTTGCCCCCGTTTATTGGTTTCGCCCTTTCAGGGCTAAGTATTGACTCTTAGAACTATCAAAGCACTGAAAGTGAGTTATCACTAGCCGAGGGCATTCGCCCTCGGAAAAAATAATCGTTTAACCTTTAGCCCTGAAGGGGCGAAAGCACATTTATATATCAAACAAACGAAAGCAAATACCCCAAAACAGCACCTCCCACAATTATCCAAAGGGTATTCAATTTCTTGAAATAGAAATAGACAAAAAAGGAAAGGGCGGCAATTAAGCCAGTTTTCCAATCGATGACAATACTCTGTGCCATTTTCACACTGACGACTACCATGACGGCGACGGCAGCCACATTAACGGCGTGCAAAAAAGAGGTTAAAACTTTGCTTTCTTTCATCTTATGAATCAGTGGATTGAGCAGCCACACATAGAAAAATGAGGGAACGAAAATCCCAAGGGTTGCCAGAATCGCACCTGAATATCCACCTACTTTATAGCCAATAAAAGTGGCGGTCGATAGCACTGGTCCAGGAGTCACTTGCCCAACGGCGATCGCTTCTACTAAGTCCTCATGCGTGAGCCAGCCGACCTGATCGATGAGTTCGCCATCTAAGTAGGCGAAAAGGACGTAGCCACTTCCGAAGAGAACGGCACCTACTTTTAGAAATATGAAAAACAGTTTCCACTTACTGTAAGGAATTGCCGCTGCAGCTGAGAAAAGGAGTAGGGGAGCGACGCTGCTATTCAATTGACTCCGATTGGTGGCAAAATGAAGCATCATCATCAAGACACCTGCTGTCAAAATGCATAATATTTCATTGACACCAAGAAAGGAGGCGATGATGACCAACACTCCGACTGCTGCCAGCAGTTGGGTTTTTACTGCCTTCTTTCCCAACTTCAATATGGCTC
>CALCJP010000176.1 GCA_937967625.1 uncultured Saprospiraceae bacterium
AACCAAACCAACCCAACATTCTGTCAAAGAATTATTGCAAACTGGTATCCAACCCGATGTCATTGTCTGCCGCACAGAGCATGAGTTGCCTAAGGAAATTAAAAGAAAGATTTCGCAGTTCTGCAACGTGGATGTGGACTCCGTGATTGAGTCCATCGACGCCGACACTATCTATGATGTGCCGTTGTTGATGCACAAAGAAAAGTTGGATACAGTCGTCCTGAAAAGACTCCGAATCCGTGATAGACGCGAGCCTGATTTGAAAGCTTGGAAAGCATTTTTAGGCAAACTCAAAAACCCACTTCACTCCGTCAATATCGGTTTGGTCGGAAAATATAATGAGCTGCAAGACGCCTATAAGTCTATCCATGAGGCATTTATACATGCAGGCGCAATGAATGAGTGTAATGTAAATGTGATTCCTATTCACAGTGAGCATCTGGAAGGTAGTGAAGAATCTGTCAATAAAATTCTTGAAAATTTAGATGGAGTTTTGGTCGCACCAGGTTTTGGCGAGCGAGGAGTGGATGGAAAAATCAGGGCCATCAAATATTTGAGAGAAAATAAGATTCCATTTTTCGGCATCTGTTTGGGCATGCAATGCGCTGTCGTTGAGTATGCCAAAAACGTCTTGAAATTGGAGTGCGCTTCCTCCACCGAGGTCAATGAAAAAACCAAAAATCCAGTCATCGACCTCATGGCGGAGCAAAAGAAAATCAAGAAAAAAGGAGGCACCATGCGCCTCGGCTCCTATGATTGCAAACTCAAAAAAGGCTCAAAAGCTCACAAAGCGTATGGCTCCCTAAAAATCTCAGAGCGCCACCGCCACCGCTATGAATACAACAATAAATACTTAGCCCAATTTGAAAAAGGGGGACTTGCTGCAACCGGAATCAACCCCGACACTGAACTCGTTGAAATCGTAGAAATCAAAGATCATCCCTACTTCGTGGGCGTTCAGTTTCACCCCGAATTAAAATCTACCGTTGAGAATCCACACCCGCTTTTTGTCAGTTTTGTCAAAGCGACTTTGGACAATCAATCTGAGTAATTCCCAACCGTAGGCTGAGCCTGTCGAAGCCGGCAGCAACTGTTACCGGCTTCGACAAGCTCAGCCTACGGGCAGTTATCAACCATCCAAATCAGTGATAAACCGAGAACTACACGAACGACTTATCTTACTGACCCTCAGTGGTTTAGCCTTTGTTTTTACATGGCTGGCAAAAGATAATCCCTTCTTTTGGGACACCGTGCAGTTGGCTTCTAAGCAGGCGCATTTTTTTTACGAAAGTGGATTTTCATATCTCATTTTGCCTCTCGAAATCGACAGTGGACATCCGCCTACTTTTGGGTTTTATATTGCTTCTTGTTGGAAGGTGTTTGGGAAGACATTGCCTGTCAGTCACTTCGCGATGCTTCCGTTTTTGATTGGCAATTTGTGGTTGCTCTATTTTATCGGAAAGCATTATTTGGGGGTGTATGGGACTTGGTTGCCATTTCTTTGTTTTGTGGATCCGACACTTTCAGCGCAGAGCATTTTGGTCAGCCCCGACATCGTTTTGATTTTCTTCTTTTTGCTCTCTTGGTTCGCGATTATCAAAGACCAAGAGAAGCTATTGGCATTCGCTGTCATGGGGTTGGGACTCATCAGCATGAGGGGTTGGATGGTGGCGGTAGCGTTGTTTATTTTCTCACTATTTCAAAGTCGAACGGCTCGCACTTCGATGGGGCACTTCATTCAGAAGGTGACGCCGTTTTTGCCGGGAGCGGCGATTGGGTTGAGCTTTTTGATTTATCATAAAGCCATGACCGGTTGGGTTGGCTATCATCCCGAATCGCCCTGGGCAGGGTCGTTTGCGACCGTTTCAGTTTGGGGTTTTTGCAAAAATATCGGCATCCTCATCTGGCGCTACATGGACTTTGGGCGGCTGTTTATTTACGGCACGACCTACTATTTTTTATTCATTGGGGACAAGGAAGACAAACCCAATGTGTGGGAAGTCCTCACCCTCACGAGCATCCTCGAATTGGCACTCGTCCCCTCCCTTTTGATACATGAAGGCTTGCTCGGTCATCGCTATTTATTACCGATTTTCATCGGAATGAATTTACTTTTCTGCCTGTGTATCAAGGAGTTATCCTATTTAAAAAACAAACCCGCTTGGTGGGCGCTGGGCGTCTTTTTCCTCCTTTCGGGAAATCTCTGGATCTACCCCAAGCACGTCGCCCAAGGTTGGGATTCGTCACTGGCGCATGTTCCGTTTTATGAATTGAGAGCCGATCTTTTGGACTATATCGAAAAAGAAAATATCGCTCCCACTGATATCGGAACGGTCTTTCCCCAAAAAGGCGCATTTGAAATTTATGACCTTAACGACGAATCAACGGGTTTCGCGAAAGCGGATTTCGAAAAGTCAAAATACATTTACTACTCGACGGTGATGAATGATTTCACCGACGAGCAATTGGAAATTTTAGAAACCGACTGGCAACCCAAAATACAATTCGAAAACTTTGGCATCGAAGTAATCTTATATGAACGAAAACCCTCTCTGTGAATCTCCGTGCCTCCTCTGTGCATCTCTGTGTAACAATCCATCCTGATAGGTTATTACACAGAGTCACACGGAGGAGACACAGAGTTGCACCGAGGCATACATGATAGAGATGA
>CALCJP010000177.1 GCA_937967625.1 uncultured Saprospiraceae bacterium
GATTGCGAACGAAAAGCATCTGCATTTTCGATGGGCATGGTAGCAAAATATCCAGATCGCCTCGAAATCATCCCTGAACTCATCGCTATCGGCATAGAAGAATTAGAACACTTCCAGCAGGTCTATGAGCTCATGCAAAAGTACGGCATCGGCTTACCGCAAAAAATCGGCAAAGATCCCTATGTTGAAGCCCTTTTGAAGCTCTGCCATAGTGGTCGCAAAGAGCGATTTCTCGACCGGATGTTGATTGGCTCCGTGGTAGAGACGCGAGGTGCCGAGCGATTCAAACTCATCGCTGAGGCGCAGACCGATAAGGACTTCGCTCGATTCTATAAAATGCTTTGGGTCTCTGAAGCAAAGCACGGAAATGTATTTGTAAAAATGGCTTTGAACTATTTCCCGGAAGACATGGTCTATTCTCGCCTTAAATGGTGGGTAGAAAAAGAAGGGGAAATTGTTGATGGGTTGGAGATAAGAGCGGCACTTCACTGATATCTATTTAAATACCAAAGTTATGAATGAGTCCTTAGAAGATTTTCAAAAAGAAAGACCAAAAAACAGACATGGCTGTGTTACAGTATGGCTTTTACTCGGAATTTTCGGGAGTATTGTTTTGATATTTTTTTATGTTGTATCCCCCCAAACTGTCCATTTTAATCAATCAGTTCCAAAATCAGAACTAATTATTAGTGGGGTTATCGTAATGTTGGGTGCCGTACTCAATATAATGTTACTTCAGTGGAAAAAATTTGGATTTTTTGCTCAGGTTATCCTTTCAATTATTAGTTTCATTATCAATTTAAGCGACGGCGCTGATTTTTTTATGAATTTAATATTTTCATTTATTGGAACACTCTTTCTTTATTGGGTCCTTCAATTTAAATCAGATAACGGTTTATCCACTTGGGAACAGTTAGAATAAAGGACTAAAACAAATGATCCACGACGTAATCGTAATCGGAGGCGGCGCAGCGGGCTATTTTGCAGCTATCAATTGCGCGGAAGCGCGACCTGATTTCAAAGTATTGATTTTGGAAAGAGGCAAGGAGGTTTTGAATAAAGTCAGAATCTCCGGCGGCGGTCGTTGCAATCTCACCCATAACTGCCCCGCTCCCGAAGACCTCATCAAAAACTACCCACGCGGCAGTCGCGAACTTAGAGGGCCATTTCATGAATTTGGACAGCCCGAAACTCTAAATTGGTTTCATCAACGAGGCGTTAAAACCAAGATTGAAAAGGATGGTCGCATGTTCCCCACTTCTGATAAGTCGCAGACCATCATGAATTGCCTCACCGCTTCCGCGGAAAACGCAGGGGTCGAACTCCAAACCGGTAGTCGCGTCACTGACTTTCGTCAAATAAACGGCATTTGGAAAATTACGATGGCACATCAAAAGCCATTTTCCGCAAGGAAGATCATGGTCGCGGCGGGTAGCTCAAAAGGCGTTTGGAAAATTTTAGAAAATTTAGGTCATAAAATCGTCCCGCCTGTCCCGTCTCTTTTCACATTCAATATCAAAGACCCACGTATCAATGGTCTGATGGGCACCTCCGTTCCCGAAGCCAATTTTTCCATAGCTGCCAATTTTGATAAAAAACAACGCCGCAAATACCAACTCGAAACCAACGGCTCGCTACTCATCACCCATTGGGGATTAAGCGGATTTGGCGTATTGCGAATGTCGGCATGGGCAGCGCGGGCACTTGCCGAAGTAGGTTACAAAGCAGCGTTGCAAGTCAATTGGCTCCACCCTATGACGCCTCAAGAAGTGGAAACTAAACTCCTCCAATTAAAAAAGGAATGGGCTAAAAAGACTCTAACTACCCAATCGCCTTTCCCTACCCTTTCTGCTCGTTTGTGGAAATCGTTTGCGAGCCACGCCATTTTCCGAAAGGAAAAAAATTGGGCAGATCTCAATAAAAAAGAACTGAGTCAACTGGCTGAAAATCTGGCTTTCGCCAAATACCAAATCAACGGCAAAAGCACTTTCAAAGAAGAATTCGTCACCGCAGGAGGCGTTGATTTAAAAGAAATCAACTTCAAACGTTTCGAATCCAAATTGCTTCCAAACCTCTTCATGGCAGGTGAAATTTTGAATATTGACGCGCTGACAGGTGGGTTTAATTTTCAAGCGGCTTGGACGGGAGGATGGATTGCGGGGAGGGCGATGAGTGAGTAGAAAAAGAAATTTTGCTTGTTCGGCTCGGCAATATTCCCTATTTTTGTGAAAAAAGAAAATGCAGAACATAGAAAGGTTATATCAAAAAATTCCAGCAAAAATTTCAGATTTGGAGGTGATTAACATCATGTCTGCCAATAAGATTGACAGAGGAATTGTTTTCAAATTGAAAATGCAAACTGATATAAAAGACCAAGTTTTGTCCAATTGGTTGGACATCAATGTGAAAACGCTAAGAAACTATAAAGCCAACCAAAAAATTAAATTAGGAGCCAAAACGCAAGAGCATGTTATTCTTTTGCTTTCGCTTTTCAAACATGGAGTTGACCTTTTCGGCTCCAACAAACTTTTCCTTCAATGGCTTAACTCCGATAATTTTCATTTGGATCACGAACCGCCCATTAATTTCCTAAATACTATCTCTGGAATAAGATTTATTGAAGATAGATTAACTGGAATAGAACATGGTGACAATGCTTGATTTTTATGGAAGTTTTTAGAATTTCGTCTGAAAAGTATGCTTCAAAACTAACTGCCTTCGGGGCCGCAAACAGGTGGAACAAAACGGGGCAATTTGTGATTTACACAGGAAGCAGTAGAGCGCTTTCTACTTTGGAACTATTGGTAAACATCAATAGTATAAGACCACTGAAAACAGTTTTCAAAACCATGATCATTGAGATACCAGTCGAAAAAAAACTTCTAAAAGAAATAGCCCTAAGTGATTTACCTGAAAATTGGAGAAGTAAAACCCAATACCCTATGCTTCAAGAATTAGGTTCCGATTGGTATTTAGAGAATAATCATTTACTGCTCAAAGTACCTTCCGCTGTAATTCTACAAGAATTCAATTTTATTATCAACACACGCCACCCTGAATTCAAACAAATTCAACTTGTCAAAACCGAACCTTTTTTTTGGGACAAAAGATTGATATGATGAACCATGAAAGATAAAAACATTACCCTTTGGATCATAGCAACCTACCTATTGGCTATGAATCTTTGGAGAGCTTACATCATCTATTGGGGATTTGAAAAGTTAGGGCGTATGCCAATTAATAAGGATATGCTCGAAATACTAAAACCAATAATTTTCAGTTGGCAAGCAGACGAAAACATTTTACTGTTAGCTCATTTCTTAACTCCTGTGTTGATATTTTCTCTAATAATTTTCTTCATTAGAAAGTTGTTTCAAAAACAGTTTTACCACAATAGGAAGCCCTTTATTTTTTTAATCGTAGTTTTTTTATTTGAAGTGATGATTCGATATTCAGATGCCTATGAATATGTTATGATTGACTAAAGGTGTTAGCTGACGTTTATGTTTCAGCAAATTTAGCCCCTAAAAACACCGCCCCGTTTGGGCGGACATCTCTGAAGATAAAGTTGAGAATATATGTTTTGGCGTGCCGTTAGATGCGCTATCTTAATCAACTCGCATTAGATAGCGTACCTAACGGCACGCATATCTCAAAAACTCGACCACCGCTACAAAGATATTGCTCCTAATGGAGCAACATTCACTCCCCAACCCCCTGACTCTCAATTCGTTACAAAACAAATACGAAAAATCCCTACCTTTGAACCTATCTGAGAGAAAACGCATACACACTTACCAGTTAATCGATTAGAACGTAAGAATGGCTGGTAGATAAAAAACATACTATGGGATTCGACTTGCAGAAAAGCCGAAACGTTTATCTGAATACCTTCCACCTCAAAAATGAAGGCATTGACTTAGCCAAGCTGTCTGAGAGCGACGAGCAGAAAGAGGCGATTCTATCCGGTCTTTTTAGTAATCCAGAATTTTCGGGAGCCATCAAAGAACTGGAAACCAATGCAACGGTTTTGAGGCATCTGAATTTCGAGTCGCGCAACATCGACCGATTGAGTGGTGCGCGGACGCTCAAGGTGGGATTCCCACTTTTTGTATTTAGCAAGGCAGTGAAAAATGAAGAAGGCGAGACGACTGGTTTTGATACGATTTCGGCGCCTTTGTTTTTGATAGATGTCAAAATCCAACCCTTGCAGTCACAAGAAGAAAGTTGGGTACTCTCCAAAGTAGGTGGGCAACAGGTGGTTGCCAATCCATTTTTAGAAAAATATTTTCAGAACTCATTTGAGGGCAATACCAAAGCACTTTCAGGTATTTCGACTCTCAAAAATGTTCAAATCAATACCATCAAAGGCTTCGTCAACGAATTTGCGAAAAAAGCAGGTTTGGCGATTCCATCGCTCTATCAGATTTTTGAAATGCCGGATGAGGCAGAATTGCAAACCGATTTTCCGAGAGGAAAAATTCAGTGGTCGGGCGTTTTGGGAATATTCCCTGAGTTGACGGCAACGGATTTTCACGGAATTTATCCCGATGAAATCGGGAGTGAGGAAGCGCCTGCTCATTTGGCGCAAGCCGAATTCAGCCGCGAAGGTAAGCACCCATTCCCAATAAAAGTGATGTCGCCCTATCAGCAGACTGCTTTCCTTGGCGCATTGGATCATCAAAGTCACCTCGTGACCGGAGGCAGCAATACGGGCAAAAGTCGCATCGTACTCAACGTGCTGATGAATGCCCTTTCCAATGGCGAAAAGTGTCTCGTCGTTTCGAATCGAGTCTCGGTGCTCAACAAATTACAAAACAATTTGGCGCAAACGTTGAATGCGCCACTTCATTTTTCTATCAAAAATAAGGAGTCAGAAAAGCCACAATTACTCGCGCTCCTTCGCGCTTCCGCGCAAACAATTTCCAAGCCGTCTTTCGACGAAAACGAGTGGAAATACCTCCTCGAACGAACCAACCGCGAAAAAAATAAACTGGACCGACACTATCATGCGGTCAACAAGCCCATCTTCGGAAAATACAATTGGACGGATACCGTCGGGATGTATTTAGAAAACAACGCTCTCGAAGGCAAAGAGCAACTCAACACGCAATTGAAAGCCAATGACTTTGAATTGACGCATAAAGAATTTGCACAATTGGACCCCAACATCGAGCGATGTCAGGCGACTTTTGCAGGCGTAAATTCGCTCAATCATCCCTTGATCAATCTGCACGAAGGGCTGTTTTTGTATCAAGATGAATCAGACAGTCGTCGCTATTTGGACAAAGAATTGACCTACTTTGCGAAGAAGGGTAATTTACTTTTGGAGTCATTCATGAGCCGCACGGAGGACTATCGCATCAGCTTGCAAAACCACTTCGAAAGTCGCCATGCCAACCTCAATACCGAACTCGAATCGCTCGAAAATTTCATGACCGATTCTGAAAATAGATTTGGAAAATCCTTTTCCATGAGCTTTTTTGAGTGGATTGGCTTCAAGTCGTTTTTCTCCAAAAAGAACAAAGCCATCTATAATGCTCGAAAAGAATTGGTCAAACGCTACCAAAATTTGAAAGCAAATTTTGATGCAACTGCTCCTTTTGAAAGTGATTTTGAGCAGGAGATTGATTTAAGAGAAGTGCCACAGATGACTGAAAAATTGAGTGCCCTTCGAACTGATCTTGACGCCTATCGCGACCAAATCAACCACCTCGTCCAAGAGGAATATGTGCGCCTCACCAAACGAGCCGTCCACCCTGCCCTGAAAGAATCTCATGGCGAATCCATCGAAAATCTGGAAATGAAACTCGACTATTTTACAGATGAGTTGAACAACGCGAAAATCTTTAGAGACCAATACGACAATAAATCGCTAACCCTCCCAACACGCCAACAATACCTCCAATCCATCATCGAAACGATTGAGCTTACCAAGAAACAACTCGCAGATTATGGTACCTTCCACGCATGGCAAGCCAATTGGCTGAACCTTCCCCTTTCGGGAAAAAAGGTGGTAAAATCACTCATCATGGTAAAGCCAAACAACTGGCAAGCGGCGTTTAGAAGTTGGTACACTTATAATTTTTTGAACAAACATAAATCGCCCGACTTGCCTCAAGATGACATCGTTTTGGAGCAATATGTGGAAGACTTTCAGGCATTCAAAGCAATGATTCCTGCCAAGGTGAAAAGTATTTGGGCGCAAAAGAAATCAAAAGCGATTGGTCAAATCAAAACCCAAAACAAGGAATTGTACCAATACTTTGATGATAAAAATGACCCAGCGTTTTTGGGCAAATCATTGGAGCAAATCATTGGGACTTCGGCAGCGTCGATTACTGATTTAGTACCTGTGATTTTCGCCACTCCGACGGCAGCTTTTTCTTTCCTTACGGAAAATGAAGACCCCGTTTTCGATAGAATCATTTTCGAAGAGGCAAGTTTACTTGACGCAACTAAAGCACTGAAAATCAGTCGTTTAGCAAAACAACATTTGATCTTAGGAGATACAAATTCAGTGGAAGCCGACCTGTCTCAAAGTTTGCTCAACTGGGCAATTGAAAACAAATTGCCCCACACCCAACTCACTCGAAAACATGGCCCACATCTCGAAGAATTATCGACTTTCATCACCGCCGCTTCTCCCAACGACGGCGTCGTTTTAGGCAAGTTAGAATTGACCAATTCCCAAAATTTATTGGTGCAGGAAGTCAATGGAAGATTTAGCGAAAGCGAACAAACCAATGAGGAAGAAGCCACGCATATTTTGCACATCCTCAATCAAATTGAGCAGACGCCTCAGCGGACTTATCCGTCGGTTGGGATTGCTTGTTTTACGCGAGAGCAACGGAATTTGATTTTACATCAAATCCAAGACATCAAAAAACGTAACGCTTCCGGCGTCGATACGATTCAGCATTTGGAGCGGAATGGTTTGGGCGTCTTCTATGTGGGCAACATGAGTGCCGAGCAGTTTGACATTGTCATCACCTCACTCACTTTCAGCGCCAAAAACACACAAGGTGCCGTCAATCCAGAAATGGATTTCCTAAATACAGAAGCAGGACTAAGAAAACTCTATACGCTTTCGACCTGCGGGTTGCAGCAAATCATCTTTGTGCATTCGATTCCTGAAAAAATATTGCAACGATTTAGAGATGACCGCGAGCAAACGGGTCTCTTCCGTTTGGCTAATTTTATTGACTACGGCAAAGCAGTTATGGAAAGTGATTCGGCGAAAGCCAATACCATCCTCAAAAAGGTTTGTGAAAATCCAACTGAGGCAGCTCATCTGCCTGAGTCTATTTTCAACAATCAGATAGCCCGCATCATGCAGCCCTATCTCGAAAATGGTCGCATTGGTCAAAATCTCCAATGGTCAAAAACCAACATCCCGGTTTACACTACCAGCAAAGAAGGCAACCTTCAAACCTTCATCGAAGCAGATGGATTCATCAGCCATGCGCCCCATACTTCCTATGTTTGGGAACATGAGCAGCGCCAAAAAATCCAGTCCGGCAGCATTAAGTTCAAACCTGCGTGGTCGGTGCTATGGTGGAAATCTACTGGGGACGAGGCAAGGAAATTGGCGAGTGAGATTTTGAAATTGGATAAGGCAAAGGAATAAGACTTTTAAGCAATGAAAGGACGCTAATTAACATAACCCAACTTATGCTCATTTTGTATCGTCCCAAAACACATCTAAAAGAGATGGGTATTCTGTTAAGATTTCCAGTACTATTTTGAGATACAAATAATCTGTTATATATTTGGTTTACGGACCTACCATCATAAGCACTTAATAAAGTGCATGAGTTATAAAAAAATTAACCCTTTACAAATAAATTTTTAATTAAGGCAGTAGATTAAGGTTGAAAACTTTCTAAGCAAATAAAAAACTCAAAATCAATCTTCTCTCTAAATTTTGAAGGGTAAATTAATAGCTGAAACAGCTTAACATTTTATTTTTTACTGAAAGCTAATACTGTGCTTTACGGATTTGGATAAATTATATGTCTCAATGAAGATGACACTTCGTGTTCCTTCTTTTTGCACAAATACCGTTAACAACAAAAACTGTACTTTTATGAAAAACAAAAATCTTCCTTTACTCCTGACTTTCTGTTTTATTTTTTTTGGAATTACAAAAACTTTCTCACAAACATTATGTGTTGGTGCTAACACAGGTGGACCTGCCCCAAATTGTTATCCTGACATTGTTGATTGTAGTGGGGATGCTGTTCGTGTGGTTCCATTTGATCAATTTATGGGTATTAATTTACGCAGATCGGATCCTATAGACTTTGCAACTTGTGTGACTAACGTGCGAGAATATCATATTTGGGATATAGACGAACAAAATGGAACAATTTACCCCAATAATCTATATAATTTTAGACCAACCAACCAAGGTCAAAGTGTGATTACATCTTTTGATATGTTTTATGAGTGCCTGAATGGTCTTGGTCTTACGGTTTGTGCAACCCTTTTACAAACATCTGAAGGAGTTAGAGCTGGTTTAGGTGCCAATTGCTCAGCAGAGGATCCAGAATTCCCACCTTCGTATGTCAATAATCAAGCTTGTGGAATAAAAACTACGGCATGTGATATGCCAGGTGACTACACTTCTTATGAATGGAGAGGAGATTATGTGACTCAATTTGTTAATCGCTATGGGGGAGCTCCAACAAATCCACTTGATGCAGATAGGGATAAAAACGCTGGGCCTGAAGCTTCAAATGAAACAAGAGGTTTGGTTACCTTTCTAGAAAACTGGAATGAACAGGATAATTGGTGGCATACAGGTACACAACTTTTTAGTCCTGATGTATATTCCATAATGTCAAGTGTTGATTTTGATGGAAATGGTGACCCAAATTTTTTAGCTGAAGCTGATTGTGGGAGTAATCCTTTAACATATCCCATTGGGTTTAATACTCTGGGGAGTAATATTTCTTATGTAATGGGAGGATTGTCTAGCTTAGATGAATGTTATTTAAGTAATATGCAGGCTTGGTTTCAAACAAATAGACCAGACCTTGGAGGGATACCTTTTGATGTATTGAATTTTCATCATTATAATGATGGTGGTGGGTTTGCTACATTAAATCTTGGTACGAGCCCTGAAAGAGATAATATGCAGGAACAACTCAAAAGGTTAGACTTAATTCGAGATGTTCATTTCCCCAATTTAGAATTATGGCTATCTGAATTTGGATATAGTACATCACCGGATTTTTCAAGTCCCCCTCTTAACGGAAATACTAATGCTGTTGAAATTTCTAATAGTTATTTAGCATGGATAGATCCTGATAATATGATCAATCAGCAGGATATTTACGAGACTCAAGGACAGTGGATTGTACGTTCTTTTTTAGCAGCCTCTGCTGCTGATTTTGATAGAGCTTTTGTTTTTGAATTAAGAGATGCTCCCCACCAACCTATTGGTAGGTGGGATTCTAAATGTGGACTATTAGAACAAGCAGGTGATGGTTTTGCTCCAAAAAAATCTTGGTATTATACTTTTTCTCTTCAAAATATTTTAGAAGGGTACGATTTCTTCGATGAAATTCAGAGAGGTAGCACTACCTGCCTTGATAATGAACCTAGGGTGTATAGATTTAGAAATGGAGCTGGTGATGATATGATTGGAGTATGGAGTCCTACTGAATGTGGGAATGCCTATGATTTTGATTTTAGTACTTTAAATTTGGGTCAACCAGTAACTCACTATTATAGATTGCAAGTGCCATCAACCACCGGAGTGTTGGTAGATCTTGATGGTTCTCCAACTATTCCAGTGTCTGAGAGACCTATATTTTTAGTACTTGGGCCCATAGCAGAAGAAGTGGCTTGCGTTGATAATCTAATGGCGGATAATATTACTTGTAGTTCTGTAAATTTATTCTGGGACATTCCTAATGTTAACCAACCATATGATCATTATCAAATTTGGTTCGGACCTTTTGATGATATTGCTGATCCAGCAGCTCCAGATATTTTTTCTGATGAAATTACTCTTTTTGAGCAA
>CALCJP010000178.1 GCA_937967625.1 uncultured Saprospiraceae bacterium
TCCCACTCTTTCAAGAGCCTGTCACGCGCGGTAATTTCTATCGAACCGGCTATCGGGAGATTGACTTAGTAGATTACGATACGCGCAATTATAAAGCCAACGCAGCAGTACATTATCGCTTAGATCCATCTATGGCAGAACAATCTCCGGAGTTGATCTTCTCTGGGAATTTTGGTTCAGGCACCACTGTCTATCAAGGAGACAATCGATTTAGCCTAAAAGGAATTACCTTCCTTCAAAGTCGCATTGAACTCAAAAAGCGAAATAAATATTTCCTAAGAGCTTACACTACAAGCACCACAGCAGGAGACTCTTATGATCCATACTTCACTGCTTTGCGACTGCAAGAAGAAGCAAAAGAAAATCGAGATTGGAGCATTGATTATAACTCCTATTGGGCAGCCAACTTCGACCCTCAATTAGAATCTTTGGGCTATCCACAAGTTGAAGTGATTGGGTTTGACCCTCAGACTGGACGAGTCATCACCGAGTTTGATGTAGAAGCTGCGAAGCAGTGGTTTATTGACAATCAAGGACTTTTAGGCACTTGGCATCAAGAATCTTCCGCTTTCGCAAACACTGGCGGACAAGGCGGCTCCAATACCAAAGACTTTTTTGCACCCGGCACAGAGCGATTTCAAGCAAAATTTGATTCCATCACCAGCACTTTAAGAAGTGAAGGGGGAACTCGGTTTTTTGATAATTCCGCTCTATATCACGCACACGGTGAATACATCTTCACCCCCACTTGGACGGATAAAATCACGGTGGGTTCCAACTACAGACTATACACACCCATCTCAAAAGGAACTGTCTTTGGGGATGGAAATGGGGAAAAAATTACGAACTCTGAGGTAGGAGTATATGGAGGGATAGAAAAATCCTTCTGGGACAAAAAAATGAAAGCATCATTTGCCGCAAGGGCAGATAAAAATCAAAACTTTAAGTTGTTATTTTCGCCGGCAGGTAGTTTGGTTTACACGCCTTCCCCAAATAACTTCTTTAGAGTGTCCTTCTCTTCTGCCATCCGAAACCCAACTTTGAGTGATCAGTATCTCTCTCTCAATGTAGGTAGAGCCACCTTAGCAGGAAATCTAAATGGTGCCACAGATTTAGTAACTGTCGAATCCTTATTAGACTTCTTCGGCTCATCAAACGCACCGCTTTCAGTCTTAGACTCATTTGATATTGCACCCATCCAGCCCGAAGAGGTCCAAACCTTTGAGGCAGGGTTGCGTACCACGCTTTTTGAAAAGTTGTATGTCGATGCAGGATACTACTATAGTTTTTATAACAACTTTATCGGATTTCTAATTGGAGTCGATTTCGTACCATCTTCAGTGGGCACAGGTATCGATAAATTGGATGTGTTTCGATATGCAGCTAACTCAAGCTCACAAGTGGAAACACAAGGGTTTTCTATTGGCTTAAATTATTTTTTACCCAAAGATTTAGCCCTTTCGGGCAATTATTCTTGGAATAAGTTAGTCAAAACAGATTTGGATGATCCAATCATACCCGCCTTTAATACACCCGAACATAAATTCAACATAGGGCTAAGTGGAAGAAATCTGAGAATGAATTTTGGAGAAAAGAGCATTCGCAATTTTGGATTCAATATCAATTACAAATGGATAGAAGGATTCATTTTTGAAGGCTCGCCTCAGTTTACCGGTTTTATTCCGACCTATGATATGTTGGATGCGCAGATTAATTTCAGATTTGATAAAATTGATACTACTGTTAAATTTGGAGCTTCTAATTTACTCAACAATCGTGCATTCCAGACTTATGGAGGACCCGAAATCGGACGGTTGGCTTATGTAACTTTCCTATATGAACCTAAATAATTTTTTCGCCTTTCGGCAAATGGTAAATCATTTGCCGAAAGGCGAAAAAATATTTCCCGAAAGGGAGAAAATAAGAAAACACCCTGCCCTCCATATTTAATAATTACAAATAATCATTCACCAAATTAATTTTTATGAAAAAGAATTTTACGCTACTTGCCTTCCTTTTAGTGACTTTAAACCTGTGTTTTGCACAGGGAAAGCGCTATTTGGAACCTATTTTTGACAATGTGATTGTTCAGGAAAATGTCATTTATGCTGGTAATGCAACGGTATTGCTATTGCCTCAGCTAGACTCTTTAGTACAAGTGCCATTGTTCACTGATGTCTATATGCCAGAAGGTGATACGGAGACAGATCGTCCATTAGTAATGGTTTTCCATACCGGTAACTTCTTGCCTCCAATGTTGAACCGTCAGATTGCTGGACATAATAAAGATTCCTCTGTAGTTCATATCTGTACTGAATTGGCCAAGCGTGGATTTGTGGCTGCTGCAGTAACATATCGTAGTGGATGGGATCCTACTGCAACTTCTCAACCAATTAGAGCTTTAGGTTTGATCCAAGCCGCTTATCGCGGAATGCAGGATGGACGTGCTGCGGCTCGTTATTTTAGACTTACACAAGCAGTAGCAGGTAATCCTTATGGTATCGATCCAAATAAAATTGCCGCTTGGGGTAATGGTACTGGAGGCTACTTAGTTTTGGGATTAGTTGGGCTTTCAGATTTCAATGAAATTTTGACGACTACCAATGGTCCTGCAAAATTCCTTTTGGACACGGATGGTGATGGTAATCCAGACGCACCGATGGTATTTCCTGCACACCATGGTGACATTAATGGTGTAACGACTACTGTTGTCCCTGGTCCTGAATATGGACTTCCTCCAGGTGATACTAGTAATTATAGCTTCCACGAAGGATTTAGCTCAGATATTCAATTATCAATCAATATCGGAGGTGCCTTAGGTGACATCTCTTGGTTGGCTGATAACACGACTCCGATGATTTCTGTGCAGTCTGCATTTGACCAATTTGCTCCTTATGACGATGCAATCTTAACGGTTCCTACCACTGGTGACCCTATCGTAAGAGTTCAAGGTGCGCAACAAATCGGTATGGCTCAAGAAGCAGGCGGTTGGAATATGCCTTGGAAAGATTTTGGATTTACAGATCCAATTACTGACATCGCAAGAGCGAACTCAGCAACTGCTGGTCATGACTACTTCGAAGGAACTTTCCCTTGGGTTCATGATAGAAATAGTCTCGGAATAGACGAAGGCGTGGTCATTAACTGGTGGAATCCGGACGATGCTGCTCCTGGAATCGGAATCCCTGGTGTCCCATCTCCGTTTGATGGAACAACTCTAAATACAGCGCCATTCGATTCTACTCAAACTTTCCATCAACAAGGATTGATTTTGAATGAAGGTATGAGTGCTGCAAAATCTAAAGCAAATATTGACACCATCATGCAGTATGTGTTGCCACGTACTTGTATCGCTTTGGGTCTTGATTGTGATTTGGCTGGTTTCTCAAGCATCAAAGATTTGGATGCAGCAGATGTTGGATTGGTGATTTCTCCAAATCCAACTCAAAATGTTGCTTACATCAGAACTGACAATAACAACTTCAATGAAGTGAGAGTATTCGACCTTCAAGGAAGATTGGTTGCGGCTGAAGATGGATTAAATACTTCTTTCTATAAACTGGATAGAGATGGTTTGCCAGAAGGAATGTATGCGGTTCAGATTAGATTTAAAGAAGGCATTATTACTCAGAAGTTGATTTTCAACTAATTGATAGATAACGCTTTATGAATATAAAAAGCCCTGATGGATTGATTTTCGTCAGGGCTTTTTTGGTGGGTGGTGAGGTTGACCCCCAAATTGGGGGGACCTGAATTATAGATTTGTAGTTGAATTATTTATTCGCTGCAAAAGTTATTGTTTGCTTTCGAACGGATTGGCAAAGCCAATCCGTTCGAAAAAGAGTTGGATCTTTACTATAGGTAGTAAAATTAAATACCGAAGTTGAAACGCTTGGTTCCCCTAATTTGGGGGTCAGGGGGCAAATACAAATCAAACTCCCTCCAAAAACCGCATCGTATCCACTCCATTCGCATAATCCCCTAAATCTGGGAAATGAGTTTTTCCGAAAGGAATAGAATTTTGCTTTAATAGCTCTGGAGTAGCGACGATGTTTTCAATTTCAGCACTATGTGCCTCAAGTGATTTTTCCAATGTTTCGACATCTTCATAAAACTCATAATGAAGCGACGAAATCCGCGAGCGAATCCGAGTCTCCTCAATTAAAATCATGCAGCCATTGATATGAAAAGGAATTCGATTGAGCGAGCAAAGTGAAAAATTATAGTCGAAATTGTTTTTGTACTTGTTGTTCAAAACCAATTCTTTGAACTCGTGTAAAACTTCCAAAAGCCTTTTGATCTCATAGCCTTTCGGCAAATAAACTTTCGAGACACTCCGATTGCTCCATCCAAAATATTGAAAAATATCATCACCCAATTTTAGCAACTCCACATCTGATTCCGCTCCGTTCAAAACAGCAACCGAGTTGAGTCGCCCTCTGATGATGTTGGGATATTTGTCAAAGTAGTTTCGATAAGCAGTAAGCATTTTCGGTTCTCCAGAGATGATAACTCCTTGAAAATCAATCAGTTGCTGGGCAAGTTCGAAATAGGATTCAGTACGGGGATCAATTTCTTTTAAAAACTTGAGTAGGCAGGGGAGGAGGTATTGGTCATTTTCATGTAGCTTAATTTTAGACCGATGACCTGCCATGAAAACTGAAAGTACATCATGAAAATTTGCGAGTGGAATATTACCATCAGGGATGATGGCTATGTTTTTTATGTTATCTGCCGAAGTCGTCTCGGGAATGGAATACTTACCCACCCATTGCTCCAATTTTTTCTTTTGTAAAAACTGAGAAGCAATCGCCTTGATGGCTTTATTTTGGTAATCTTTCGAAAACCATTTGTTGTTATATTCAGTGCGATGAATGACTGCATCCAAATACTCATCACCTGCCAAAAGTCGCTGACCTAGTTGGTCAAGGACTCCAATTCGTTCTGCTAAATTCATCTATTGTTGTAATTGATTGTAAAATGCTTTTTCGGTCATGTTTGACCAAGGGGTTATTTGTTTTCGGAATTTGTCGTAAGACTCAAAAATCTTTTTGCTCATCGGGTTGGCGTCTGCGACCTCCGTTACTACTTCATTGGCAAAGGTTCGCATTTGCTGCAAGACCTCATCAGGAAATTGCCTGAATTCCATATTACCTTCTTCTTTCATTTTTTGGAGATAGATTCCATTCTGCGCATCAAATTCAGCCAACACCCAATCATGGACAATCGCTGCTGCACCTTCCACAATCCGCTGTAAGTCAGTTGGTAACGATTCTAATTTTTTCTTATTTATGAATAATTCCAAAACCGTTCCTGGCTCATGCCAACCGGGGAAGTAGCAATATTTGGCAATTTTGTGGAAGCCCATTTTATAATCATGATAAGGACCAATCCATTCGGTTGCGTCGATGACACCTCGTTCCAGGTTGGTATAAATTTCACCTCCTGCGGAGAGTACTGCCGTTCCTCCTGCTTTCTCCAACACCTTTCCGCCCAATCCAGGAATCCGCATTTTCAAGCCTTTGAAATCGGCGATGGAATTGATTTCGCGATTATACCAGCCACCTGCCTGCACTCCTGAATTTCCAAAAGCAAAGGGTTTCAAATTATAATTTGCATACAATTCATCCCACAACTTCTGACCTCCTCCGCCTTTGAGCCAAGCATTGACCTGCTGCGCATTCATCCCAAAAGGAACTGTCGCGAAAAACTGAAACGCGGGAGATTTGCCTGCCCAATAATAAGCCGCACTGCTCGAACACTCTGCCATGCCAGCACTCACCGCATCAAAGGCCTCCAATGCCGGAACAAGTTCGCCACCTCCAAAAACCTTAATCTCCAATCTACCTGCTGACATCTCACTCACCAATTTAGAAAAAAGCTCCGCCCCTTCTCCCAAAACTGGAAATTTTGGCGGCCAAGTAGTTAGCATTTTCCAACGATATTTTTTGGAAGTTTGGATATTCGGAGCGCCCGATTCAGCCTCCTCAGAGCGGCAAGAAGTGGTCAGCGCTATGGGTGCGATAGCAGATGCAATCGCTACTTTTTTAAGAAATGATTTTCGTTTCATGTATGCGTTGATTAGTGCAAGTTCATTTTCCGAAAGGAAGAAAAAATTTCTTTTGATCACTCCCGAAGCGAGTTCGGGACAAGTTTTTCGTGAAATCTCATTTTCAACGCAAAAATAAGAAACTAAAGCAGAGCGAAAATTTAAGCAGGTTTTTTACAAATTTAGTTTGAGTGCCTGCTTATGTCTTGGAGGGAATAGGTTCATTCATCAATTTGCCCAATTCCTCCGCTCTTTTTTGAGCAGAAATGGCTCCTTGCTGAATGGAAGATTTGAGATTGTTTGTGTACCAGGTGTTTAAGGCAGCCTCGGTAGTTCCGCCTTTTGAAGCGACTTTTTGAATCCATTCTGCGCAATTAAAATTGCCTTTTTGGTACAAATCAACTGCGCCCTTAAAGGTCTGAGCCACAAGGAGTTCTGCCTCAGATTGGCTAAAACCCATACCCTTTGCCGCTTCAATCATCGATTGCATAAAATAGAAAACATAGGCAGGTCCACTCCCCGAAATCGCGGTCGAAGCATCAATCGCTTCCTCCGAATCCACATAAACGGTTTTGCCAGTAGTATTGAGAAGGTTTTGAACCATGACCAATTCAATTCGAGTGACGTCGTCGGTGGAGGTGAAAGCGGTCATGCCCATTCCGATTTGTGCCGGCAGATTCGGCATGGCTCTGATGACCTTGGTGACATGGAGGGCATTTTGAATCGTATCAATCTTAACACCCGCCATGATGCTTAGAAAAACTTGTTGCGGATCGATCAGCGCTTTGATGGTTTTGAATAATTTTTGTGCGTCTTGAGGTTTGACGGCTAAGATGACCAAGTCGGCATTTTGCAGGCATTCGGAAGGTTCGCCATAGATGGTGCCGATTTCTTTTTTAGCTAATTCAGCAGCTTTTTCAGGTGAACGTTCGAGGATCATCAAATCCTCTTTTTGAGCAATTTTGGAGCGAAGGAAACTTTGGGCGTATGTCATGCCCATGTTGCCGCCTCCGATGATTAAGACTTTCATGGATGAATTTTTTTGACTTTGAGAGATGTCATCCAAACGCAGTTACGCTTTCAAAGATTCTTTAAGTCATTTTTTTTCTTTCGTATTTCAATTCTTACCTCAAAACTGAATACAAACATTCTTCGGTTCCGTAAAAAAGCGGAGTGCTTCAAAACCACCTTCGCGACCGACGCCCGAACTTTTCACGCCACCAAATGGCGTCCTTAAATCACGCAACAACCATGTGTTGACCCAAACGATTCCGGCATGCAGATTTTTGGCAAAACGATTGGCACGGCTGAGATTTTCAGTCCAAACGGTACTCGACAATCCGTAGTTGGTACCGTTGGCTAATTCCAACGCTTCTTCCTCGGTTTTGAAAGGCATGATGGTGACAACGGGTCCGAAGATTTCTTCCTGATTGGTGCGGCAATTGTTTGGCAATCCTTCGATAATGGTTGGCGCAATGTAATAGCCTTTTTCATACCCTTTCGGGAAAATGGCTTCGCCACCAGTCAATATTTTTCCGCCTTCCTCTTTGGCAAATTCGATGCAAGAAAGGATTTTTTCATAATGCGGTTTGGAAACAATCGCACCCATTCTGGAAGTCTCATCTGCTGGATGTCCGACTTTCAACGCTTTGGTGCGTTCCACAAAATCGGCTTTGAATTTTTCATAAATCGTTTCCTCCACATAGATTCGCGAGCCACACAAACAGATTTGCCCCTGATTGGCAAAGGAGGAGCGCATGGTCGTTTTCAACATCTTATTATAATCACAATCCGCGAAAATGATGTTCGGATTTTTACCACCCATTTCGAGCGATACTTTTTTGAAAACTGGGGCGGCGACTTTTGCAATTTCCGCTCCCACACGCGTACTTCCTGTAAATGAAATGGCTTTCACTTTCGGGTGTTTGGTCAACTCCGCGCCTACTTTCAACCCATCTCCATGCACGATATTTAAGACGCCTTTCGGCAAACCCGCTGCCATGCATATTTCCGAAAGGAGAAAGGCGCTCATAGGCGTCACCTCCGATGGTTTGGCGACCACGCAGTTGCCCGCAGCGATGGCAGGAGCAATTTTCCAAGTGAACAAATAAAGCGGCAAATTCCATGGCGAAATCGTTCCCACCACACCCAACGGCTGTCGCAAAGTGTAATTGATCGCATTGGTCATCTCATGCGCTTGCGTCGAAAACTGAGTAATCGCTTGCGCGAAAAAACGCATATTGGAAGACGCGCGCGGAATGTCCACTCGCTTTGCCAACCAAATCGGCTTGCCATTATCCAATGATTCGGCTTTCGCCAAATCGTCTAAATTTTCCTCAATCAAATCAGCAATGCGCATCATGATTCGGCTCCGCTCGTCGATGGAGGTAGCTGCCCATTCCGCGAAAGCGGCTTCGGCTGCCTCCACAGCTGCTTCCACATCTGAAGCATCTGAATCGGGTACTTGTGAATATACTTCTCCTGATGCCGGATCGTAGCCGTCCATGTAATTTCCCGAAAGGGGGGGAGTTAATGCGCCGTTTATGTAGTTGTGTATTTGCTTCATTTTTAATGAAAAATAATTTTAATGAAAATTAAAATAAAAATTAAAATGAAAAACGTGTATGGCTGGAACTTACGAAGTTGAAAATGGAACTGTTTTAATTCTCATTTTCATTCTCATTCTCATTTTGATTTTGATTTTGATTTTGACTTTGACTTTGATTTTGACTTTGATTTTTCAAAAGGTCAAGCGCCACATCCACAATCATATCTTCCTGCCCACCGACCATTTTGCGGCGCCCCAATTCATTCAAAATAGTACGCGTGTCGAGTCCATATTTTTTAGCAGCCCGCTCGGAGTGCAACAAAAAACTCGAATACACCCCAGAGTAGCCCAAAGATAAAGTTTCTCTATCCACCTGCACCGGTCGCTCCTGCAACGGACGAATCACATCATCCGCCAAATCCATCAATTGAAAAAGGTCTGAATTGTGTTTTGCGCCCATTTTATTGAGGTAGGCAATCAGTACTTCAAGCGGGCAATTACCAGCCCCAGCGCCCATTCCTGCAAGTGAAGCGTCGAGTCGCGTTGCTCCTTCTTCCATCGCCACAATCGTATTTGCCACACCCAACGAAAGGTTGTGGTGACAGTGGATTCCAATCTCCGTTTCGGGTTTCAAGTTGTCTTTGAATGCTTTGATTCTATCGCGCACGCCATCCATCAAAAGTGCGCCTGCAGAGTCCGTTACATAGACGCAAACTGCGCCATAACTCTCCATTAGTTTCGCTTGTTCTGCCAATCCTTTTGGGTCATTCATGTGTGCCATCATGAGAAAACCTGCCACATCCATGCCCATGTTTCGAGCTCCTTCGATGTGTTGGGCGGAGATGTCTGCTTCGGTGGAATGCGTTGCTACTCGAACTGATTCTACGCCCAAATCACGCGCACGTTTGAGGTCTTCAATCGTTCCGATTCCGGGGATGAGCAGGGTGGTTAGTTTGGCATGGGTGAGGTGTTCGGCAATGCCTTCAATCCAATCCCAATCGGTATGTGCGCCGAAGCCATAATTGAAACTGCCGCCGGTGAGTCCATCTCCATGAGAGATTTCGATGGCATCGACTTTTGCTTTGTCTAAGGCGATAGCGATGTCTTTGATTTGTTGTTTGGTGTATTGGTGGCGGATGGGGTGCATGCCGTCGCGGAGGGTTACGTCTTGGATGTATAATTTATTCATATGTTACTTTTTCGAGTTATTCCACAGAGAGACACCGAGAACCACGGAGTTTCACGGAGGTCAATTTACGATGCGTTTAATACCGTTTTTCAAAAGGGTTACATTGAAGTTTATTAAAAGACCTAAGCGATAATTCCCTAATTTCAAATAGGTCAAAACTTGAGCGGTGTGGACATCTGTAAATCCTTCAACAGTTTTTAATTCAACAACTACTTTATTTTCAACTAATAAATCTATTCGATAACCATGATCTAATTTTACCTCATCATAAATTATTGGCATTGGCTTTTCTTTTTGAACATTCAAACCTGCTTTTTTCAACTCATAAAAAAGGCATTCTTGATAAGCACTTTCCAATAAACCTGGACCAAATTTTCTATGCACTTTTATGGCACATCCAATGATGATTTCAGTTAAATGACTTTCTCTCATAGTTAATATTTTTTCGTTTTCTCCGTGAAACTCCGTGGTTCTCCGTGCCCCTCTGTGGAATAGCTCAATTATTTTGTTGTATCAATTTCTCTCCCGTCCTCAACGCCGCACTCGTCATAATATCCAAATTCCCAGCATACTCAGGCAGATAATGCCCTGCTCCAACCACCTGCAACAACACCGTCGTTTTCAACCCATGTCGTAATCCAAGTCCTTCAATAAAAACAGGAGCACTCTCCGGGATGTCATCAAACTGCACCTCCTGATGAAGCGAATACCCAGGCACATATTTTTGAACCTCAGCCACCATTTGGTTGATGCTTTCGCGAATGGCTTCTCGATCTCCCTGCTCGCTTAGCGTAAAAACAGTATCACGCATCACGACTGGCGGTTCCGCTGGATTGAGGATGATAATCGCTTTGCCTCGCTCTGCGCCGCCCACTTTTTCAATCGCATGAGAAGTCGTTTCGGTGAATTCATCAATATTGGCGCGCGTGCCGGGACCAGCAGATTTGCTGGCAATGGAAGCAACGATTTCGCCATAATGCACCTTCGCAACTCGATTGACTGCCGCGACCATTGGGATGGTAGCTTGCCCGCCACAGGTGACCATATTGACATTGCGGACATTATGACTTTCGTCAAAATTGACGGGAGGAATCAAAAACGGACCAATTGCCGCAGGGGTCAAATCAATCACGCGCTTGTCTTTGAAAGGCTCAATGATTTTCCAATTGTAATGATGTGCTTTGGCAGAAGTAGCGTCGAAGATGATTTTGATATCTTCCCATTGGGGCATTTGGCGTAAGCCATCTATGCCTTGGTGGGTTGTGGCGTAGCCGAGGCGTTTAGCACGAGCCAATCCATCTGACTCCCGGTCAATGCCGACCATGACGGACATTTCCAAATGCTCAGAAGTTCGGATGATTTTTATCATCAAGTCAGTGCCGATGTTGCCGGAGCCAATGATGGCGACTTTTGTTTTTTTCATGGAGAAAGGGAATTAAAATCAAAATAAAAATAAAAATGAAAATCAAAATCAAAATCAAAATGGTCATTTGCCGAAAGGCGAAAGGAATTATTTGTGTTCCTTTTTTTATTTTCATTTTAATTTTCAAGAGGCAGATACGCCACCGCCTTCATCTCAATCAACAAATTAGGATGTGGCAATTGATGAACTGCCACAGTGGTGCGCGTCGGTCCCGTTTCATGATTGAAGAAAGTGCCATACACCTCATTGTACCCTTTAAAATCTTTCATGTCAACCAGAAAAGTGGACATGTCGATTACGTGCGAAAGGTCGGCGCCAATGCCCTCCAAAAGCGAACCAATATTTTCAATCACCGCTTTTGTTTGCGCTCGGATGTCCAATTGCCAATTGCCATTTTCGTCTTGAACAGCGCCCACATGGGTGTTGTCTGGTCGGCGGCTACTCGTGCCTGAGACATAAATGAAATCGCCTACTCGTCGCACATGAGGGTAATGACCGAGAGGTTGTGCTTTGTTTTTTAAAACTTTTCCTGACATATTTAATGAAAATTAAAATCTAAATTAAAATGAAAAATCAGCCGGAGTCAGAGCGAAGTCGAGGACGAAATTGAAAGATAGAAGTTTGCTGCTCCATTCTCCCCCGAAAGCTTTCGGGGCGCTCGAATTCCGGGTTGCCTCCTCCAACCGTTCCCTGAGCGAAGCCGAAGGGAAAATCAACAATCTCGAATTTCGTTATTTGACTTCGACTCCGCTCAGTCAACGGTCAGATGCACCAACCGTTCCCTGAGCGAAGCCGAAGGGAAAAATCGGCAACCTCAAATTCCTTTCACCTTTCGGTAAATGTCCTCCAACGGGATCTTATCAAAATCATCGTTTTTGCAAATTTCCAAAAGCAGCTCATCTTGCTTTCTTCCTCTTGATTTAGCTTCCCGATAAGGCAACTCTGGCTGAAAAGTCACCAACGAATATTTAGAATAATAATCAGGAAACTGCTGCTCCAATTGCATTTCTATTTTTCGCTTTCGCTGAAATGGCACATCATCTACTTTGTCGCGCATTTCTATAAAATTGTCTAAAGCCAAATCGGCGATAGCGCTGGCATTATGCACACGTTCCTCTTCGAATACTTTAAAAATGGCTTCCCAATCATCTCCAAAATCATCCATCAATTCATCAAAAACACGGACGTCTTCCAGTGAAGCATTCATGCCCTGCCCATAGAAAGGAACGATGGCATGAGAGGCGTCGCCCATGATGAGTGCCTTGCCATAAGCTTGCCAGGGGTAGCACTTGATAGTGCCTAAAGTGCCGACTGGGTTTTCGAAATATTCCTCATAGACATGCGGTATGTGCGGCAAAAGAGTAGGGTAGTATTTCTCAAAAAAGGCTTTGACTTTTTCCTTGGTGTTGATAGTGTTAAACCCTGCCTCGCCCTCGTATGGGTGAAACATCGTGAGCGTAAAACTGCCATCCAAATTGGGCAAAGCGATAATCATAAAGCTGCCGTTGGGCCAGATGTGCAGGGCTTCTTTTTCAATTTTCCAGCCGCCACTTTCGGTGGGGTGAATGGATAATTCTTTATAACCATGCCGCAAAAAGTCTTGCGAATAGTTGAACAACAACTTGGTCGTTTGCCCCATCATTGCTCGTCTGACGATGGAACCTGCTCCGTCGGTTCCAATCACAACAGCGCCTTGGTCTTCGTGCGATTCGCCATTGGATTGGTAGCTAATTTTGGCATTTTCTAAATCGACAGTGGTTACTTTACATTCGAATTTCAACTCGACATTTTCAAATTTATCAGCTTCTTTTATCAACGCTAAATTCAAACCCGGACGCGAGACAGAGTTGATGTAATCTTCTGAGCGACCGCTGTAATTGGAGAGAAAGGATTTCCCGCCAAGGGGATGAATCATGCGCCCACGCATGGGAATGCATTCTTTCAAAATGGACTCTTTGATTCCTGCCATTTCGAGTGCCATCAAACCACGAGCGGAAAGGGCTAAATTGATGGAACGACCGGCGTCTTCGACGCCTTTTCGCATGTCGGGTCGGCGTTCATAGACTACGACTTGAAAGCCTCTTTGTGCCAATCGAATGGCAAGAAGGGTTCCACACAAACCTGCTCCAACAATAACTAATTTATCTTTTTTCATATCTCATTTCTTCTCTGTGCAACTCTGTGGTTCTCCGTGCAACTCCGTGTAACAATCCATCATGATTGGCTATTACACAGAGATTCACAGAGGAGACACAGAGGTTCACAGAGCATTTTTTAGAATTGAATAAAATCGGTACACATCTTCATAAGAATTATAAAGTGGCACTGCTGAAACTCGAATCACATCCGGCTCTCGCCAATCGGCAATCACACCATCTTCGGTGATTTTATCAAAGAGTTTTTTGTCAGCACTTTTCACCTGAATCGACAATTGCGAACCGCGTTGTTCAGGGTCTGCGGGCGTGACGATATTAATAATGTCCTCGCCCAAAGTTTTGACTAAGTACTCCATGTATCCCGTAAGGGAAATCGCTTTTTGACGCAAACGGTTCATTCCAGCTTCCTCAAATATTTTTAAAGAAGACCAAACCGCTACCATCGATAAAATCGGTGGATTACTCAACTGCCATGCTTCCACGCCGGGGATGGGTTCGAAATCATCGCGCATTTTGAAACGCGTATCCTTATTATGTCCCCACCAACCTTCGAAGCGAGGGAGGTCTGGATTGTTAGCATGTCGCTCATGGACGAAGGCGCCGCCCAAACTTCCTGGGCCCGAATTGATGTATTTATAATTGCACCAAACCGCAAAATCACAACCTGAATCATGCAGGTTGAGCGGCAAATTTCCTGCTCCGTGCGCGCAATCAAAACCGACCATGCAGCCCTTTTGATGCCCTTTTTTACTGATGGTTTTCATGTTGAAATACTGACCGGTGTAGTAGTTCGTATTTCCTAAAAGGATGAGGGCAATTTCGTCGCCTTGTGTGTCGATGACTTCTAAGATGTCTTCCTCGCGGAGGCAGACTTCTCCTTCTCGTGCTTTGAGTTCAATCAAACATTCTTTGGGATCGAGTCCGTGAAATTTGATTTGAGATTGCGCGGCATATTTATCTGAAGGGAAAGCATCTGCTTCGATGAGTATTTTTTTTCTTTTGCCTTTCGGCGAATAAAAAGAAACCATCATCAAGTGGAGATTGACCGTAAGGGTATTCATCACCACGACTTCGATGGGTTTTGCACCCACGACTTTTGCCATCGCTTCGGTCAAAAACTCATGGTAAGGCATCCACGGATTTTTGGCGTGAAAATGTCCTTCTACGCCGTAGTTTTTCCAGTCCACCAATTCTTGCTGCAAATTTGCTTCAGTGGTTTTGGGTTGCAAACCGAGGGAGTTGCCACAGAGGTAAACATAAGTTTCCCCATTCTTTTGCATTGGTAAATGGAATTTTTCACGAAAGTGACGCAAGGGGTCTGCGGCATCCATTTTTTTCGCGAAAGCAAGTGTTTTTTGATATATCATTTTAATGAAAATTAAAATGAAAGTTTGAATGAAAACGTAGGGCGAGTGCCTTTTTCATTTTCATTCTAATTTTCATTGTATTTTATTCTTAAGTAAAGTTGAAAAAATAACATTTCGATTTGAAGCGGTTCTTTTCCTATCATACTTCCCCGATTAAAATCGGGACACGCGTTAAAAAGCCTCGCCAATGCTAAGGCATTGTCTGCGTTTTTTGCCTCGTCTGATAGAAAAATAACTCACTT
>CALCJP010000179.1 GCA_937967625.1 uncultured Saprospiraceae bacterium
GATATTTCCCTTTGAAGAAATTGAGCTTCTTCGCAGGATGCAAAATGGAGCTTTTGTTTCAGCTCGATTATATTGTTCTGCTCTTTTTCAAAGAGTGCGATAGGATTAAAATCCTTTTCTGTTTCACTTTCGTGAAATAACATATTTTCGAAGATCGAAAATAGATTCGCGTGAACATTTCCCGAAAGGGAAATTAAAGACACCATCAAAATAAGAAGTACCGATATTGGGCGATAAATCTTACCAAAAGGGGGGAATTTCATCTTCTAATATTTATTCAGTTTGGAATATTTATGTTTGGAAGTGTTTGTTCAGAAAGTAATGTTAAGTCATTTTACCAGCGCCATCTTCTTGATGGATCTGCTGGGTCTATTTTTTCAGGGTCGTTGTCGATATATTGGATTTCTAATCCTTCTTCGTGGTGTTCTAAGATTTTAACTTCAGTTCTTCTGTTGTACTGATGTTCTTCCTCTGAACACTCCGTGTCGTTTTTACATCTGTTGCGAAGCCTATTTTCACCATATCCTTTAGCAATGATTCGATGAGGGCTAATCCCTCTTTTTATGATGTAATCTTTTGCAGCTTCTGCTCTGTTTTGCGAGAGCTTATCGTTGTATCCATGAGGTGCTCTTGCGTCTGTGTGTGAACTTAATTCCACCACCAGAGTGGGGTATGCTTTTAGTAAATTGAAAACTTTATCAAGATCCGGACGCGCATCATCTCTGATATAATATTGGTCAAAATCATAATATATGTTTCTTAACTCCAAAACCTCTCCAACTTTTAATTTACGTTTAAGATAGCCTTCTGGCAATGGTTTTCCTTCTTCTTTGTAAGAAGCAAAAAGGATGTCATCAATGTTTGCTGGGTTCAGCAAAACGTCTTTCTCCACAAAACCCCCTGTTGAGCAATCTTTGCCAACAGTCGAAGTTTGTGCAACACCCGGAGAGAAGTTTGTTTTTTCACCTTTGAGGACGTAATCACAATCACATTCGAGGCAAGGAAAACTGTAATTTCCATTTCTATCAGAGGTTACTACGCTCTCTTCACCAGTGCAGAGATTCACTAAAGTAATCGTCGCATTAGGAATGTGTTTGGTTGGAAACTTTTCGTTCATTGACTTACCCATGAGGGTTAAGCAATTGGTAGGCTCAAGAGGAATACAATATTGGCTTTCACTAAGGAAAACGTCTTCAAAAGTCTTTTCTTCCTTTGCGATGATGAAACCATCTTTCTCAGCTTCAAATAAATATTTCTTACCCGGAATCACTTCCATCGAAAACTCACCTTCCGCGTTTGTAGTGTAGGTTGGTGTTGTGCTATCTGAGTTTTCATCCATTTGTTTTTTCAATTTCAGGATGTACTCATTTGACCTTTCCGTCTCTACTAAACGCATGACGAAATCATCATTGAGATTTGTAATTTCACCATCTTCACTAATCTCACGAACCGTAACTTTTGCTCCTTCCACTCTTGTCTCAGTCCCCATCACGTAAGTACAAATGATAATTGGACTTTTAGGATTTTTAACGACCCCAGATGATTGTCTGAAACTATAAATATCATCTTGACCAAAGCCATTTTCTCTTGCTGAGGTGAAGAATCCTTCAGTTTTGGTTTCATTGATGATATATCCAAAATCATCCATTGATGAGTTGATTGGGTCACCAATATTGTGCGGCTTCAACCAAAGCGAATCTCCAATCAACTGTGTGGAGTAAATATCCAAACCGCCTAATCCTTCCCAACCATTGGAAGCAAAATAGAGGGTTCCATCCTCATGTACGAATGGAAAAACTTCGTTTCCTTTCGTATTGATATTTGCACCTAAATTTTGAGGAATACCCCAAGAGTTTCCTCTTTTTTCTACTACATACAAATCCATTCCTCCATAACCACCCGGTCGGTCAGAGGAGAAGTATAATTTGCGTTGATTAGGAGAAAGGGCAGGGTGTACTTCTTCATATTCTTTGGTGTTAAAACTCAATTCAATTGGTTCCGACCAGCCATCTCCTTCTTTTGTGGAAGAGTAGATTTGCTGTTTCATTACTCCTTTTGAGTTGTTGGTTCGTTTTCCTTTATTGTAGTGATTTCGCGTGAAGTAAATTTTATTTCCAGTTTTATTGAAAACCACTGGTCCTTCGTGATAGCGAGTGTTCAGATTGTAGGTGAACAATTCAGGTTCTTTTAATAGATGATTCTCATCCCAATCACTGCAAAACAAGCTCATGAAGTTATCATCAATCCATTTGTCTTTGCCATCTTCGGTTACCTTTCCTTTTCGAGAAGAAACGAAAACGATTCCGTCTTTGCAGTAAGTTGGACTAAAATCCAAGCTCTCTGTGTTTAAGATTTCTTCATTTTTCACGGTGACCCCCGGAAGCTTAAACTCTTTGACTCTATCAATGGCTTCCGCCAAACGCGCTCCTCGGTCGTCGTCAGAGTTTTCACCCATCATGTCGTTGTATTTGACATAAAATTCTTTAGCTTCATCCAATTTACCATTACTTTGCAATGCTTGAGCATAGTACAAAAAGTGGATTGGTTCACTACTTTGCTCAACTACCTGAGAGTACCAAATCTCTGCGTTTTCAGTTTCGTGATTGAGTCGATACGAATTGGCAACTCTGGCTAATTCATCTAAAGACAAATCATCCATACGCTGGTATTCAGGGATAGAGACCTTGAATCCATACTTGTCGTAGATTTTATTTGCAGTCTCATTTTGCGAAAGCAAAAAAGAAGAAGAAAAAATCAGGAGGGATGTTATTAAAATGATATTTCTCATGGAACTAAAATTCTTAAAGCGATTATCAATGGTTGGATTGCGTGTAACCTATTCTTTTGTTCTATCTTAGAAAAAGAACCTTGGATTGGTTAATTTATCATCATTGTTTTTCATACAGTACTCCAGGAAAACTTCAAAAGTCCCTGAAGAATATTCTCTGACCTCAGAAAGCGACACATCATAAGCGCCTCCGATAGTGAATTTTCCTAAGTTGAGATGAGCGATAATATCAAATGAATCACCTCCACTAAAGTCAAATCCACCTAAACGATAAGTGGCACCGATTCCAAATGTTTCATAGAAAATCAAACTTGCATGTAGGTCTAAATCAGCAGGAGCATCTTGCACATATTTGAACATGGCAGCGGGCTTAATTGCCAAATTTTTTGAAGCATCAATTTTAACGCCTGCCATACCGTACCAATGTCTCTCTTCGTTTCCAAAATCTGAATTAGAAGACAATTGATTGAGCACTCCTAAATCGTTTCCTACGATGTAAGGAATTGACATCCCTGCATAAAATTTATCTGAAAGCCAGTAGAGACCAGCACCAAAATTGGGCAATACTTTATTGGCAGTTCCATTCATGACCGCATTATCGTTTCCTTGAATGGTCCTGGCATCAGTCAAATCAACCGAGTAACTTCTCATACTCGCCTGAAGCCCAACCGACAGATTTCCTTTCTTAAAAGGAATGCGATAAGCATAGCCCAAACTCGCCCAATAGGAGTCTGTAGGTCCAATTTGGTCGTGCTGTAAGGAAAGCCCCATACCGACTCTTTTAGCAAACATTGGCATGTGGAAATTGACCGTTTGGGAAGTAGGGGCTCCTTCGAAAGCAATCCATTGGCTTCTGTGAATACCTGATAAACACGGGCAATCATTAGAGCCAGCATAAGCAGGATTGAATCCCAACTTATTGAACATGAAGGAGGTGTACTGCACGCCTTGTTGCCCGTAAAGGGCAATAAAAAATGCGCTAAAAACGAATGTGAACAAGAGTTTTCTCATTACTTATTTTTTTGGTCTTAGAATCTTCTAAGAAACTTTTTTAAAGTGTGGAGGACTAAGAGGTTAGCCCTCCACTTGTAGGAAACAGGATTATAATTTGTATCTTGAATCAGACTTTCGTCCAAACATTTTCTCAAATCAACTTACTATAATTCCTTTTTTTTCCTTTCGGAAAATATTGAATTAGCGTTGCAAGAAAATGTAACCATTCAGAACAGATTGCTCTGGATTGTTGATTTTCAAAATATAATAGTAAGTACCTACAGGCAAATCCTCTCCCTGATAAGTACCATCCCAATCATTCAAATAATTGTCACTTCTGTAAACTTCATCTCCCCATCTGTTGAAGATGAATATCTCACTTCCTGGATACAAGTGTACACATGGAATCACGAAGTTGTCGTTAGTGCCGTCGTTGTTTGGTGTAAAGACATCCGGTGCTTCACATGGCGCTTCGAGTCCAGTTTCAATCACGATTCGAGCAGTAGAGCAATCTTCTAAACAATTGGTGTTACACAACTGATATTCGAAGAAGTCAGTACCAATAAATCCATTGAACGGTGTGTAAGTAAATGTACCATCAGAATTTAATAGCAACATGCCATGCTCAGGTTCAGTAACCAACTCAGTCACATAGTTTTGACCATTGATAGAGTCATTGAAAATAACCGTTGAGTCAAGCGTCGCAGCGTAATCAATCGTAAATGCATAATCACGTGCCACCGGAGGTTCTTGAACAATTACAGCCAAAGTATCCGCAGAAGTAATGCCGCAAGCTCCACTATGAATCGACCATACGAACTCGTTTGTTCCAACCTCCAAATTGGCAATAAGTGTGCTATTTTCAGTCGGTCTTGTAATGAAACTGTTATTGTCGGGGTCACTGAGTGTCCAGATTCCAGTTCCATTGTCAAACAACGGTCTTGCTCCAATCGTAATCGTATCCTCACAAGTGTAAAGGTCATCACCCAAATATGCGATGTCACGCGATGGTCTATCAATCTGAAGATTGACAAAAGAACCGCTACCTGCACTATTCAAATCACTTGGGTCAGATTCACAACCGTTTTTCTCCGCAACCACGTAGTAGGTTCCAGCAAGACTGGACGAAGCGTCATTGAAGTTCAATGCCCCTCCTGTACCAACAATGATGTTTCCTAATGAATCATACCATGTATAAGTCATGGAAGTATCGAAGTTGGTCACTGCCAATGTCACATCTTCACCTTCGCAAATTGGTCCACTTGAGACCGCAACTGGTACTTCAATTGCGTCATTGACAAATACGAGTGTGGTGTCTTGCGCAGAAGCACATCCATCAATCAATACTCTCACCGTGTATGCTCCAGAGTTAATAAGACTTGCGTCATCAATTACTGGGTTGGACAAGTTGGATGTAAATCCACCTGGACCGAACCACTCATAAGTGGCACCTGGGATGTATGGTGTTTCTAACTGAATCGTTTCGCCATCACAACCCGGGTTGATTACCGAAGTATTGTTTTCTGCAATTGGGTTAGCTGGCATTTGATTCACTTCAATAACCGTTGGTGCAGAAGTCAAAGATTGACAGCCGTTGACTGTTACATTGACAGTATAAACACCCGCGTCATTTAGCGAAAGCGAATCGATAAATGGATTTTGCTCATTGGAAGTAAATCCATTTGGTCCAGTCCAGTTATAGACTACATTTCCAGTGTTCAGGCTTGGAGTAGAGAGTATAATCATATCACCCTCACAACCTGGTCCATCGTTTTCAGCGATAGGGGTTTGTGGTTGTTGCGTTACTTGTACTTGCATTGAGATTGGGTTAGAAACACATTGTCTGTTTCTCACAGTCAACGTATAAATACCCGAATTCTGAACGCCTGCTCCGAAGAGTAGTGGGTCTTCCTCAGCACTGAAGAATCCGCCTGGTCCATTCCAAGAATAGACTGCACCCGGAATCGTTGGCGCTTGCAATTCAATCGTATCTCCACCGCAATATGGTCCTGTGTTCGCAACAGAATCAACTGAAGGCATGGCGATTACTTCAACTGCTACTGATGATGCAGCAGTAGAGTCAGAGCTACATCCATTCAACTCAACAGTCAGGTAGTAATCATTGATACCTGCGTCTGCTCCATACAGCACCGTGTTCGGGTCTCCTGAAATCAAGGTGCCACCACTTTGTGGATTTCCATCATACCAACTGTAATTCAATCCAGGCAATACAGCCGTAGAAAGCCTCACTGGCTCACCTTCACAAATTGGTCCATTTGCCAAAGCAGGTGGTGCTGTTGGAACTGGGTTGATGTTGACTGCCACCGGAATCGATGGGTCAGAATCACAACCGTTTGGACTAATCGCTCTTACCATCCATTGACCTGATTCGTAAAGACCAGGGTGGCTGGTTCGTGTGATGTAGGTCAAACTGTCATTTGTCCAAACTGGGTTGTTTGGTGCACCCATCGTACCGAAGCTACCATTTACGGAGTTGCTTGGAGCAATCCACTGATAGCTGTGTCCAGCCATATCTTGCGTGTTGAGGAACAACGTATCACCTTCACATATTTGCAATTCAGTTTGTAAGATTGGAGTAGATGGTTTGTCTTCTACATCAATTCTTACCTGATTAGCTGGTGAGGCACAGTTGTTATTCTCAACTTGGAGATAGTAGATTCCTGCATGTGTCGCATTCACGTTGGTGATTACTGCAGGTTCTCTTTCCCTTGAAAGGAATCCGTTAGGACCAGTCCATCTGTAGCTGTTTGCGATGGTATTTGTAGTCAGACGAATTTCTCCGTTTTCACAAACCATCATGTCAGCCGGTACATCTGGCATAGCAGGAGTTGGGCTTACGCTTACTCTTGCATTGGCACTCATATCTGAATCACAACCATCCACATAAACTGACAATCTAAAGTTGCCATCATGATTTGCAATGATTGCTGAATCAATATTCAATGATGAATTGGTAGTGCTAATTACAGTTCCATTAGGTAATGTCCAATTGTAAGAAACCGTATCACCTTGATATGGCGCAACTGTCATAATCAACTCCTCACCTTCACACAACTCATTATCCATGACGGTAATGATTGGTGTATTAATAGCTCTTCCAACTCTCACCACAGTTGATTGTGGTAATGAAGAACAACCATTTGCGTCAGTCACTACTACGGTGTAGGTTCCAGAAATATCATTCGAAGCGAATGGTACAACTGGGTTTTGAGCAAGGGAATTGAATCCGTTTGGTCCATTCCACAGGAAGGTGTATGGTGCTACGCCTCCCGTTGGATTTGCCGTAAGGTTCAAGTCGCTGGTCAAGCCGCTACAATTCACGCCATCGTTATCTGGAGCAGCTGTTGGTGCTTCATCGATGGTGATGGTCGTTGTTCCAGTTTGAGAAGTACATCCATTTACAGTGACTCTTAGGTAGTAAGTGTAGAAACCTGCCACGAAGTTGTCATTGATAGTCGGATTCGCCTCAGTAGAAATCACAATTCCTAATCCAGTCGCTGGGTCGATGTTGTACCAAGCATATTCGGCGAAAGCCGGATAACTTCCTCCAGCAAACAACTGGAAGGATTCATTGGCACAAACAGAACCACTATTGGTCGGTGTCGGGGTGGCTGGAATCTCATTGATTTCAACATCCGCCTCCGCCGATGCTTCAGACTCGCATCCGTTGATGTCCACACAAATTACTGTCCACATTCCAGCGTCATAAGCCACATTTCCAGAAGGAATGATAGTGCTACTAACCGCTGTGGTCAATAATGGATTCATCAATGTTGACGGACTGCTACCGTCTGGTCCAATCCATCTGTAGGTCTCGCAAATGGTACTTGTTGATAAAATCAAATCATCACCTTCACAGATAGGTGAGTTGGTCTGTAGGGTAGGAGTGGCAGGTCTGTCATTGACCGTCACTACTAATTCCGCTTTCGCGGAATAACATCCGCCCGTCTCAGTCACCAATTCATACACCCCATCATTGGTAGCTCTCGCTGACGCGGAAACATAAGGATTGCGAATATTAGAAGTGAATCCGTTTGGTCCAATCCATTGATAGTTGTCTGCGTCGGTAGTCGTTCCTAACTGAATCAGGTCACCTTCGCAAACTGTGATGTCCGTCACATCAGGTGCAGCCATTTGTGGAACCACCATCAAGTTAACTGCTGTCGCTTGCTGTGAAGTACAACCGTTGACAGTTACAATCAAGGAGTAGTTACCAGCATCTGCTGCATTCACATCCGTGATAGTCAAAGTAGGCAAGTCACTGTAAGCTCCCGATGAAGTCGAACCAAGTGGTCCAATCCATTCGTAATCGACGTCGAAGCCGTTATAGATTGGCGCTTCAATTTCGTAAGTTCCACCTTCGCACAACTCAGATGTATTTGCCGTAAGGAATGGCTCATCTGGCTGGTCAGTCATATCTATCGTTACCTCATCAATGGCAGTACAGCCATTGAAGTCAGTAATCAAAATTCTATAAATTCCATTCATGTCCGAATTCGCATTCGGAATGATTACATTTTGCTCATTGGAAGTAAATCCGTTCGGTCCAGTCCAACTGTAAGTGTATGGAGCCAATCCGTTAGTAGGAACAGAAGCGATAGAAATCACACTGTTCGGGTTCACACAGTTTGGTGCTGAACCTGATGCCACTACTTCTGGGCTATCAAATACATTCAACTCATAAGGGGCACTCATGACCGTACAACCATCTATTTCAACAAGAACGGTATAATTCCCATTGTAATCCGTAGTTACTGGATTGATAGTCAACTGATTAGAGTTCCATCCGGTGATATTAGCTACGGCTCCTGGAGCAGACCATGAGTAGCTCACATTTGAACCACTGTAAGCAGGAATCGTCAAGATGATTTCTCCTCCCTCACATGTTAGGCTCGTTGCTGTAATTACTGGTTGTGGCACTGAATCATTGATACCATCTACCTGAACAGATTGAGAATCAGAACATCCGTTTTCATCAGTTACTGTCAGGATATAAGAACCATTGTAGGAAGCATCAACGTTTGCAATCATTGGCGTTGATTCACTTGAGCTAAATCCGTTTGGACCAGTCCAAGAGTAAGTGATAGTTGTGCCAGAACCAAGGTCAACACTGCTCAATAAGGTTAAATCACTCACTGAACAATCAGTGTTAAGCGCATATCTAAAGCCAACGGTCAATTCAGGTGCATCGTAAACTTTCACCTCGTAAGGCTCACTGCTTCGAGTACAACCATCAACTGTTACGATGACAACGTAGTCTCCTACATAGTCCGCATTCACTGGGTTGATAATCAACTGATTGTTATTGAGTCCTGTGATATTTGCAGTTGCACCCGGCACTACCCATTCGTAAGTCACCACATCTCCAGCATATACTGGAACTGAAAGAATAACTTCACCTCCTTCACAAGTCTGACTTGTAGCCGAGATTACAGGTTTGTCAATGATGTCTCGAATTCCATCGACTTGAATAGTTGCATAAGCTTCGCAACCATTTTCGTCAGTGATGGTCAATTCGTATGAGCCATTGTTTGACAAGTCAACATCTCTAATGAATGGGTTCGCCTCGTCAGAAACAAAACCTTGTGGTCCAGTCCATGCAAATGAAATATCAGTTCCACTTCCCAAAGTCACATCACTCAACAACTGTAAATCACTTGCGCTACAATCACCCAATAGGTTGTAAGTGAAATTCAAACTCACATCAGGTAAGCTATACACTTCAACTTCGTAAGTATCACTTGTTACCGTACAGCCATCCACTTCAACAGTTACGTAGTAGTTGCCCGCATGACCTGCCTCAACAGGTTCGATGATCAATTGGTTAGAACTCCAACCTGTGATGTTGGTGTTCAATCCAGGAACCCACCAAGTGTATTGGACAGATACTCCAGTAT
>CALCJP010000180.1 GCA_937967625.1 uncultured Saprospiraceae bacterium
CCTGCTTCGGGCCCGATATCGATAAGGTAGTCAGCGTTTTTGATAACTTCCTCCTCGTGTTCGACCACGATGACGGTGTTGCCTAAGTCGCGCAGATTTTTCAAAACGGTAACCAATCGCTCCGTGTCTCGCGGGTGCAACCCCACACTCGGCTCATCCAAAATATACATCGAACTCGTCAGGTTACTCCCCAATGTTCGAGTCAAGTTTATGCGTTGCGTTTCGCCGCCACTCAAGGTGTTCGAAACTCGATTGAGAGTCAAGTACCCCAACCCAACATCTTTCATGAAGTGCAATCGGCTCGTGATTTCGAGTAGCAGACGACTTCCCACTTTGGTGTCAAAATCTGAAAGTTCAATGCCATCAAAAAATCCGGAAAGTTCATCGAGTGGCATGTCAATTAGGTCTGTAATTGAGCTGCCGTTTACTTTGACATAATTTGCTTCAGGGCGCAATCTGCCGCCGTCGCAAGTAGGGCAAGTCGTGCGTCCGCGATAGCGCGCCAACATGACTCGGTTTTGAATTTTATAGGTTTTCTCCTCCAGTTCTGAGAAGAAATCGTTGATGCCACGGAAGTGTTTATTGCCCGCCCAAAGTAGTTTTTTTTGCGCTTTGGTCAAGTCCTCATAAGCAGTGTGGACAGGGAAATCAAATTGATGAGCCACATTCAAAAAGTCCTCCAACCATAAGCCAAATTTCTCTCCTTTCCAGCAAGCGATGGCTTTTTCATAGACCGATTTGGTGGAGTCAGGCACGACTTTGTTTTGGTCGATTCCCATGACTTTTCCGTAGCCTTCGCATTGAGGGCAAGCGCCGAATGGGTTGTTGTAATTAAACAATTGCGGCGCAGGATCAGGAAATTCCATGCCATCTAACTCGAAGCGATTGTTGAACCCTTTTGTCAACTTCTCATCGCCAATCGGCATTACAATACAATTTCCTTCACTTTCGTAAAATGCCGTGTTGACGGAATCAGAGATTCGTTTTTTATTTTCTTCGTCGTCTTTTTTGACCACAAATCGGTCGATTAAAACGCGCACTTCTTCTTTGCCAATTTTATTGAGCGTCTTGGAAAGAAGCTTAGATTTTGTTGCTACGAAATCTTCTATATGTTTCATTTCACTTTCGTGAAAAATCCTTGTGTATCCCTTTTGCAACAGCAAGGCTAACTCTTGCGCCAGTGTCCGATCTTCATACTTGGTGTTGAGCGGCATCATGAGTTGCACCTTCATGCCTTCCTCCAAAGATTGAATGTAATCTGCCACATCCGTCACGCGATATCTGGTCACCAAATCACCCGAAATTGGCGAGTAAGTTTTTCCAATACGCGCATAGAGCAGACGCATAAAATCATAAATCTCCGTCATCGACCCGACGGTCGAGCGGTTATTACCCGAAGTAACTTTTTGTTCAATCGCTATCGCAGGACAAATGCCCTTGATGAAATCAACATCGGGCTTTTTCATCCTTCCCAAAAACTGCCTTGCATAACTGCTCAAACTTTCCACATAGCGCCGCTGTCCCTCCGCATAGAGGGTATCCATCGTAATGCTCGACTTGCCTGAACCAGACACTCCGGTCACTACCACCAGTTTGTTTTTAGGAATGTGCAGATCTATGTTTTGCAGATTGTTGCCGCGCGCGCCCTTGATAAAAATCTCACTGCGAAATCGCTGTGCGGCTGGTGCGTCCACCACTTCCGTTTGCCTCTTTTTTGCCATTAGAATAAAAGGAATTTAAAATTCTACAATGCTGCTGTTTTTGAAAGAAGAACAAGGATGTGAAGGTAGGGTTTTTAGTTGGGGGAGAAAATTGAAATTTGATGGTGGAATTTATTTTTTCGCTTTCGCGAAATGGGATGGCGCAGAGCGACATTAACATTGGTAGGCAAAAAACATTGCCCCAAAAGCTCTGTGGCGCGTAGCGACACTAATATTAAAATAATTTAAGGTTGCTGTCGCTACGCGCCAGTATATTGGGGTTGGGGCTTCTTAGTTCTACCAATGTTGAAGTCGCTACGCGCCTTTAAAAAGTAGGCGATAATCTCAAATTATCGCCTACTCATTCGCCGAAAGGCAAAAAAAAAGCCCTGCAACACCGCAGGGCTCGAATAATTAACAAATTATAATCTCAAGAAAAAAACAAATTCTTTGCAAGCCGTCTCATGATTTCGACCTGCTCGGAATAATATCTTAGAGTATGTTTAAACTCCAGATTTAAGCTGCAAATCGAATCTTTTTGAACCTGATTTCGCCAAATTTTTTAACCATAGCTTTGGCTATGCTGAAAAAATTTAGCTTCATCAGAACCTAAAATCTTCAATTTTCGCTCCTAAATCCGAATTTCAAACATACTCTTAATCATTTTGTCAAGTTTGGAAAATGTTAGTTTTAGCAGCACCGATCGGTTTTAAGAGAAAAATACTTAATCGGTATTGGGTTTTTCGATGCTGCTAAAAGAACTAACAATTAAATCAAATTAATTTCCCATGAATATTAACAAAAATGAATTGTAATCTTTTAAAATGAGTTCCCTCCCTTTTGGGTAGAAGGGAACTCGTGTAATCAGTATTTGGGATTGGCTCTCGCGGCTCTTTTGCCGAAAGGCACAGTAATCGGTTTGGGAAAAGCGGGATGGTTTTTGGAAAAATTTATTGAACCATCAATTTTCCGGTATTCAATAAATTGCCATCTCCTGTAACTCGGTAGAAGTATAGACCGGGATGAAGGTCATTTCTTCTAACTGTAAATCGGTTTTGGTTGTGAGTTTGTTGGTTGATTGTTTTTCCCGAAACATCAAAAATCTGAAACTCATATTCTTTAAAATTAACTCCTTTGATTTCAATGGTCACTTGGGTAGCAACTGGATTTGGGAAAACTTTTACTTCCGCTCCTGGGAAGAAAACTTCTCCCACATCCGTCACTATGAACTCGGTTATGGAATCGCCTCCAATTCTATGCCTCGTGCTGTTGGTCAACTCAATCGAGTTGAAGTCTTTGCTCAAGGCAACGGTGTTGTCAATCACGGTTCCGACTGGATTGTTTGGTTTTTGAGCGATTTTGAATTGAATAAAACCTACGGAACCTTTCTGACTGACCGTGTTGCTGGGCAAGTTGATGTCGTCAAAGATAAATTTGATGACGCCTGTTTCATACACCTTAAAAGTGTAAGGGTGACTGCTTGCTCCAGTTCTTATAGAAGTGATGTCAAGGTGTGGTGAGAGGGTATCTCTCACCACGACTCTGTTTAAGGTATCCGTCCCAACGTTTTGGAAACGGATGTGATACTGTAAATCGGTTTTTGCAGTAATCAAGTTGTCCTGAATGCCTTTGGGATAGCCTCTCAAGAAATCTAAATCGGTAGATTGGGTTTCATTTTCGACACATTCGACACTTACGAATGGGTCTTTTTCATCTTCTTCAAAACGGGTTACAAAACCTGTTGAGAATGTTGTAGGTGTTTGTACACAGCCCTCAATTGCGAGGGTCGGGTTGCTGCGTCCCGGGTGAAATTCAGCTTGGTCAACCATCAGTCGGTAAGTCGCTCCGTCGGCTGGCACTGCGATGATTATTGAATCGCCTTGCGGCAAATCTCTAACCGGCTCTTGCCTGCCAAGAATCTCATCTTCGATGACCAGTGCTTGTCTGCCTTGCACGTCGCCTGAACCTTCATTTTTTACAATGAATCTCAAGCTGTCGTCAGAGCAGGTTGCGTCCAGTGTTATGCTTCCGCCGTTCCATTGAGGAGCGGGAGTGCAGATGGAGTCAGGGGTGATATTTGCCGTAAGGCAGTGTGTTTGACCCAAAATTGGCTGGTTGCAATCTAAAGCGGCACTAATGGTAAACTGCCCGCAGTCGCCTGCGCTAATCTGACCCACTTCGAAAGTGTAACGATTGTCAACCACTTGTATAATCGGTAAAGTTGTGGTGCCTATCGTAAAGAGTGTGTCAATTTGAACTTCGACTTTGGCGTCTGTTGCGTCAACGGTTCCCTTGTTGCAGTAAGTAATTTGAAAATCGGTTGTTTGGCAAATGGTAACAATGGGTGCCGAAATATCTACTTCCAAGTAAGCGCAATCGTAAATCGGTTCGATTGGGAAGTTTAATTCGAATGAATCTACGTTTGCCGAAAGGCTGAAGTCGCGGTCGTTGAAGCAAGGCTCCCAAGTTTCGTTGTCACTTCTTACGCTGAGAATGTAATCTCCTTGGTCGGCTCTGAATTCGAAGTTGCCTTCTGCGTCAGTGGTCGTGTAAAGAGATTCATTATCGCCTTCTAAAGTAACAATCCAATTTGGATGTGGCGCCTCGTTGCCATCAAGTTGGCAGTTGCTATTCGCGTCTATAAAAACTTTTCCTTCAATGAACTTTTGTGGTACATACAAGGACTCTTGCGTCCTTAAGAACCATGCGTCGGGAATCAAAGCGATGTCAATGATTTGCCCTGCCGCAGCTATTTCGTTTGTTTGAGCAGCTTTGGTTAAGCTGGCTATTATTTCTGATTGAAATTGGCTTCCGAATTTTCTATCCATTACGAAGTCTAAATTCGTGGATTCAAATTCAACAAATAAGGCTTGTGCAAATGCAGCATTGAATTGTTCTTCGATGAAACCACCTGCAACATAGTTGCCTTTGCTATCTTCGATGACATCAAAGAATCCCTGAGAAACTCCCATGCCGTAGAAGGCAATATCATTTGCCGAAAGGCTAAAAGAAATTTTACTAATAAAACCTCTTGAACCAAATTCGGTATAAGTTCCTGCGACAACGTAGCCATCTGCGGTAGTAATGATTGCCTGAGCGTCAACGCTACCTGGGTAATTTTCTACATTGCGATTCAGCTCATCTCCATTCAAGTCAGTTTCTACTAAAAACAAATCTGCGCTTGAATTTCCTGAGTTTCCAACTACCACATAACCGCTTCCGTCCAATTTCTCCACTACATCAGTTGCTCTATCGTTTTCAGGGTCATTGTCATAAGTCTTCATCCAAACTGAATCGCCTGCGGCGTCGAGTTTCAATAAAAACATGTCGGCGTTAGCTGCGTTTTCGACCTCTCCTGCTACCAAAAAACCTCCATCGGAAGTGGTGATAACTGATCGGGCAACCTCTCTTCCGGCAGTGCCGTAAGTTTTGCTCCAGATTTCATCTCCTTTTTCATTTACATGAATCAAAAGGACATCTGCTTGAGCGTTGAGGTTTTCTCTTTCTTCGCCGGCAAGGATGACTCCCTGAGTTGTCAATGCCATATCATAAGCAAATTCAGTTTTGACAGGCTGTCCGAAATCTTTTTGGTAAATCAAATCACCGTCAACATCGGTTCGTATTAAATATGCCTGAAAAGTGCCGCCGTTTGTTTGGATGAAACCCGCCATGAGATAATCTCCATTGGGCTTCGAAACGATGGCTTGAATTTCTTCTGATGAAGCTGTTCCGTAGGTCTTTTCCCACAGCTGCGCATTTTGCGCAATTAAATCATTTCCAAAAAAACACAGTGCGAGCAACAGCCCTAATAGCTGCCATCTTCTTACTGTTTTGGTGGAATCGGTTAGATTCATGGGTTGTTTTTGGTTGTAATGATTTTTGATAATACAAATATGGGCACAGATGCTCCTGAAAACAAAGACAAAAAAGGTGATTTGTTGATTAATTTTCATGAATTATTTTCTTAATCTAATTTTGATTACTTTCGTAAAATGTTGTTTTACAGCATTTTATGAAAATATAAAAAATAATATAAATTGATTTTTTGTTGAAATTTATTTAAGTTTATCGCATGAATAACAGCCGCATTTCACTAATTTTTAACACTTTTTCTAAAAAAGAAATTCGAGAATTTAGAAAATGGTTGCTTTCTCCTGCTCATAATCAACGGCAGGATGTGCGTGATTTATTTGAATTTCTCATAAAAAACATAGAAAACGGTAAGATCGAACACATAACTAAAGAAGTGGCTGCCAAAAAGATTTTTCCAAAAGAACCTTATGATGACGCAAAACTGCGGCAGACCATTCACTTCCTGTATAAAGCAACTGAAGAGTTTTTGATTTATAATGAATTGACTGCCGACGAGGTGAGTTCGAGGAGGGCATTAGCGAGTATTTTTCGGAAACGGAATATTGATAAGCTTTTCAATAAGGCAATCAAAGACGCTAAAGACTTGCAAGTGAAATCCAAATTTCGAAATTCAGATTTTCAACAAAATGAATTTGAAATCGAATTGGAAGAATACTCCTTTCGGGAAAAGAAAAAACGAACCGCCGAGATGAATTTGCAAGAGTTGCACAAAGCGCTCGATCTCACCTTCATGGCAAAGAAGCTCCAATACAGCTACTTGATGTATGCTCACCAAACTGTCTATAAAGCGGAATATGACTTCGGCATTTTAGATAGCATGCTGGCTTACATCGAAGAGACGGGTTTGCATGAGGTGCCCGCTGTTGGCGTTTATTATCATGGTCTGAAAACGCATTTTGAAAAAGATAATGCTGTTCATTTTCAAAACTTGAAGGATACGATTTTTACCAATCAAAAACTTTTTCCTTCTGAAGAGCTACGCGACATCTACTTGATGGCAATGAATTATTTAATCTCTCAAATGAATTCAGGAGATCCGACTATTAGGGAACAACTGTTCGAATTTTACCGAAAGGGAATTGAAGATAAAATTTTGATGGAGCAGGAGATTCTTTCGCGCGTGACTTTTCGAAATGCCGTTTCACTCGCACTCATGCAAAAAGAATATGACTGGGTGGAAGCCTTCATTCCGAACTATTCAAAATATCTGCAAGACAAGCATCGCGAAAGCATCGTTGACTACAGTCGCGCTCGTCTCAACTTTGATAAAAAGGACTACACCCGCGCCATGCAACTACTCACCCAAGTTGAATTCGATGACATTCTCATGAACCTCAATGCGAAAAGTATGCTCGTGCGCATGTATTATGAAGAAGATGAGTTTGATGCCTTAGAATCACTTTTGGGAAGTATGCGCGCCTACCTCACTCGTAAAAAAGTAATGGGCTATCACAAGTCAAATTTTTCCAACCTTATTAAGTTTACTAAAAAGCTACTGAAGGTGAGTCCTTATGAAAAGACGCAAATCGAGCGATTGCGCATGGATATTCAGGAAGCGAATCCGATGGCGACTACTGAGCGGAATTGGTTGTTGGAGCAGTTGGATAGATTGTGACCCCTGACCGTAGCCTGAGCTTGTCGAAGGCGGAAGTCAAAAGAACTGCTTGTGATTGTTCTTCTCGACTCCGCTCGAAGAACGGGCAGAAATCGGAGGTCAAAAAGAACTGCTTGTGGCTACACCCTTCGACAGGCTCAGGGTGCGGTCACCGTGTCTCATCCGAAATCACCAGCCCATCATCAATCGTAATTACCCGCCGCGCGCGATCAATCACCCGCTGGTCATGCGTAGAAAAAACGAAAGTGATATTTTCCTTTTGATTCAAATCCGCCATGATGTCTAACAAGTTGGCAGTAGATTTTGAGTCGAGATTGGCAGTAGGTTCATCTGCTAAAATAAAATGTGGCTTTGGCGCCAGCGCCCTCGCGACGGCAACTCGCTGCTGCTGCCCACCCGAAAGTTGAGAAGGGCGTTTGTCCATTTTGTCGCCAATGCCGACGGCTTCCATGAGTTCTTTGACGCGTTGGTCGCGCTCGGCTTGAGGGCGATTTTGGAGGAGCATGACGAATTCGACATTTTCCTTAGCGGTCATCACGGGGATGAGATTATATGCTTGAAAGACGAAACCGATATTGTTTTTTCTAAATTCGATTAGTTCGTTGTCAGAGAGTTTGGAGATGTCTTGTCCGCCGACTTCGATGTAGCCATCAGTTGGATTGTCTAAGCCGCCGATGATATTGAGCAAAGTCGTTTTTCCAGAACCCGATGGCCCCACGATGGCAGTGAATTCACCTTGCGTGATCTCGATATTAATTCCATTTAGTGCATGCACCGGAATGGTATCTGGATTATAGACTTTTGTCACATTTTGAGTTTTTATAACTGCCATCTCAAATGAGTAATTGAGTAAATTAATAAATGGGTAAATATTTCGCGAAAACTTGTCCCGAACTTGCTTCGGGAGCGAGATTAATATGCCTTTCGGCAAATGAAACCTCGAATTTGAGCATCGTCTCCTGAAAGGGACGATGCGATTTTTTGTACCGCATCGTCCTCTTCGAGAGACGATGCTCAACAGGTTATATCTTTCGAATCGCCTCCACGGGTTTCAATTTTATCGCTTTCCATGCAGGGTAGAGCGACGCCAACACAGCCGTAATCACCACTGCCAAAGCCAATTGAAGATAATATTCTGACTGCAAATCAGGATAGACAATCTGCGAAAAACCAAACTCCTGCATCCCTTCTCCATAAGCCGACAGGTCAATCCCTTTTTTATTTAACCAACGAACCGTCACATAGCCCGCCGCTAATCCAAAAGGAAGTGCGATGATGCCTAACATAATTGTCTCATAGACAATCATGAAAAAGATACGCGACTTATTCATCCCGATTGACATCAACATGCCCAATTCGCGATAGCGTTCGAGCACTGCCATGAGCATAGTATTAATGATTCCAAAAATCAACGCCAACATGACGATGGTCATAAATATCGCTGCTGATATTTGCAGTTGTGATTCAAATAAGTTGATCTCAGGAGAGATTTCCTTATACGTTTGAACGGCTAAATTTGGCGAAATGGTTTTCAGAGCGCCTGCGGTCATCTCCAATTCTCTTGGTTCGTTCAAAAAGATAGCGATTTCATGCGCCAAGTTTTCCTCACCCATCAAGCGATTCATATCGCTCCTCCTGACATAGACCCTGAATTCATCAAAAGTATTATTGCCAGTGCTATAGATTCCTGCAATTCGAAAAGCACCTGCGGTAATGTCATTATTCTTATCTTGAAAGTTGAGCACTACTTTCTGGCGCATTTTGACTTGTAACTTTTCAGCCATTCGCTTACTAATCAAAATGGGGTTGCGCTTTTTGCTCCCAAAATAATTTCCTTCCTTGATGTTAGATTTGAGATTGGTTACTTGATCCTCCTCTTCTGGATCGACTCCCATTATCATGACGCCACGAGCGCCTTTACTGGAAGAGACCATTCCAATACTGACGGTGCGTTGCGAGGCTGCTTTGACGTTGGGTGTTTTTTTGACTTTCGTCAAAATGGCTTGACTATCCTCAATGTCCAACCCAATCTCACGCTCATTCAAAAATTCAGGATGATGAATCTGAATATGAGACAACTCGTTTTGAATAGTAGAGTTGACATAGCTTGATGAAATCCCAGAGCTAAAACTCAATAGACTGATCACCGCCCACACCCCCACGATGATGGATCCAATGACCACAAAGCTTCTGGTTCTACTACGCCATATGTTTCGCCATGCGATTTTGAATAACACTTTTTATTTTTTTGAACCATATAAGGCATATAAGAGCATATAAGTTTTTTGCGCGGCTCTTATATGCCCTTATCTGTCTTATATGGTTTAATTAAAAAATCACCCTCTCATTGCTTCAACGGGTTTCAACTTCCGAATCTTCAGCAACGGATAAATAGCCAAAATACAAGTAATGATAACCACAATTATTGCTTGCGTCCAAAATACTGACCAATCCAGCGCAGTAGGGAAAATGGGTTCAAAACCAAATCGCTCATAAGCAGCTTTCATGTCGTCAGAAAACTTTCCAAAATCAACTGGGTTGCGATAAAAGTAGTAAACGAATGGCAGCACAGCCACCATACCCGAAAGTGCGCCAAGCATCCCAAGCATGACAATTTCCAACCAAATCATAATGCCCATCTGTTGTCGCTTCATGCCGATGGAAAGAAGTACACCCATCTCGTATTCCCGCTCTTTGGTCATCATGAGGATGGTTCCGAAAATTCCGAAAGTGATAATGACATATAAAATGAATAAAATGATATAGCCTCCAACAGCATCCACTTCTCGTGCTTGTACTAACTCAGGCATCATTCGCTCCCAGTCCATGACCTCATAAGTTTGAGCAGTATCTAATTCGCTTTTTAGAAAACTCATGGTGCTTTCCAATTCCTCTTTATCTTTAAGATGGATTGCCAGCGATGTTAATTTGTTCTCTGCACCATAAAATTTTTGAGCAACTGCCAATGGCAGATAGACCATTTGCTTATTAAGATCAGGAGAGCCGAATTTAACTAAACCTTTAACTGGATATTTGCCAGCAGCGTTAGCGCCATGATAGCCTTGACTGACTAAAACCAAGGTGTCTCCCACGCCAATTTCTAAATTTTCAGCAACGCCGGAAGCTACAACTACTGCTTTATCTCCAGTCTGAAAATATTCACCCTCAATGATTCGATCGCCTAAGTTCGTCATAGCAGCCTCCCGTTCCGGATGGGTGCCGACGACGAGGACTCCGGTCGAATTTTGCCGAAAGGCAGCCAAAGCATAAGACTCTAATCGAGGGACGAAGGCATTGATATTTTCGCCCTCAACTTCCAACTTTTGCAGCTGATCAGTGGGCTCAAATGCCTTATTGATAGACTGCTCATCCCAATAGCCTTTAGTATGAATCTGCCCATAACCAAAATAGAAATTCACGACATCGTTCATGATTTTGCCCCACGCGCCTCGCTGTACTGACTGCATGAATATTGCAAAAAGCACCGCAAATAAAATCGAACCGATAGTAATCAGAGTTCTGCGTTTATTACGCCAGATGTTCCGCCATGCTAATTTGAAAATTGTGGACATTGAAAAGGAATGCTTTTATGTTGGGCGAATCTACCCAATTCACTTTCATTGAAATAACTTTTTCGACAAAGGGTTTAAAATGGAGGTGGAAATCTATCTGCGTTTTAGAAGAAGAATGAGTAGATTTGTTTAGAAACAAGACCCAAGATTGCTTCGCTTCAAGAGGCAAGACAAAAGGTTTTCAAAAAAATTAAAACTTCAGGCAGCACATTCCACAATCAAAGTATCTAACGTTCGTGACCCTATAAATTATGAAGTTGTTTGAGGATAGAGTTTAGATTCGAATTTGCAGCTTAAAATCTATTCTTAAAAAACTTCTTTAACTCAACACCAAATCGAATGACCGAACGCCAACTGATAGAAGGGTGTAAAAAAGGAGACCGCAATTGCGAGTACCAACTGTTTCGACAGTATGGGGGCACGCTGTTGTCGGTTTGTCGTCGTTATGCGCGGAGTGAGCAAGAAGCAGAAGATTGGTTGCAAGATGGCTTTATCCGAATTTTTGACAAGTTAGACCAATATCGTTTTGAAGGTTCTTTTGAGGGATGGATGCGTCGCGTCGTGGTGACTACGGCACTCAAAAAATTCCAAAAGAAGAGTTTTAAAAACGAAATCGCAGGCATGGAATTCGTGCCTGACACTCCTGTCGAACCCACTGTTTTTTCTAATCTCGGAGCAGAAACCCTTATGGAAATGATTAGCAAGTTACCTGATGGCTATCGGGTGGTTTTCAATTTATTTGCCATTGAAGGATATTCGCACCGTGAGATAGCTCAGGAATTGGGCATTGAAGATAGTACCTCCCGCTCTCAATTAACCAAAGCTCGAAGGCTCTTGCAGCAGCAAGTGCTCGACCTTAATAAAGCCATTCGAGTATGAAAACGATTTTTAAAAAATATCTAAATCTCTCTACCATGAAAGAGGAACAAATGGATAATATTTTTCGCCAAAAATTAGGACAACACGACTCCGGAACACCCGAACATCTTTGGGCTGGAATCGAAGCCAAAAGAAAAAAACCGAATGGCGGTGCCCTCTGGATGCCGTGGATTACTGGTTTAGCGATATTCATTTCCGTTGGCACGTTGGTGTGGTACTTTTTCCCCGAATCAACTACCGAACGAAATACGACTGTTGAACTCACCACACCAATCGCCAATACGGAATCTACTCCCATAGCAACTCAAGAAGTCGCTACCATCACTGAGGACGAAACCAAACAGAATGCAGCGGCTGTTGAGCAGGAAGTAATTTCAACTGCACATAAAACAGACGCTCCCGCTTCCGCGGAAATGTCGTTGCAATCAAATGAGGAGGCTATTTCAAAAACCATTATTTCTGAAACTCCTCCCGAAGCGAATTCAGGACAAGCCCTTTCGGGAAATGTTGTCTCAAGTTCGCAGACAACCACAGCTGCTCCAATCGAAACAGTTGAAGCTAAAGAAGAAGCTACCACTTCAAAATCACTCGAAGAAATCAGCCGACTACCTCAATTGAAGTCAGAACTATTAGCCATTTCATTTGACGAAAGTCAAATAAAAGGTCCAGAGGGCTGCTATGCTTTTGGTGGTCGCGAGCGTATTTTGGACGCCATTTATTTCGACGCTATCGGCGGGCCTGAATTGGCTATGCGAACGCTAAGCACTCGTGGAGATGGCGAGTTTGATTTTTATAAGGAGGCGAGAGATTCTACTGAAAGAGCATGGTATGCTTTCGGTAGCACCTTGCGCGCCAACATGCGCTATGAAAGCGGACTGGTATTGAGAGCAGGTGTAAACTACTCTCAAATCAATGAGATTTTTGAAGTTAGAGATGGCAATGCTACTCAAACGATTATTACTGAAATCAAGGATGCTCAAGGCAATGTTATCAGTACAAAAGAGGAAATAATTGAAGGTGAATTGTATAAAAAAATTCACAATCGATTGCGGTTTATTGATGTGCCAGTCATGCTTGGGTATGAAAAAACTAATAAGAAATTCACTTATGCCGTCAATGCCGGAGTGAGTTTTAATTTCCAAACTATGCAAAAAGGAGAATTTCTCTCTGAGCAATTAGAGCCTGTAGTTTTCACCTCTGAGCAACCTGGCAAGTATGACTATTTTGACTCGAAAATCGGCATGACCTTCCTCGGAAGCGTGGGCATGTCTTATCAAATGACTGGCAATTTAGATATCCATGTAGAGCCGCGTGTTCGCTACTTTCCAAACTCTATTGGCGATGGTGCTCTGAAACAGAAGTACTTGAATGTCGGCGTTTATGCAGGGCTACGCTATTATTTCATTTGCAAGCAGCGAAAGTAATCGATGAAGTATCTGAAAGGTGCGTGCGCATTTCCCGAAAGGGAGTGAAAAAATTAATTGGAAAAATGGAAGTTGTTTAAGAATAGGTTTTAGAGGCGAAAATTTGAGATTGAAGGTTCTGAAGAAGTCAAATTTTTAATGCATCCGCCGCGGCGGACGGATTTAAAATTTGGCAAAATCAGGTTCTTCAAAATCGGATTTGCAGCTTAAAAGCTATTTTTAAACAACTTCACAAAATAGAAATCAGAAAATGAAAATCATAATTAAATATTTAGGACTGTTTCTCTTTTTATCACTCGCAATGACGAGTTGTAAAAAAGACATCAACATGTTTACAGCCAATGAGGTAACGCTTGCTGACTTCGGCAGAGAAGTATCTGCTGACTTTGGCGGTATTGTAATGATTGAATCGGGACAGCCTCTTGAAAATGTAGAAATTAGAATTGGCGACCTCACCACCACTACTGATGAGAATGGTGTGTTTCTCATAAGAGACGCGAAAGTTTTGGAAAGAAAAGCATATATCAAAGCCACCAAAGCCAACTTTTTTAATGGTTCTCGAACCATGGTCGTTCAGGAAGGAAAATTGCACAATGTAAGAATCCAACTCATGCGAAAAGGAACTATCGGAAGTTTCGAAAGTGCCAATGGAGGTGTTATTGAATTTGAGGGAGTTGAGCTGACTTTTCCAACTGAAGGTGTTAAATTAAAAAGCGGCGGAAGCTATTCAGGTGAAGTCTTTGTTCAAGCTACACATCTTGATCCAAATGATGACGCGACTTTTGAACGAATGCCCGGCGATCTGCGCGGTATCCGCGAAGATGGCTCACAAGCAGTTTTAGGAACTTATGGAATGATGGCAGTCGAACTGTCTGGTGCTAATGGTGAAGAATTGCAAGTAGCCGACGGCACAGAAGTCACTGTAAAAACCCCAGTCCCTGCGGGTTTCGGAGCGACTGCTCCAGCCACAATTCCGCTTTGGCATTTTGATGAGGAGGAAGGCATGTGGATAGAAGAAGGTGAGGCTATCTTGGATGGCGATTTTTATATCGGAACCGTTTCTCACTTCTCTTTTTGGAATCATGATTTTCCTTATCCGTTGGTCAATATAAAAGGAAGAGTACTTGACAAGGATGGTAATCCTTTGCAAAATATCAGAGTGAAAATTCAAGTAGTAGGAGAGAAATTTGCTGGCTTTGGACCTACCAATGATGACGGCTACTTCTGCGGATTGATACCTAAAGATTATGAATTGGAGATTAGCATATTTGGATATAATCCATGCGGAGGCGATGTCTTATATGAAGCAAATCTTGGCACCTTCACTGAAGATGTTACGTTGGCAGACATTGTTATCGATCCTGATCCTACTGTGTCAAGAACAGTTTCTCTTTCAGGAAGACTAATTAATTGCGATGACGAACCTGTCACCAATGGCTATGTGAGAGTAAATATTGGCAGACTTCAATATACCATTTTCGTTGATGACATGGATGGAACCTTTGAGTTCACGACTGTAACTTGCGATCCGAGCATCGACCTCACGGTGAAGGGAACAGACTTAGACAAATTAAAAACTGCTGATTCACAAACCTTTACGGTCAGCGATGATGTCATGACGGGCGATGTTCGAGTGTGTGATGATTTGGATGAATTTATGGAATACACTTTAGATAGTAATCCCAAAGTGACTATTCCTGACTTTGATATGGGACCTGATGGCGGCATTACCTACGTGAATGCAGGGTTAGATTCTTTCATGCGCATTGGCTTCAATGTTGAGGCAGTTGGAGTTCTCGGAACGTTCCCAATACTTGTCTTTCAAGGAACCACTTCAAGCCTTTCCGTTAACCAATATTGGAATCCAGCCGATGTGACTGTTCAAGTTACTTTCACTCAGTACGATACCGATCCTGGAGGCTACATTATTGGAACCTTTGATGGTGACTTCAGAGAAGTATCACCAGACGGAATTCCAGGCGACACTCACACACTTTCAGGAAGATTTAGGAAGAAATTAAATTAACGTTTTTAGAAAAATATTGATAGCTAAAACCCAGAGTGCTGTTCCTGTAGAGGTGCAGCACTTTTTTGTGTGTCGTAGGCTGAGCTTGTCGAAGCCGAAAGCAAATGATTCGTTTGTCGTTTCGTTTGATGGTACTTTTGATTCAAGCGGTAGTCTTACCCTTTCGGGCAATGTACGGATGAAACTCAAAATGAAGCAAATGATTCTGATTCGGAATTCGAAAATAATAGTGAAGTAGCAATTTTTTTAATGCCGAAAAAATAATTAATAAAGCCAGCTAATCTCCAACAAAAAAGTCGAACCACTTTCGCAATTCGACTTTCAAAAACAAAATCTATTTCTTTAGGATTTTGAACTTTTCTATTTGTAGCTCCGCGTCTTTAATTCCACATTATCAAACTCCAAATCCTCTTTGTGAAGAATCGGGTCATTTGATAAGTCTTGCCATTCCCAAGCGGCGGAGTAGGTGTAATTTGCATCATCGCGTTTTGCTTCGCCATCTTCGGTAACGGACTCTTCGCGGAAGTGACCGCCGCAGCTTTCATTTCGATTCAGTGCATCGATTGCGAATAGCTCCCCTAACTCAATGAAGTCAGCGACACGCGCCGCCTTCTCTAACTCAGGATTGAATTCATCAAGAGAACCCGGCACGAAAACATCTCTCCAAAACTCCTCTCTCAACTCGGCAATCAACTTTCTACCTTTTGCTAAGCCTTCTGCACTACGAGACATGCCGCAGTAATCCCACATGTATTTGCCCAATCGACGGTGGAAACTCTCCACAGATTGATTTCCTTTGATATTGATTAGTTTTTCTAATCGCCCACGTGTCGCATTTTCCGCTTCCGCAAATTCTGGTGCATCTGTTGTGATTTTTCCAGTTCGGATTTCATCTGCCAAGAAAGTACCGATGGTGTATGGCAATACGAAATAGCCATCCGCCAAACCTTGCATTAAAGCAGAAGCTCCGAGACGATTCGCTCCGTGGTCAGAGAAATTTGCCTCACCTGCTGCAAATAAACCAGGAATGTTGGTTTCTAAGTTATAATCGACCCAAAGTCCCCCCATGGTGTAGTGAACGGCTGGGTAAATCTTCATTGGCATTTTATATGGATTTTCGCCCGTGATTTTTTCATACATGGCGAAAAGGTTTCCATACTTTTCCTTGATAACGGCTTCACCTAATTCAGTGATTTTTTCAGCAGAAGGATTTTTGATACCTTCAGAAGTTGCCATTGATTTTCCATATCGCTGAATTGCTGACGCAAAATCAAGGAATACTCCCAAACCGGTTGGCGCAACACCTTGACCATTATCGCAAGCCGCTTTTGCTGCGCGAGAAGCGACATCTCGTGGCACCAAGTTACCGAATGCAGGGTATCGTCTTTCTAAAAAATAATCTCGCTCTTCAGTGCTTAAGTCCAGAGCTGTTTTTCTTTTTTCTCTGATTGCTTTAGCGTCGTCGGCTGATTTTGGTACCCAAATACGACCATCATTTCTCAAACTCTCTGACAT
>CALCJP010000181.1 GCA_937967625.1 uncultured Saprospiraceae bacterium
CTATCAGAAGTTACCATTACAGATAATTGTAGCATTCTGGGAAATATGACGATTACCCAATCGCCAGCACCAGGCACTATCTTAGCAACTGGCGTTCATACCATAACCATTACGGTAGAAGATGAAAGTGGAAATGAGGCAAGTTGCTCTTTTGTTTTAGAGCTGCAATTAGACCCGCCGACCATGCCTGAGATTGGAGGGAATTGATTTACCTATTCGGAAGTTCTTATCAAGTAAAAAATAAAATCGAAAGGAATACCACTGTAGCTTTTAGTGGTTGTCAAGGACATGCTGTCGTTTTGAATTTTTTGAATTGCAAACTTGCCATCCATTGAAGTGCCTTCTATATTAATATCTTTCTCAACGATCGTATAGGTGGCTTCTTGGTTATTTCCATCCAAATTTAGGACGGCATTTCCGGAAGGGAGAAATTCAAAATAAGCGCTATCCAGAGTAGTGGTTAGCTTTTTGTTTCGGTAAGCTTCGGTAACTTCCCAATGACCCAATATTTTTTGAGCGAAGTCTTCTTTTGGTTCACTATCGCAAGCGGTGAAGAATATTCCACATATCGCAAACAATCCGCCTATCATCAGTATTCTTAAGGTCATAGTCTTAGAGCATGTTTGATTTACACAAGCTTTGACAAATTCCGATCTGATTTTGGTCACGGAAATTATCAAGACGCCATTTTACGAAAGTAAAAGTAAGGAAAAATCAAATTTTAACAACTGATTATAGACTTGGCAATTTAAGGAAGCCTCTTGCCATTGATATATCGATGGTTTTTGTCTTGGGCGTTGTACTGTTTTCCAATGTGTTTTTTGTAGGAATGTGATTCAAAAGTCGCGGCATCAGCGCCTTCAACAATTTTCGCAACATAATACGCTTGGTTTTTATCTTTCGAATAGCGCCCATAGAGTCTTCCCCATGAATTAGGGTCGGAGTTTTTCAATACATTTCTATGAAAGAAAACCTGCTTACCATCTGTATAGTAGGGGCTGCCACCTTTTTGGAGCAAAAGTTTGAAGCCATTCGGGTCTGCTTCGGCAACTAAATATCGCCTGAAGTAGAGATTGTTTTTATCTCTGGAGTAGTTTTTTGCTAAAATCTGAAAGGAACTGGCACTGCAATTCTCTAATTTTAAGTCATTATAATAGACTGATTTATGATCTTTTGAATAGGGAGGCTTGATGATTTCGAAGCTGTTTGGATCAGAGTCTTTTAATCTTTTCTTACGGAAGAATACGCTGCTCCTATCCTTAAAATACCAGTTGCCGAGGTATTTTCCGGTTTTACTATCTAAACCCTCAATCGGTTTGCCATTGCAGTAAAAGTAATTTTTGTCCTTGGCTAAATTGTTACCTTCGCCTTTATCCAGAATTTCAAAAGTTTCCAAATCTGCCTCCTTGATTTCTTTTCCTTCTTTTGCATAGGAGGTGTGGCTGTAGGAGTAATACATCACTTTGCCTTCTTTGATTCGAAACCCTGCTTTGAAATAGTTCGTTACACATCTCACACATTGAAATGCCGAGAAGATTAATAGACCGATTAGGATGTAGCCAAATTTTTTCATGTTGTCGATTTTGTTTGGTGTTCCAAATATGTTGGTTTATCCCCTTTCGGGAAATAATATTGTCAGTTAATTGGATAGGTATTTGCAAATATACTCATGTGTTTAATCGAACCTACTTACCTGATTTTTCCATAAAATAAGACGTAATAATGATTTCACTATCAACCTTATCCGTAATTTTTTGGGCATTAGTAGCGCTTGGCGTTGGCTATTTTGTAGGACAGTTTTTTACAAAAAAAACGATTAAGAGCCGCAATGAGGAGTATCATGCCTTAAACAAAGAACACAAGCAACTCATAAAAAAGGAGAAAAAAGCGCTCAAAGATTTTGGTAAAGCTAAAGGGCAAGCAGAAAATTGGCGCCAAAAATTCGAAACGTTGGAAGGTGATTATCAAACTGAAATGGAGGTGTTTAAATCTAAGCAGGATGAGCTTCAAACTCATTTGGCGAAAGCCACAGAAGAAAGAAACACTTTTGAATCAGAAAATAAAATCATAGCTTCCGATAAAGATCGCCTTGAGGCAAGGCTCAAGAAAATGGAGGAAAAATACAGCAATGATTTAGAGGGGCTGAAAGAGTGGAAAGCGGATAAAAATAAATATGAGCGCTACGTGAAAGATTATAAAACAAAGCTCAAAACGACAGAAGAGCAGTTAGCGAAAATCAATACGGCTTACAAAAAGCAATCAAAAGAGTTGGAAGATGCCAAAGTCTTTGATAGCAAATTGAGAGGATTGAAAGCGCGAAACAAGCAGTTGGAAAACGACTTGGCATATTGGGAGAAAAAGCATTATGACACGCATCATGAGTTGACTGCCATGAAGGACAGTTATACTTCATTTGAGAAAAAATATGCGGACTTAGAGCTTCAAAAACAAACGCTGTTTCAGCAAAATCAGACCATGACTCAAAAGGTTCAAGAGTTTAAAACTCGATTTGTGGAAGCTAATCAGGAGTATCACAAGTTGATTGAGAAGACAAAAACATTTGGAAAGTCGAATTGAGAAAAGAGTACTTCTACCAATAAAAAATTCATTCCCGTACACAACTAAATTACGGGAAATGGTTTGAAAAATGGAAATAAATACTTAGGCGACGCTTAATGAAAAATCTTAATCCCCTCAATCCTATCTGAAAAATTGAATATTTTTCTACTTGATCTTTTCT
>CALCJP010000182.1 GCA_937967625.1 uncultured Saprospiraceae bacterium
TCCTAAACACCTTCATTTTATAAATACGAAATGTATATGTTCTGGATATAGGTTTGCCTGTTCAAGGTTCCTAAAAAATTCAAGTAAGTACGTTAACCTGCCGATGATTTTAGAGTTGTAAATTCGCCCTCAGCAACCCACGAATTTCATTCGTGGGAATCATGAACACCTGAAAACATCAACACACAAACACACAAAAAATGCGCTGTCAAAAACACCTCTTCCAACTGCCCGATGATATTCATTATCTCAACTGCGCCTACATGTCGCCGCTGCTCATATCGGCAGAGGAGGCAGGCGTCAACGGCGTTTTGCGAAAGCGAAATCCATCCACTTTTTTGCCGAGCGATTTCTTTGATGAGGTGGCGGAATTAAGAGCTTCTTTTGCCAAACTCATCCATGCCGCTTCCGCGGAAATAGCGGTGATTCCCTCCGTTTCTTACGGTATGGCGAATGCGGTCAATAACGTCATTCCCCGCAAGGGGCAGCATGCTATTGTGATTTCGGACAATTTTCCGAGTGGTTACATGACTCTCAAAAGTTGGAGCAACCGACATCGCGCGCCGATTCGTGTTATTGTCCCGAACTCGCTTCGGGAGGGGAAAGTTCAAAAAGGCGAGCGCTGGAATCAACGGATTTTGGAAGCCATCAATAGAGACACGGCGTTGGTCATGGCGGCGCATGTGCATTGGATGGACGGCACGCGTTTCGATCTCAAAGCCATTGGATCTCGCTGTCGCGAAATGGGCGCAAAACTCATCGTCGATGGCACCCAATCGGTCGGCGCACTGCCCATTGATGTGAAAGAATACCATGTCGATGCGCTGATTTGTGGCGCGTACAAATGGCTGATGGGTCCCTACTCTTTCGGCTTGGCATATTACAGTGACGCATTTGACCAAGGCACTCCAATCGAGGAGTCATGGATGAATCGAACCAATGCGCGCGACTTCTCCTCCCTGACCAATTACGGCATGGAGTACACCCCCGGCGCAGGTCGCTACAATGTGGGGCAAGCGAGCCATCTCATCCACACACCGATGGCGATGGAGGCAGTGCGACAGTTGCACGAATGGGGCGTCGAAAACATCCAAAACTACTGCGCCAAACTGACGCAACCTCTGGTCGAATTCATCCAATCCATCGGAGGACAATTGGAAGCACCTGCTTATCGCGCACATCATCTGATTGGATTTCAGTTGCCTGAAAATATGGATGCCCAAGCCCTCCTCGAAAAGATTCGAAAACGAAAGATTTACCTTTCTTTGCGGGGCAATTCACTGCGCATTTCGCCCAATGTTTATAATGATGAGCAGGACGTGGAGGCGCTGATTGAAACGCTTAAAGAAATGCTTTGATAGTTTTCAAATGAGTACATGAACAAAAAAAAATCAATACAAAGCATTGATAATCAATTGTTTACAAAGGCGCGTTAGTGACTTCAACGTTGGTAGCATAGGTATTTCCACATTCTATAAAGAAGCGCGTAGCGATTCTAACGTTGGAATCAATTAGCCTCAGAGAGGCGATCATATTTATAGAAAACAAGGCAACCGTTTTTTTTAGCCCCAGCGGGGCGCCAATATTGAAAAAAATATGATCGCCCCCCCTGGGGCTTTGATTCATTTTTTTTGCTTTGCTATAAATATTGTCGCTCCGCTGGAGCTTGAATGTATATTATGCCGTAGCTTTATTGGATTGGGAAAACCTATGCTACCAACATTGAAGTCGCTAACGCGCCTTTATTCTATCCGCAGTTTCATGTTAATTGAGTTAGGAATGAAAAATAAATTACAAATAAGTCTTCCCGCACTTCCATTTTTGCAAAATCAGTTGACGCCGATTAAGGCATTTTTGAATTCCAATTGGGATGAGGTTTTGGAGGTGCAAGGGGATTTGACGAAAGTCAAAAATGAATTAGACCTCTTAGTTTTGCCCTTGAGCGAAGTGCCTATCGAAAAACCAGAAGGAGTTGTCATCACGGCATTGCTCGAAAGAGCGAAAGCAGGTGAAAGCCTTTTGGTCAAAAAAGAAAAATGGACAGACGGCAAATTACTCAAACTATCTGATGGCGCTTCCGTTGCCGTAAAAACGGAAATGCAAAAAGCACAACTACTCCACTTTCGACCTGATTTGAATATCTCCTTTCGGAAAATAAGCGACGCAGCAGCCGAGGCAGATGCCTTCATCGCACCGACGGCTTTCGCCGAATATTTTGACGAAAACTTGTCCCGAACCGGCTTCGGGAGTCATCAATCCATTCCACTCCAACCAGAGGAATTCATCCCCACTCCAGGGGCAGGTGTGCTTGCCTTAATTTGCAAAAAAGAGAATCTGCCACAGCGCAGATTGCTAAAACAAATCCACCACTCCAAAACGGCAGCAGCGACTAATATCGAACGCGCCATTCAGCGAGAAAAGGACTATCCAGTGGCAGTGTATTGCACCCGAGATCAGGCGAACCATTATCATCTGTGGGCGGCTTCTTTTCGAGAGGGGCAGTTGTATCAGTTCAAGATTTCGTCGGGGACTTCGGTGGGACTGGTGGAGCGAGTTTGTGCAGAGATCTGAAAAATAAAAAGCCCCGAACCGAGCAGGTTCGAGGCTTTACAAGTTATCAATTTCTTGATTAATACTTATTGCTCAATTCGTTAAGTGCTTGAGCATATTGCTGATCGAATTTGCGACGATCTTGAATATACCTTGTCTGAATTTGCTGAATGATTTCGCGTGGCACGCCATTCAAATCAATGTTGTAATCCTCGACAATTTTACGGATACCGGCGCTCGCCTGACGCTTTGGACGTTCATCAATTTTTTTGATGATGTTGTCAAAAATTGAAGAAGGAGCAGTTTCCTGATTCGGATCCTTACGGTTATCTTTTCTTGCGCCTTCGATTTCGTTTTTGATTCTATCCAAAAAGCTGATTGGTGATTTCCCTTTTTGGGTGCGTTTGTTCACTTGCTTTTGTTCAAGTTTTGCTAACCGATTTTTTAGTAAATCAAATAGGTTTGGATCAGCAGTTGGTTCTTTCGGATTTGCTTGATTTTTCTGTTGAACATCATTGATGGTATTCACAATGAGATCTAAAATGTTCTTTTTAGCCATGATAAAATTTGATTTTTAATTTGATGTCTCTTTGAGACGAAATAACGCCATAATCGTAACATATTCTTTTTGAGGCGCTTGTGTGTTCTTGTATTCGTGAACACTTCAAAAACATCAACATAAAAAAAGACCTGCAAACAATCGTCTGCAAGCCTTTTTATATAGAAATATTTCAATGTCGCAGCATTCATGAATCCATGAACACACCAACACTTGAACCAAATAATTAAACGTTTTTCACGCGTCTTGTTGGGTAAGCCACTGTGATACCTGCCTCACCGAATGCTTTCTTAATCTCTTTGTAAGATTTGAAATACACATCCCAGTAAGTGGCGTCGGTAGCGAATGGTCTCACTGCCAAAAGAATATTATTCTCATCGAATTTTTCGATTTCGATAGTTGGCTCATCAGGTAATTTTTCAGTTACTTTATCCAAAGCACCTTTGATGATTTTTTGTACTTTTTCGAAGTCTTCCTCATAAGGCATAGCCACGTTTAGGTCCACTCTCAATTTGCCATTTGCCGAAAGGTTAGTCATGACTCCGCTCGTAGCGATGCCGTTAGGCATGATGACTTTTTTATTGTCCAAAGTATTGATTACAGTATTGAATACTTGAATTTCAGAAACGTGTCCAACAGTTCCTTGGATGTCAACCAAATCACCTACACGGTAAGGTTTGAAAATTAGAACCATCACGCCCGCAGCGAAGTGGCTCAAAGTTCCTGACATCGCAGCGCCAATCGCCAAACCAGCACCTGCAATCAATGCAGCAAAAGCAGTCACTTCTACACCAACCACACCAGCTGCTGTAATCACTACCATTACTTTTAATAATACGCTTACCAATGATTTGATAAATGGAATTAGATCTTTATCTAATCCAGATTTTTCCATTGATTTTCCAATTGCGCTTCCAATCATCCCAACGATCCAAAATCCAATCATTAGAACTAGAATAGCAGCAACTAATTTAGGTGCCCACGCCAAAACGGTGTCTGTTAAAGCACTGATGTTGATGTTCGCTAAATCCATAAACGTTATCTCATTTAAAGGTTAAGAAAAAAATAATTTTCCTGATTTTATTAGGTTTCCCAAAATCTTAAGAAAATGTTACCAAGGAGACGCAACATCCTCTGAAGGGTCACTTTATCGTGTCACTTTTTGTATTTTTTACATATTTTTGAATACCTTAGCTAACAATGCTGTGTAGAAAACACTTTTCTCATCACCCTTTAAATAAAAAAATTATGAAACAAACACTTTTACTTTTCACGCTATTCATTTTTAGCCTTTCGGCAAATGCGCAATTACCCGACGGCGCTATCGCTCCCAACTTCATCGCAAAAGACATCAATGGCGTTGAGTACAACCTTTACGACATTCTCGAATCTGGCCGCGAAGTCATTTTGGATTTCTCTACCACCTGGTGTGGCCCATGCTGGAGCTATAAGGAAACAGGTATCATGCACGATTTTTATGACCTTGCTGGTCCAGATGGCACCAACACTGCCATGAATTTTTTCATTGAATGCGATCCCACCACAACAATGGATGATTTAATGGGCAACACTAGTGGAACGGTAGGCGACTGGGTAACTGGAACCACTTACCCTATTATCGACAATGCAAGTATTGCTGCCGCTTTCCGAATCAGCGCCTACCCTACCATTTTGATGGTCTGCAAAGACAGACGCATCAAAAACGTGGGACGATCAGACGCGAACTCATTAGTCTCTCAGGCATCCGCTTGTCCTTCTATTGATATTGCGCCGGAGCCATTTTTCAGAGCGGATAATTATGATGGATGTGGCGATATGGATGTTCAATTTACTGACAACTCTTGGCCACGCCCTACCAGTTATTTATGGGACTTTGGCGATGGCAACACCTCCACCGAGCAGCATCCAATGCACTCTTATGATGAGGCAGGTGACTACTCCGTTACGCTAAAAGTTACCAACGACTTGGGGAGCAATGATTTGCAAAAACAAAATATGATTGCGCTCGGATCTGGCGCTTCTAATGATGACATGCCCTTTGGCCCAACAGATAATACTTTCGGAAGCGGAAGGATTTTTCCAAGTGGCACACATGGACTCTTTTTCGATGTGATGAATCCGATGGTGATTTCCTCAGTGAAAGTTTACGCTGACGGCGAGCGCATGCGAAAAATTGTCCTCATGGACGAATTCGGCAACTTGATCAACAGCCGCGAAATCATGATTCCAGATGGCGAAAGCCGCGTCAATCTCGACTTTTACGTGGACGCAGGCACCAACTATCTAATCGGCATGCATAGCGAAGCCCACCTCTTTAGAAATAGCGATGGCGCTACGTATCCATATACACTTGACAATTTAGTTTCCGTCACGGGAAGTACTGCAAGTAGCCCAGTTTACTATTATTATTTCTATGATTGGGCAGTGCGCGAGGCAGGTTGTAATGGCGCGGTCAATACAGACGAGTCATTCGAAAATCCAATTTCTGTCTATCCGAACCCAGCTTCTGATTTGCTGACTTTGGAAGGTGACTTTTCCAAAACGGAAGAGATTCAGATTACCAATTCGTTTGGTCAGGTGATTTGGAAGGAGCGCGATATTCAAGGCAATCAGGTACAGATTGATATTTCTTCTTTTGCAAAAGGATTGCACTTGGCTAAAGTGGGATCTGCTGTTTATAAATTTGTGAAAGAGTAATTTCTTTTTCTCGCTTTCGCGAAATACCATCATTTCGCGAAAGCGAGAATTCTTTTTTCAACTAAAACAAACACACAACATAGAAGCTTTATTTCAAGGACCCTTCGGAGGTTCATTTAGGTGACTACAAGTCATCGTAATTGTAACGGCTTTAATTTTAAAAATCTCCAAACCCGCTTTCATCAAAAGTTCGAAGACCTTAGACTTGGCTGTAATTTTAGCAATCGTTTCGGTGATTTTGCCATCCATTTCTGGTCTTTTTTCAACATTTACTCTCGACTTCCCCGCTCGCGCAAACCTCCAGGTTTGTGTGAAAGATCAGCAAGCGTCTTCGCTTGCAATCTATAAAGGCGAAGACGCCTTTTGATGCTTCACACGAACCGGGAGGTTCGCGCGAGCGGTTTAAAAATTCTTATCCACATAATACTCCAAATACTTACACTCCTCCTCGATGTCCTCAAAAAACTCCGTGTCTCGATATTTCTGAAAAAGGATTTTGAAATACTCACGGGGCCGTTTCTCAGGTTTGTTGGGCATGGTGAAAAAGAAATTTTGCTCGCAGCGCGCTGCCATGTAGGACGCTTTGGCAGCCAATTCTTTTTTATCTTCTGAGGTGGCAGCTTGGCGTGCTTTTTCGAAATAGACCTGCGCTTTGCCCAAATCATGAAACTCCCGATTGCCCAACGGAAATGCCCAATCCGTAAACACCCGATCCACGTTTCGATAGTACCAATTGCTGCCACTACGATAACGATCCACCATCTGCCAGCTATGCCCAAAGTAGGTGATATTGAACCAAAACAAACCCAATTGATAAAGATATTCAGAATTTTGTCCCACCTCACTTTTGGATTTATAATCGAGGTCGAGCACCTTTTGCAGCACCAACGGTTTGGTCAACGAGTCGGTTTCAAATCGCAGTGGGCAATGCACACATTCGCGAAAGCGCTCTTCGAATGGGTTGAAAATACCAAAGTCAATCCAATTTAAGCGAGGGATTTTTTTGAAGGTTTCGATGGCGGCTTCGACGTTGCCCTCTTTGAGATACATCATCGCTTTGAGGTCGAGGAGGTCGTTTTTAATAGAGACGCCATCTGGCTCAACGAGCGAGCGTTCTATGGGGTTCTTTTTGATTTTATTGGAAATCGCGAGCAGGTCATCTATCATCTTCATGCTCGGATTGGAGGTCATGCTTGAGTAGCTGTTTTGGCAGAGATAGGCGCGTCCGGGAGCGTCTGATTTTTTGTAAAGGAAAGCCAATTTGTCAAAAAGGAATTTCTCAAAATCGCGCTTTTTAGTAATGGGTTCTTCATCGTCATAAATCTTATCGACGGCGTATTCGACGTTTTCATTGGCGGAGCGCCATTCCAAAATTCGGACTTGGGTGAGGAAGGATTCTAACTGTAATTTGACGTTAGGATTTTCGGTAGTTTCGAGGATGTTTCGAAAGATTTTTTTGGCAGGTTCGTAGTCGTTTTGCAGAACGTGGAGGTAGCCCAAGCTGATGTTCCAAAATTCGGGATTGTTGGTTTTTCCTTCTGCGGCAATCTTTTCTAAAAGCAATCGAAAACGCTCCAAATAATCATTTGCTTCACGTTGATTCATCTTCAAATGAGAGCGCTGATTATGGTTTTTGTTTTTGAACTCTGCACCTAATAATTTGCTCTCCAATTTCTTTATCTCCCTGACAGTCAGTGTTTTAAGCAACTGATTGGAAGGATGAAATTTATAAATAGCTTCCAATTCTTCCACTGCCTTGCTTTGCTGATTGTATGCCCGAATCGCATGGAAAGTCGCTCGCAACGAATCGCTATCGCAAAGCAACATCGCCTCCTCCCATTCGGCATTGGTACGTATCGAAAAACTACGAAACGCACTCAAACGCTTGCTCGGACATTCTTTAAAAATTCGAGCATATAAAATCGCCGCTTCTGCCGTCTGCCCCAACCGATGAAGCGCCCCTGCTTTATGTCCCAAAATCCAATAATGAATGATACTGTTGACACGCGGATCGATCTTGGGCATGAGTTGCTCATAGAGGTTCAAAGTCAAATTATAGTCACCTGCATAATGCGCCAACCGAATCACCTGATAAGCATAGCGCAACCGCACAAAATGCGACTCCAACTTCCTGATTTTTTTGCGTCCCTCCTCTATCAATTCATACATCGCGGCAGCTTGTCGGTCGTTAGTTTGCCAACCGGTACTCCCCACTGCGAAAGGCTCACAACGCTTCGCAAAAATCAAATAATCAATCACTTCAGTGCATTTGCTTGCCGCCAATTGTTGTGCAAAAGAATTGCTCGAAAGAGACATCGGTACTGCTATTGATTTGCTCTTAGCAGCCGTACGCAACTCCTCCAAAACTGACGGTCCGCTCACATAGATCACCTGCCGAATGTCCGCCTCAGTCGGGTGGTCACAAAAGCGACCTTTCCACTCCGCCACATTGTCAATAAACTGCGGCGACTTTTCAAAAGCCACCTCTTGATAGGCACTCCTCAACGAACCCATCAGACGCGGATACCCCTTCGAATCCATAAATGGAGACGCATTGAAAAAAGAATAACCATAGGAAATCTCGCGCATGGGACCACACGCAAAAACAGCCGACTCAACGACCAGCAGCAGTACGAAACTCATCCAAAACCGACCGATACATTTCATCTGAATATTTTTCGAAAGAATGTTGATGTAAATGATAAAAACCAACGGTCAAGGTAGGATTTTCTATTTTTTCGGTAAGCAATCGGGCTGCTTTTAACAAGTCGTTCGGGTCAACATTTTCATGGCGCACCCGGTCGTTTTCATATAGATAATGGTTTTGAAAATAAGAACTACGAGGCAATCGGTATCGCGTCGAATCCAGTTTTTCAAACATCGCAAAGTCCGTTTCATAGACGCCCGGCAGCAACCTAATCATCTCGCTGTCGCGAAATAATACCCCCCACGAGTAGGCAGGCAACACCACATCGAGCGGTAGCGAGTATTCATCAAAATTGGTCAGATATTTTTCGGCTTCCGCCAAATCGAGTATCGAGTTTTGCGTCTCCCAATCACTCACCTTGCTCATGTTATAAAACATCAACATGCCTCTATCCACAGGAGGAGTCCCACTTTCGTGGAAATACTTAATCTGATGCAATCGAATCGTCGCACTCAACTGAATCGGCTTCGCATAATGCTTTTTAAATCGCTCCAAAAAGTGGAAGTACTTCTCGCGAGTCGTCTGCGTCCAATCACAATCGAATTGGATTTCGGTGGGTGTAAGTTGATATTTCCCGAAAAGGGAAGAAAACTTCTGTGCAGTCAAAAACGCGACGCGCTCGACCATCGCCTCGCTGCATTGCACGAAAGTGCGATTGGTGATAAAAATGGTGGGGATGATTTCAAACTGTTTCAACTCCGCTGCTTCAGTCTGCAAAGTCGCCATAGCAATCGGTTCGGCTTTCGCCGAATTCCAATCCACATCAAAAAACTTGACATACAGCTTTTCAACTTCCAGCGATTTCAACTGCTGATGGGTTGCCTCATCAATTTCCAAATTCGTCTTCCAATGATAGAAGGCAGGAGTTACCCTCTTTTTTGAATCTGACTTTTCTCCACTACCACAACCCACAAAAACACCCACTATCAATAGCCAAACCACCATCCGAACGCAGCGATGGTGACATTTACACGCCAAATCGTAAGGGTTCGGTTGCCTTTTATGTGTCATTTTAGTAGTTTAAATAAAATTTTAAATCACTCGACTTTTGAGCATCGTCTCCTGCTAAGGGACGCTGCGATACTTTGAGTTGCATCGTCCTCTTCGAGAGACGATACTCAAAAGAATGAAATTAAATTGGCAGGTTTTGAAACCTGACTTTAGGGAAATATTGTTCCAAACTTGCGAGTCCAATTTAAGATATTCACATTGCACCATTTTTTTAATAACAAAATTAGTCGCCTTATGAAAAAGCAACCATTAAAACTCGACGCTTTCAAAGCACAAAAATTGAATGACAAGCAGACGCTTCAGATTAAGGGAGGACACACAAAAATTCGTCGCCAAACCGGAACGACCACTCCTGCTATCTGGGATGAGGTTGATATTCGAATTGGTAAAGTAGAAAGAGAAATTGATACGACGGTGATTTTTACGCCGTTTGGGGGGTAGGATAGGATTTGCCCCCTGACCCCCAAGTTGGGGGAACCTAAATTGCAACTTCTGCTTTTCGAATTTCAAGCTTTTACAAAATTATATATTTTGAAGATTCCTGTTATTCAACTTTAGGTTCCCCCAATCTGGGGGTCAGGGGGTCTCTACTAAAACTATCACGCCCGCTTCTCTCCAACCACCTCCTCAAAATCCACTCCCTGAATTTTACTTTTCGTCCAGGCAATAAAATCAAACATGCGCAGCATTCGTCGCTCAGTCGGATCTGATTTTAAGGCTTCAAATTGACTTAACAAATTTTGGTAAACGGCTCGCTTCTCTGATTTAGAAAGCGGTTTTTGAAGATCATGGATAAACTCCATGAAGCGCATCTCAAATTGATAAATACGTTTTTCTTTTCGCAGGTAGCGGCGCGTAGAACGAACGAGGGAGTCAAGTAGCAACTCATTGCCCATCTCAAAGTGAATCAATAAATTGAGCACCCGCGCCATCGCTTGCAAGTCTTTACGCTCGACGTTTTGGGGTTGATTGAGCCACTCGTTTAGATAGTAGAGGGCGTCTTCAAATTTGCCATTGGCGAACAAAATATAGAAATACTGAAAGTAAAAGCTACTCTTCGTAAACGCGAACTGTTTGTACTTTTCGAGCGACTTTTGGTATTCGTTGAGCGCATCGAGTCCTTCCTTAAAATCGCCCGTTTTAATGCAAAAACTAAAGCGATTCGTGTAATATTGCCTATAAATCTTCAATTCATCATCGTGAGTGAGGGGTTTGATGTCGCGCAATTTTTGGAGATTTTCTTCGACTTCGGCATACTTTTTCAACTGCCCGCAGCTGATGATATGATTGTTGAGCGCGGAGATATATTCAGACACATCTTCTTTCAAAAAGTGAGGTTTTGACTCCATCAATTCGAGCAACTTTGAGCTTTGTTTATAAAACCCATCAAAGTCATTGAACGCAAATCGAATCACAGATTTAATCCGCAAATACATCACCTGAATGCGATAGGAATCTGTCTCAGGTAGTTTTTCTAAAATAGGGCTTTGGGTGATTTTTTCGAGTCTTTGGAGTTGGGCTTCGTTTCTCGAAACGTCTTTTCGTAATTCAATTAAAAATCTGAAAAACAGATTTCGCAAGTCCACCAACGCTTTGATAGATTGCAGATATTCCTTTTCCTTTCGGGAAATATTTTCCAAATGTTTATCCAAATAATTGATGTCAGTTTTGGCGTAAGCCAGTTCTTTTTCCCATCGACAGCAAACCAGTAGTGCTTCAAATTGCTCATACTGCGCCGCAAGTTTTTGAATCTTTTGCAACTCATCTTGACACTCCGAAAACAGCGAGCGTTTGAACAACACCTTCAAATTCAACAAGTGATTTTGAATGCGATAATCAACCGAGGTCTTTTCGTCATAGCGCTGCAAGGCGCGCAAGACGTGCTTAAAAAGATAGGCTTTCAACTCGCTGAATTTGCGAGATTCGATCGGCTGATCTTTGTAAATTCCTTTTTGCAACAACACATCATCAAACTCATCTTGCACCAAGATCGCATCAAACAAGTGGGCATACTTATTACGCTTATCTCCCGTCGGGTTGACTGCCAACTTGAAGTAACGTCGCTCCATTTTGGTGAGCGACTTGATGAGTCCAAATAATTTTTGTGATGGTGTTTTTGCCACAATTCGAGATTTAACTTTCTCAAATTTGCTTAAAATACTTGCCGATTCCAAATTTTGGAGAAAGTTTGAAACCTGACTTTTGACAGAACGAGGAACGGTGGACGGACGCTTCGCTGACGGGGGACGAGGGACGGAAGACGGAAGACGGGAGACGGAAGACGGAAGACGGGAGACGGGAGACGGGAGACGGGAGACGGGAGACGGAACCTAAGCTCATTTGACGAAAGTCAGAAAAACAGCTAATTGAAATTAACGGCGCGTAGCGACGTAAACGTTGGTAGCAATAGAAATAGGCGAAATGAAAATGGCGCGTAGCGACATCAACGTTGAATTAAACGTTTGTGTCGTTACGCGCCACTCACTTAATGTTGATTGAATAGCTACCAACATTAAAGTCGCTATTGCGACTTGATTATTCCTCGAAAGAGGAAAAAATTATTGAATCACCACGCGCTCGCGGTGAAGCGGTTTCCCTTCATTTTCGAAAAGCAAAAGGTATTGTCCTTCTGTCAATTGATTTAGGTTGAGTACTTCTTGCTGCTCCTCAAATTGAGCCACTACCCTACCCAACACATCAAAAACTTTGACCTTATCGAAGGTCTCAGTGGTTTGAACATTGACCGTTCCGTTAGATGGATTTGGGTAAATGCTAAAGTTTGGATTCACCACAAAACGAGTCGAAGTAGTCGCAGGAGCTTCAAATTGAGACTCATCACATGGCTTGCAAAAACCAGCACATGGCTCATAAACACCATCGTAACGATACACCACACCGTGATTGGTATTGACGATGGTCATGTCATTATTTGGATTAGAACCACTCGAATTTGGTGAAGAGAAAGGATCGTGATTATGCATCAAATAAATCTCATCTGGACAAGCGCCTGTTTTCATGAAAGTGAAAAGTAAGGTTGGCTCTTGCTCATCAAGCACAATCTGCGGAATGTCCGCCTGAAATCCAACGCTGATGTAGTCCTTAGTCGGATTTTCGACTGGGCGATTGACGCGAGCGTTTTGTTGCCAAATGCCACTTACTGTTTGAAATCCTTCGAATACAAATCCGCGAGAGACCACAATCGTCACCTGTCCCGAACCCGTCGTGGTACGAGACGTGGGTGGCATTGGAACGGTATTTTTTACATACACGCCCCATTGCGAAGCGGCATTATCGTATTTTAAACTGTACTGCAATTGCGCAGTCATCATAGTGGGTAAGAGTAACATCAGGGCTCCCCAAGCCACCAATGAAAGTACTTTTTTAGACATCGTAATTTGTTTTTTTTTGAGTGAATGGCTCAATCTGACTTTCGTCAAATGGGGGAAAACGAACCTGAAGTTTTTTAAGCCTTTCGGCAAATAGAATTATGTTTTTTATTGAATCGACACGCGCTTGCGTGCAAGACTATTTTAGTAAATTTTGAAAAGTATTGACCTTTCTCTAAATGATTAGGCACTATTTTGACTTTCGTCAAAATGAGGGTTGGGAACCGATAATAATTAAAGGGAGATTGGAAAAAGAGGAGATGATTTCAGAGATCAAAAATTATGCCTTTCGGCAAATATCACAACACATCATTTCCTTTTTTCACCCGCTTCCAGCATTTCTAAAGCTTTGAGTATGCGGCGCCCGCGAGTTTCGGGGCGTTTGGCTTCAGTTATCCAGTTGATATATTCCTTTTGGTGAGTGTAGGAGAGTTTTTCATAAAAGGATTTCGCCGAAAGGCGGGCATCTAAAAGTACTTGAAAGTCTTTGGGAACTTCCACTACTCGTGGCGCTAAATCTTCCATTACCGTGACCTCCACCCTATCGCCTATGTCTTTACCGATTTGCGCTCTGATGTCTTTTCTGATGATGATAAAATAATGTGGTGAGCCATAGCGAGTCAACGTGCCGCGATAGGCGACGCCATCAAAAGTAGCGAGCATTTTAAAACGCTTTTTGCCAAATGCCCCCTCCACATCAAAAGGCACATCAACAAAAGCACCACCTCTATCACTTGCCTTAATGATTGCCGAAAATTCGAATTTAGGATTGGACATTTCTCCTACCGCGTTAACTTTTGGAAGACATCTTCGACACTGCCAGCGTCTTTGTGTAACTCGATGAGTGTCAGCTTGTTATCTACTGCAAATTTGAAAACGTCGGCTCGTAAGTCCACATTTTCATTGGCAGTCAAAACCCAAGCGTTTTTGTTTTTGCCTTCTTTTACGGTTTTGACGCCTTTGATTTTTTGCAGTGCCGTTTTGCTCGTTTTTTCTAAAAACTGAATGGCGAAAGCAGCTTCGCCTTGCACTTTTTCTTTGAGTCGTTCGATGGGGTCATCTGCCACTAAGTTGCCTTGATTGATGATGACTACCCTATCGCAGATGGCTTGCACTTCTTGCATGATGTGCGTGGAGAAAATCACAGTTTTCTCTTTACCCAATTGCTTAATCAAACTTCTGATTTCTACCAATTGATTAGGGTCTAACCCACTCGTCGGCTCATCTAAAATCAATACTTCTGGATCATGGATCATGGCTTGCGCCAAACCCACTCGTTGGCGATAGCCTTTGGAGAGTTCGTTGATTTTTTTGTTTTGCTCTCTTTGCAGCCCCGTCATTTCGATCATCTCCTCGATGCGGGACTTCGGGTTGGCAATACCATGAACTTTGCCCACGAAACGCAAGTACTCTTTGACATACATTTCTTTATAGAGCGGGTTATGTTCGGGGAGGTAGCCGATTTTTTTGCGTACTTCCATCGGGTCTTCGGTTACGTCCATGCCGCAGACCGATACGTTGCCTTCTGATTGCGGAATGTAGCAAGTGATGACTTTCATGGTCGTCGTTTTGCCTGCTCCGTTGGGACCTAAGAATCCCAATACTTGCCCCTTCTTCGCCTCGAAACTGATGTCGTTGACTGCTCGTTGGGTTCCGTAAATTTTTGTAAGGTTGTTTACAACTACTGACACGTCTATTCTTTTTTTGGGTAAAGATATTTAATTTTAATTCAATGGAGGTTTAACGTTGAAAGTTCAACAACTTCAACGTTGAAGGTTTCAGGGTAGAAAGGTGCTAATGTGTCGCATCGTCCTCTTCGAGAGACGATGCTCAAAAGAAGGTTCAACGTTCAACGTTTAAATGCGTCGATTGATTTTGAACCTTGAACTTGTTGAACTTTGAACTCGTTGAACTTTGAACCTTCGACATTAAACTTTTTTAATAGCATGAAAATTCAAATCACTGTTTTACAACTCCTTTTTCCACTTCTTATTTTGGGGCAATCCTTTGTTTCCTATTTCACGGGCAACCCTGGCAATGTTAATCCTGGGAATGTCAAAGGTGGGACTGTCCTCATGGGGGGCGGCACTGAAAATGATGAAGCCATGCGTTGGTTTTTGGAGCGCGCGGGCGGAGGCGATGTTTTGGTGCTAAGAGCCTCAGGATCAGATGATTACAATGATTATTTTTATTCAGAACTGGGAGTGCGGATCAACTCTGTGGAAACGATCGTCTTTCGAACCAAATCAGCGGCAGAAGATCTTTATGTGCACACGCGAATCAGAAATGCGGAGGCGATTTGGATTGCAGGAGGCGACCAAAAACGGTATTTCGAGCTGTGGGATAGGACAACTTTGATTGACCTAATCAATGACCGAGCGCGATCGAATTTTTGCGTACTTGGCGGCACGAGTGCGGGGATGGCAGTTTTGGGAGAGAATTATTTTTCAGCTGAAAATGGTACCATTCGCTCTGAGGAGGCTTTGCAAAATCCGTTTGACTCCAAAATCACGATTCGAGACAAGCCGCTTTTTAGACCTAATTTTTTGGAGGAGACGATAACTGATACGCATTATGACAATCCTGACCGAAAGGGGCGACATACTGTTTTTATGGCTCGAACTGGGTTCAGAGGCATTGCCTGCGATGAGTTCACTGCAGTTTGTGTGGATGAAGATGGCAAAGCGCGCGTCTTCGGTGGCTACCCTGAATTTGATGACAATGCCTATTTCATTCAGCCAAATTGTGCCAATGCCGAGCCTGCGGCAGAGGTGATGGAGGCAGGGCAGCCACTTTCGTGGAATAAGAATGCAGCCGCTCTAAAAACCTATCAAGTAAAAGGAACGGCATCCGGTGCTTTTCATTTTGACTTGTCTGATTGGGAAGGTGGTGCTGGTGGAAGTTGGCATAACTGGTGGGTCGAGAATGGTAGGTTCAATGAATTGCCCTCTGATTCGTTGGATTGCCAAAATGTGGTGAATGTGGCCGAGCATTCCACGAAAGTGGGGGTAAGGGTTTTTCCTAATCCCAGCAATGGGTTGTTTCAAATTGAAGCGGCATTTCCCGTAAGGGAGATAGAAATATTTGATATGAATGGTAGAAAAGTGCCTTTTAGATTTGATGGTTCTTCTTTTTCCCTCCCAAAGCAAATTCGGGATGGAGTATTCATTCTAAAGCTTAAAACTAAAAAAGGGACAGCGTGGCAGCGAGTTGTGGTTTATTAATTACCAACTGGCGCGAGCAAATTTCAAAAAGAAAACAATTAGCGAAGCGAAAACAATCAAACCATCAGGGAAGCGAAACCAATTCTCATTAAAAAGTCTCGTAATCAAACTCGCCTTTTCTTTTTTTCTTAGAGCTTCTTTCCTTTTGCTTATCGACGGTGCCGATGTGCCAGATTAGACCGAGGCTGAGTCCTCTGGAGGGCCAGGTGAAATCCATATTCATCTGGGTGCGGGGCGTGTTGAGTTGATAGCTGTATTGGCGGGTGTTGAAAATGTCGGTTACTTTTAGAGTTATCGAACCGGCACCTTTAAAGAGGGTTTGCTTTACCGCTAAATCAGTCCAATAGAATGGAAGCCGCATTCCTTGGGGAGTGATGGATTCGGACTGGTAGAATAGGTACCATTGAAGGTCTGTGTTTTTGGTTAAATTAAAATTTGAGATTAGTCTTCCGTTCCATTGGGCGCCTTCGATTTGGAGTCCGGTTTCTATATTGGAAGCGTTAATCTCTTGCCAGTAGCCCGTGACGCTGGTATTAAAATTCCACCAGTCATAGACTCTAAAAGTATTGATGAGTTCGAGTCCGAAGGTTTGGGCGTAGTCGAGGTTGTCATAGGTATTGATGGGGTTACCGTCTTTGTCGAAGTTATTGATTCGCGTGATGCCATCGTGTGTGTTTCTGAAAAAGAAATTGCCATTAAAGGTTCCTTTTTCAAAGCTTTTGATGTATCCCAGCTCGTAGGCATTGATGATTTCGGGAAGCAGGAAAGGATTGCCGACGCGCCGGTCGAAGCGATTACTGAAATCTACGGAAGGAATCACTTGCTGGATGGATGGTCGATTGATTCGTTTGCTATAGCTGAGAATGAATTTCTGATTTTGGGATATGAAATAGGTAACTGAGCCGCTTGGAAATAGCTTAAAGTATCGGTTTCGAAAAGGAAATTCTTTGAGGGTCGAGAATTGGGTGTTGTCTAAAAAGGCTAAGATGTTGGTTTGCTCGCCTCTGATTCCGGTTTGAAATTCGAATTTTTTAAACGGTTTGGTAAACATCAGGTATCCAGCTAAGACATTTTCTTCATATTCGAAACTGTTGCTGAAGGTGTCGTTGGTAAAATATTGCCCGGAAGGGTAATCAAATGAATTCAGCCCATAGTCATTCTTTTGGCTGTGGCTGCTGGAGCGGATACCGGTATCAAACCGAAGGTCATTATGAAATTTCTGGGAGTAATCTGCCTGAATGAAGACGTTGAGGTTGTCGTCATTGTCAAAGGTGTTTTCGAGCAAGTGAATTGGGTTTTCCACTCCGTTTAGGTCTGAAAAAGTCTCATCGAAGCGTTCTTTTTCTTTCTCATTGAAATTAGAAAAAGAAGCAATCACACTCAGTTTGGTGCCCTCTTGCTTGAATACTTTATTGAAGTTGATGTGGTGCTGAATTCCGAATCCATTTTCATGGTCGATATCATCTCTTGAAGAAGACCCGGTGAAGGTGTTTTGGTCATTGTAGTAATCGAAAAATGTAGTTCCCTCTTGCAAACTTCTTTTGATGGTATGGGAGCAACTATAGGACAGAACCGACCGCGCGTCGAAATAGTACTCCATCCCTCCGGTAAAGGTTTGGAATCTTCGATCACCATCTATGTCCATCACGGTGTTGAGCGAGTAGGTAGTATCTCTTAAAATATTCTTTCGAAAAATTCTTCCCTTTCTCACGCGTCGGTCTATGCGTGCTGGAAGATTGACGAAAAAGTTGAATTTGTTGAGTCGGTAGTTGAAATTGAGGGTGCTTTGGAGGTTATCATTTGAATCATAGGAGAAAGTCCCACTGGAGTGAAATCCTCTTTTGTTCTGTTTTTTGGTGATGATATTGATGATACCTGAGATTCCCTCAGTCGAATATTTGGCAGATGGATTGGTGATGACTTCTACTTCTTTGACCATGCCACCTGGGATCTGCCTCAAGTCGCGTTGTTTGTCTAAACCAATCTGAGCAGAAGGAATTCCATTGATTAGGATTCGTACATTTTCGCTTCCGCGCAAATTGACGTTTCCTTCAATGTCCACATCAATGGAAGGAATGTTTCTCAAAATTTCGGTTACGCTTCCCGTGGCAGAGGTGAGGTCTTTTTCGATATTGTAAACCTTTTTGTCAGAGCCAAACTGCATGATCGCTCTTTCTGAGACGACTTTTACTTCTCCTAACCCAGCCGCTTTTCCCGTAAGGAAAATCTCTCCAATGGACTGGTTGAGGTTGCCTTCTGTTATTTGAACTTCTTCGAGTTTGTTTTCTTCATAGCCTAAGAAAATGACTGCGACGTCATATTCGCCGCAAGGCAATCCATTGACTAAAAATTCGCCACTTTTTCTGCTGTTGACTCCGGTAATCATCACTTCAGTTCCAGACTTATAGATGGCGATGTTGGCAAATTCGATTCCGAGACCGGTTGCTTCGTCGATGACCTTGCCCTTTATCACGCCTTCCAACCGGTCGGCTTCTATTCGAGCAACCTTTCTGATACTTCCACTACTGGCAGTGGTCTGCCCAAAGGCAAAACCAAAATAGCCACCAAGAAATAACATTACAAAAAATATTCGTAACATAGTATCAGCATAAAAATAAGCAGACTCTGAGTGGCAGTGCCAATGGGGTTCTCTCATAGAATGCACAAAAAAAGCGGTCGCACTACATAGTGCGACCGCTTTTAACCTTTCGGAAAATGCCGGTAATTATTGTTTCAACATTCGTTCTACCGAAGTAGCATTTCCCTTTTTAAGTACTATATAGTAGTCTCCCTGCATCAAAAATTTGACCGAAATAGGATATTTTTGAACATTACCCACTTTATTTAGAATAGATTTCTCTAATATCTTGCCTGTGCGGTCGTAGAGATAGTATTCAAAATCGCCAACCCAATCGTTTTCAAGCGTTAAAACAGTGGATTCGCTGACTGGGTTTGGGCTAAGCGATAGTCCATTTTCCAGCTCAAAATAGTCATTTGAAGATACCATACCAGTAAACTCAAAGGCACCAATATCGACGTTACCCACCCGAGGATTTCCATCGAGGTCGGTAGCAGGCGCTCTATCAGCTACACCAGCATCAATAAAGACACTTCCTTCAAGAATTCTAAAATTTTCAAAACCATCAACAAATTTAGGATCGCTCTGGTTGTTGTCTAAATCCATGCTGTGAGTTAAAAATGAGGACAGGGTTTCATCCGAAGAAAAATTACCTCCTTTTGATTCAATAGTCGTTACTCCAATACTTGCTCTGTAATTATTATTGTTTAGGACAAACGCATTGTTTTGCAAAAATAAATTGGATGTAGTAGTATCAGTTGCCGAGGTAGCAATTCCTCCTGTATTGCTGACTAAAGTTGAATTTGTAACATTGACATTTAACTCAGAGCTTCCAGAAGCAATCACTGAGATAGCACCTCCTATCCCACTATTTTGAACTACATTATTGGAAAACACACAGCTAACAATATTAGAAGTAGCATTAAGGATATTTAAACCACCACCTTGAGAACCTGCTTCATTGAAATTAAAAATCGTATTAGAAAGATTCAACAACGAAGTATCCATTGCGTTCTCTCTTATATTAATTCCACCTCCAATGGATGCGGTGTTAGCCTCAAACTCGCATTTATCTATCGTAACGGCCCCCGCTAATGCATGAATTCCTCCTCCAGATCTTTCTGCTTGATTTGATAAAAAATCACTCTCCTTTAGGGTAGTAAAAGTTTCATTGTCTTCATGAAAAATTGCTCCTCCAGCGAATGAGCTGTTGGCTTCAAAAGTACATTTATCAAAAGTTGTATTGGCATTGTTAGCATTATGGCAGGCTCCGCCCCCTATTCCTGCTGAATTATTTTTAAACCTTGAATTTTGTACTACCACAAAAGTAGTGTCTCCAAATAGAGAAACAGCACCTCCAAAACCTACACCCGGTCCGCTTGATTCATTAAACTCAAAATCACAATCGTTAATTCTTATTCTTTTCACATCACCAAATGCAGCAATTGCCCCACCAGAATCTACAGACTTATTTTTTTCAAAAACACACCCCAATGCCTGAAAGCTACTGCTAAATACACTAATTGCTCCGCCCCATCTTGTCCCGCTATTCTCTTCAAAAACACAGTTCTGAATTAAGAAATTATCCTCACTCTGTTGATTGATGCCATAATCCCTATGGTCAGAATAGATAGCTCCTCCATTTCTCGCTACATTTCGTCTGAACTTGCAATCCACAATATCTACATTATCACTCTGCGTATTGAAAAAGGCAGCACCAAAGCCGCCTTCATTGACGTTATCCTCAAAATCGCAGTTTTTGACGGTCACCGTTACACAAGAATTTAGAAATATAGTTCCTCTCAAGGAATAATTATTATTAAACTTACAATCAGAAATTTCAACATTTGACGTAGAAGACATATTCATAGCTCCTTGTAAATAAGCACCGTTGTTATCAAAAACACAATTTGTAAAAATAGAACCAGAAGAATTAATATCCTTAATATAAACACCTGCTCCATTGCCAGAAATATTTTCAGTAAAACGACAATTGGCTACCTTCAATCTCGCTTCCGAAAAAATCCCAGCACCTGCATATTCAGATACATCCAAGCTACGGTCGAAATTTAAGCCGTTACCTCCTTTGAAAATAATTCCATCCAACAAGACTTCAGCTGCTGCCCCATTGACCACCATCACATTTCTCAAATTATCACTAACCGGAAGTGTTGCCGAAATAAACGAATCTCGATTTGCTCTGAAAGGAAGATTAACAACTTGGCTCCAGATGTCAGAGTCCCAACCCACATCATCTCCATCCACATCACCACTAAAAAAAGTGGGATTGCCAGAGATGTCGCGGTCCTCCACACTACTTTCATTGCCCACAAAACTCCCATAAATATTCATTTGGCGACCGATTACATAGCCATCCATGCCAGGAATATAAGTACCCGCAGCTATCCAAACATTTGGGCTAGAAGTGTCATCAATCGCAGATTGAAAATCAGTGTAAGCATCAGCCCAAGAGGAACCATTATTAGCTCCAGTTGCATCTGAATCAACAAAGATTGGTGCCTGAGCAAATACAGATCCGCACACAAAAAGTGCAAAAATCAATAAATAGTGTTTTTTCATTTTTAATTTTTAAAGAAATGAGTAATAATTGATTTGGCTAAGTAAGAGAGCAGTATTAAGTTGTTTTTTTGACTGCGGCTATTTTTAGTCTAATCAAGGCAGAAAATTTCAGCGTAGCCTAAGCTACGGTTAAATTTTCTAACGCAGAGTAGGCTGAAAAGAGACCGTCATAAAAAGCAAATTTAATATTGCTCTCTTACTTAAATAGAGCAGTACAAATAATCCTCATTTTTGACAGAACAGATATTTTCACTAATCAAAGCATTCCGATAGCTTTCGAGGCTTCGCATAGCCCAACTACAGAATGTATATTTTAGTGCGTGCCCCGATTTTACATCGGGAAAGAGTAGCTGAAAATTATGTTTGTCACTAAATGTGTAAATTATTTTAAGCCTGCTATTTAAAATAAATAGTAAAGTTTCGAAATTGAATTGAGTCATTTCTCTATCAGACAAGTCAAAAAAAAACACATACAATACCTAAGTATTGCCACCCCGATAGCTAACGGGTTTTAACATGTTGTCACGATTTTACATCGGGAAGTGTGAAAAGAAAAGAACCGCTTCAAATCAAAACGTCATTATTTCATCTCAATTTATAAGGATTAGAGGCGAGCGCAAAAATAATCTAATCAAAAGGCCTGTCCTCAATGTATTAGACTAATCTGATATATAAAAAAATATAAACTGTTTCCCTTTCGGGAAATATCACTTTATTTAATGAACCAATTGTATTTGAGGTAGGTGTTGCTAAATTTGCGTACTAAATTTTCAACTATGAAGTTACTCAATGGAAAAGAGTTATCGAATACCATCAAGCAAGAACTAACGCTTGAGGTACAAGAGATGACAAAAAGAGGCGAACGAGTGCCTCATCTCGCGGCAGTTTTAGTAGGCGATAATCCAGCCAGTGAAAGCTATGTTCGCAGCAAGGTGCGCTCATGCCAGCAAGTCGGATTTGAATCGACGCTGATCAGAAGACATGCAGACATCACTGAGGAAGAATTGCTCGAAATCATTGCCGACCTCAACTCCAATCGCGACATTGACGGCTTCATCGTTCAGTTACCCCTACCAAAACACATCGACGAAAACAATGTCACCCTCGCAATCGACCCTAAAAAAGATGTCGATGGATTTCACCCAGTCAATTTCGGCAAAATGGCTCAGGGATTACCAGCCTTCCTCCCTGCCACGCCATTTGGCATCGTCACCATGCTCGACCGCTATGGTATCGAAACTTCCGGTAAGGAGTGCGTCGTCGTTGGTAGAAGTAATATTGTCGGTACTCCGATGAGTATTTTGCTTTCGCGAAAAGCGAAAGTGGGGAATTGCACCGTGACCCTCACCCACAGCCGCACCAAAGACTTACGCGCCCACTGCCTCAAGGCAGACATCATCATAGCCGCCATAGGCATCCCAAATTTCATCACTGGCGACATGATCAAAGAAGGCGCAGTAGTCGTTGATGTCGGAATCAACCGAGTTGATGATACTTCAAAAAAACGTGGCTACCGCTTAGTAGGAGACGTAGATTTCGATCAGGCTGCCGAACGCGCCGGCTATTTGACCCCTGTGCCCGGAGGCGTTGGACCGATGACCGTCGTTTCTCTTTTGATGAATACTTTGCGAGCGAATCGAGAGGCTTTGTATGAGTAGGTCCTGCCAAGTTACCGTTGTTGCCGGGTTGCCATGGCTACCACTATTGAGGCAAGCTCGGTTTTCAATTTGGATATATCCTTTTTTTCCCTTTCGGGAAATGCAGTCACGCTCATTTGACGAAAGTCAGATCTAAACTAAACAGAGATGGGACACAGATTTAACGGATCTTTTTTGATGGGAACTGATCTCAACAATGGAAACCATGGCAACAACGGAATCCACGGCAACCCGGCAACTCAAATATCAATCTTCGCCCCCTTAACCCGATACACTTCCTGAGCCGCACCCGGCTCTCCATCCAACTCATCAGCTGAAATTTTAAAAATAATGAAGTCAGTAGAGTCGCGCTCTGCGTAAAAATACGCGGCTCCGCTTGCCCACTTGCCACCTTTGGCATCGATGGCATGGGCGGGAATTCCGATTTCATCCCATTGCTTTTTATGTATCGTTCCGCACACGGGGATGTTGTCAATCGCAATCTTATTGTCAGTGAAACGAAAAAACAAAGTGAACAAACCAAACCGATTGGGATTCGTATCTCTTTTGAAGCATTCAAAACGAAAAGGCTTGATTTCCTCCAACTCGTTAATTACCTCCACTTCAGGAGCTTCACTGAGTTTTGGTTCCTCGGCGCAGCCCAAGAAAAGGAGCCCCAAAATCATCACTATGATATATTCCTTCATGAAAAGTTATTTGCCGTAAAGGTAAAATTCAAGACGGACATTAATTTTCATTAGACAAAATTTAAGCAAGTAGTTTAAAGTCTTTTTTTACTTTTGCACCGTTTCCGAGAAAACCTAATTTCGTAAATTAATTTATTCAATGTTTAAAACATTGAAAATCAATATATTAAAAACAAATTTGAACGATTTCCTCCTTTGCGAGTTTAATTCAACCAAATTTTAAAAATTATAAATCATCCCATCATGCCTCAGAATCTTCTGATAGTTGAGTCACCCGCGAAAGCTAAAACAATAGAAAAATATTTAGGTAGCCAATTTAAGGTCAAGTCCAGTTATGGGCACGTCCGCGACTTGGAGCGAAAGAATTTAAGTGTTGATATTGAAAATAAATTTAAGCCTAAATATGTAGTTTCTTCCGACAAACAAAAGTTGGTCAAAGAGCTAAAGGAATGGGTCAAAAAAGTCGATGAGGTATGGCTCGCGACGGATGAAGACCGAGAAGGAGAAGCCATTTCATGGCACTTATGCAAAGTATTAGGACTTGACGAAAAGACTACCAAGCGAATCGTCTTCCGAGAAATCACGAAGCCAGCCATCCAAAAAGCAGTTCAAAATCCACGCACCTTGGATTTGAATTTGGTCGATGCGCAGCAGGCAAGACGGATTTTGGATCGATTGGTAGGCTACAAACTATCGGAAGTACTTTGGAAAAAAGTAAAAGGAAATCTTTCAGCAGGTCGTGTGCAATCTGTGGCAGTAAAAATTGTGGTGGAGCGCGAGCGCGAAATCATGAAATTCAAATCCACTCCTTTTTTCAGAGTCAATGCCATTTTCAACGTCCTGAATAAGAATGGAAAACAAGTTGAATTAAAAGCAGAATTACCGTCTCGTTTTGACACCAAAGCAGAAGCCCAATCCTTTTTAAATAAATGTTTAGGCTCTACCTTTTCGATTAGCGACATTAAGGTAAAACCTATCAAAAGAAAACCAGCTGCTCCTTTCACCACTTCGACCTTGCAGCAGGAAGCCAGTAGAAAATTAGGGTTTAACGTAAGTCGAACCATGCGCACCGCGCAGCGCCTCTATGAGGCAGGTTTGATTACCTACATGAGAACCGATAGCACCACTTTGAGTGCGACTGCTATCGGAGCCATTGCGGATGAAATCCAAAATGCTTATGGCACGCAATACGTCAAAACCAGACAATATAAGAGCAAGAAACAAGGCGCACAGGAAGCTCACGAAGCCATCCGACCGACCTATTTCGAAAACCACACCGGAGGTACTGAATCTGATCAAACTCGCCTCTACGAGTTGATTTGGAAACGTACGGTCGCTTCTCAAATGGCAGAGGCGGAACTGGAAAAAACCACCGTACAGATAGGAATCTCAGGAGCTCCGGGTGAAAATTTAAAAGCAGAAGGAGAGGTTTTGAAGTTTGACGGCTTCCTCAAAGTGTATCTCGAATCGAAAGATGACGACGACGACTCAGAGGAGAAAGGCATTTTGCCTCCGTTGACTTTAGGTCAAACCCTTGACCTCAAAAATATGACTGGAACCGAGCGCTTCACGCGCCCTCCGGCTCGATACACTGAGGCAAGTTTGGTTAAGAAACTGGAGGAAATGGGCATCGGTCGCCCGTCAACCTATGCGCCAACCATTACGCGGATCATGGACGAAACCAAAGGCTACGTCCTCAAAGAAGAGCGCGAAGGAAAGGAACGAAAATATGCGCTGCTGACTCTTGCCAACAACGAGATCAAAGAAGAAACCCAAACTGAAACCACAGGCGCCATCAAAAACAGGCTCATCGCTTCCGATTTGGGGATGATTGTAACCGACTTCTTAGAGAAACATTTCGAGGAGGTAATGGACTATAAATTTACCGCCAGTGTGGAGAAAGAATTTGATACGATTTCGGAAGGTGGCTTGGAATATTCCAGTATGCTTGCGAAATTTTATCACCCATTCAATGACACCGTCGAGGACACTAAAGAGAACGCAAAACGTGCGAGCGGCGAGCGGATTTTAGGGAAAGACCCCGTCAGTGGTCGAACTGTTTTGGTACGATTGTCTCGATTTGGACCAGTAGTTCAGATTGGCGCACCAGATGAATTGGCAGAAGACGAGAAGCCAAAATACACCAACCTCGCCCCTGGCATGTCGATGGAAACGGTCACACTGGAAGATACGATTGACCTCTTCAAATTGCCACGAGAACTCGATCCATATCGAGGCGAATCCGTCACCGTTGCCTCAGGTCGTTTTGGTCCTTATATCAAAACGGGTGATGGTCTCAACGTGACGATTCCAAAAGGCGAAGATCCACTCACACTGAGCCAAGAACGCGCCAACGAACTCATCGACGAAAAGAAAAAAGAACTCGAACCCGTCGGTCATTATAAAGACATGCCCATCACCAAAGGCGCAGGTCGCTTCGGCCCGTTCCTAAAATGGAATGGCTTTTTCGCCAACGTGAGCAAGAAATATGATTTTGAAAATCTGACTCAAGAGGAGATTCTGGAAATCGTAAAAGCCAAAGAAGAAAAAGAAGCCAACCGCTACATCCTTCGCTGGCCAGACATCAAGCTATCTGTCCAAAACGGACGTTGGGGACCTTTCATCAAATACGATAAAAAGAAACCCATCCAACTCAAACACGAG
>CALCJP010000183.1 GCA_937967625.1 uncultured Saprospiraceae bacterium
GAGTCGCCTCTGCTATTAGTGTACCATTCTTTTTGATAGAGATCTTTTTGAGCGGTGAGTTGGATGCATATTCCGATAAGGAGAAAGAGTAAAGTATGTTTAATCATGGTTTTGTTTTTTCATTTTGAGCATCGTCTCCCGAACGGGGACGATGCGATCACCTATCATATAGTCCGTTCAATTAAGCGATAATCCGTCACAAAACAAACCCCCTGCTCACCGGTAGCATAAAATTTCGCACTCGAATGTTGATAGTCAATTAAATTTTCCGCCAAATTCCATTTACCTCTGATTGGATTGAAATGAATGTAGTCTAATTTCTGCCAAATGAATTTGTCCAGTAAGCAAATTTTCCAATCAAAGGAAGGTTCAAATACTCGATGCTTCTTGCCTCTTGCTTTTTCCTTTTCAGAAACTGTATCTGCTAGTCTTTGCAAAATATCTTTCTGCTTTTGAGCAGTTAATAATTTAATAAATTCATAGGCAAGAAATCTTTTTCCATTTCCAATCAAGCTGTTCAAATTGGGACTCTTATCAGTTACAAATAAAAGAAAGTGAAGATGATTGGGCATGATTACGTACCCGCAAATTTTGTTTCCATACTTTTCTTTCATGAAATCAAACCAATTGTAAATCAACTGATATCCATTTGTTATTTCAAATAATGGGATGTGGTTTTTACACGTGAAAGTGATGAAGTAAAGTTGGTCCTTTAAATCTGTAGTCTTTTTGATAGCCATTGCTCATAGTTCTTTTGTGTCGCATCGTCCCCGTTCGGGAGACGATGCTCAACTTGAGTTTTCAACAAAGTCTTTTGTGGTTCAAAAAAAATCACTTTTCAGCCGCAACAAACTTACCCAAACTTTCCTTCTTCACCACTGCCGCCATCAAGTCAGGAAATTGATCAGGCGAACAAGCAAAAGCGGGAATATCCATCGCCGCAAACTGTCCTGCCATGCGCCGATCATAAGAAGGAGCGCCCTCATCGCTGAGCGCCAGTAGCGTAATAAACTGCACCCCCGACGCCTTAATCGAACCTGCTCTGCGAATCAATTCACGTTCGCTTCCTCCTTCGTAGAGGTCAGTGATTAAAACCAAAATTGTATCAGAGGGAGATACTATCAGATTTTCGGCGTAAGCCAATGCTTTATTAATGTCGGTACCGCCGCCCAGCTGCGTTCCAAAAAGCAAATCGACGGGGTCGCTTAACTGCTCCGTAAAATCAACCACCTCTGTATCAAACACCACGAGGCTCGTTTTCACAGATCGCAACGACGCCATGATGCTCCCGAAGATAGCGCCATAGACCACACTCGTCGCCATAGAACCACTTTGATCCAATGCCAAAATAACGTGCTTGAGCGCCTGCCCTTTGCGACCATAGCCGTAGAGATTTTCGGGAATGATGGTTTTATATTCAGGTTGATAATGCTTCAGGTTGGCGCGAATGGTTTTGTTCCAATCTATCTCATTGAGTTTCGGTCGGCGGTTTCTGACCTCGCGACGGAGCGCGCCTTCGATGGCTTCGCGCATGGGATTTTTGAGTTTCTTTTCTAATCGTTCCACTACTTTCCTGACGACGATTCGAGCGGTTTCGCGGGTGCGGTCGGGCATGACTTTATTTAGCGAAAGCAAAGTGGCGGTAAGTTGGAGATTGGGTTCGACGGATTCGAGGAGTTCGGGTTCGAGGAGCATTTGGGTGAGGTCGAGTCGCTCCAATGCGTCTTTTTGAATCACCTGCACGACCTCCGATGGAAAGTATTTTCGAATATCGCCCAACCACCGATTGATATTGGGTGAAGAACTTCCCAGCCCTCCTTTTCGATCAGAATCATAGACAGCAGCGAGCGTGCTGTCCATTCCTTTCATATCACCGGTGACTTCGACATCTCCTTTTTTATCGGATTTGTCACCGAGGATGAGGCGCCATTTTTTGAGTTTTTCGGTCATCTGGTTATTTCAACTTTTTGATAAGTTGATTAATATTCACTTCCGCATTGATTGCCCAAAGCCAATGACGCACCCGCAAATCTTTATCATCAATGAAGTGATTGAGGTCAAGTTGAGTTCTTAAATCCAAACGAAGAATTTTCATAGCCTGAATTCCGCCTCCTACTTGAGCGCCAAAAGAATGTCTTTTTGATGTTTCAAATCGAGCTACAGGAACATCTTCAAAAGTTCCGTTATTAATTGTCCCATCCAAGTTGTAACTAAAATCTAAAAGGTAGTGATAACTCAATCCCCCTAAAAAATAAGGGCTTACTTTGAAATCTGTAAAGGCATGTTGCACGCCATTTAGTTCAAAAGCTAAATAGTTGAACTTAAAAACATTATCTTCAGGTATTACAGCAGGAGGTGGACCTCCATCAATAACTGGGACATCCCGCTCTTCAAAAGCTCCCTTTTGTTGATAGCCAATTCTTGATTGTAGATAGAATTGGTTTTTAATTTTTCTTTCGAAAAATGCACCGATGCCGAATCGAACCAACGGACCTGTCACATTACTCCCCCATTCCACATCTGAGGGATTGAAGTGAAGTTGATGAGAAAAGTTTTGATTATAAAAAATCCCAAAGTTCTGCTTTTGGGCATTTCCCGAAAGGGAGAAAAGAAGATAAACAAAGGCAAGGATTAGTTTTTTCATAATTAAGATTTTGGTTTTAACAATTCCTTTCTTGATATAAAATAACACACCCCTGCGACACCCCAGAAGAGATGTATCATCAAAATCCAAAGATTTTTAGTTGTCTTATTTCTAAAGTCACTTCTGATAATGTCAATCAAAGCAACAACCCCTATCAAGCTCACACTTGCAACAACTAATGAAAAAAATAGAAGCCCAAATTCAGGGCGAATAGGAGTAAATTCAGCTAAAAACATAAAATGATATTATAGTTTCAAAAAAATAAGTTACACAAACCTCACAACAACTCCATATCCTCCCCCAACGCCCCCAATCCAGTTGGATTATTCTTCTCTTTATACTTCAAGCACTGCGTCGCGGGCGTAGATTTTTGCCCCACCTCTCGACCCTCCTTCCACCAATTACTCATTTGCTCTGGGTCGAAAATGAAAACCTGATCAGACAAAATGCGCGGTGTGTAATAATAATTGATATCCACTTTATGATGCACAGCCTCCAATTGTCCAATCATCAAATCATCCAAACCAATCTGGTTTAAGACAAAGTCAAAAGTCTTTGTCAAAATATCAAACACGTCATCTGAGGGCGGATTGCTTTTTACTTTATGGACAGGACGCAAAGCGATGACATCAATCCACCCTGATCCTTTATTAATCGCTTTTTGGATGGGGATGGCGCAGCCGAAGCCGCCGTCGCCATATTCCTTCCCGTTTTTGACCAATAAGCTCATGAAAGGCAGCGCATTGGCAGACGCCCACATCCAATCGCAAAATTCTTCATAGTCGCAGTCCTCGTTTGATTTATATTCGACCACTTCGTTGGTGAGATTAGAAACCGTCACATAGACCTTTTTGCCCGTGTCTCTGATACGCCTAAAATCATCCTCTAAGAAAAACTTGCTGATCAGTTTGCGCAAATTGGTACTATCGCCAAAAGTTTTCTTACGCCTCAAAAACATTTTAATAATACCCAGATGATTGATAGAAGTAGAAAAATTTCCAGGCCCTTCTTTTTTGATTCGGAAAGGGCAGACCTTATAAATACTATTTTGATTGGCGGTCGTAAATGCTTTTTTTGCGGCATTGAGTTTTCCGGCAGCGAGGAGAGGCGCCAATAAACCGCCCGTAGAAGTACCAATAAATAGGTCGTAGTCTCTGCCACAGTCCCTCATCAGATATTCGGCAAGTCCGCCTGCATAAGCGCCTTTGCTTCCTCCTCCTGATATTACTAAAGCATTCATGATTAGATGGATTTTTTTTATTCCTTACGGAAAATGAATCGAGATGGTCACTTAATTACCTCCCGTAGTTCGAGCGGAGTCGAGAACGGAAATGAAAATTCGAGCTTTTGATTCCGTTCTCGACTCCGCTCGAACTACGCTTTGTTCTACCGTCGCTTCTTCCCCTTA
>CALCJP010000184.1 GCA_937967625.1 uncultured Saprospiraceae bacterium
ACTGACGCCATTGTCGGCGGTGGTTTCCCAAACGCCTGTCACCAAAATCGCCAGCGCCGTCAGTGTACAGATAATCAAAGTATCAATCAATGGTCCCAACATCGCCACCAATCCTTCTCTCACGGGTTCGTTGGTTTTGGCGGCGCCGTGGGCGAGGGGAGCGGTTCCGATACCTGCTTCGTTGGAGAAAGCTCCGCGTCGGATTCCCAAAACAATCAAACCTCCGAGCACCCCTCCTAAGAACGAATCTCCACTATACTTGGTTGGGCTGAATGCTTCTGTGAATATCATCATAAAATACTTCGGTACCTGATCGGAATGCATGATTAAAATCGCCATTACGGACAAGAAATATAAAAGCACCATGCCTGGCACGAGCCGCGAAGCGGTTTTGCTAATTCGTTTTAAGCCGCCTAAAATCACTACGGAGGTGATGGCAGCGAGTGTCAATCCAATTCCTAAATTTGAATAAGTTTCATTATGTATTCCATTGGGAATCAATATGATATCGCGAATTGCTTGTGTCAATTGATTGACATTGAAAACTGGCAATGCACCTATCAAACCTGCCACTGCGAAAAATATCGCTAATGGTTTCCATGACTTGCCCAATCCTTCTGTGATGAAATACATGGGCCCACCTTGCACTTCGCCTGCGCTATCTTTACCTCGATACATAATCGCCAAAGTGGAGGTGAAAAACTTGGTGGACATCCCCACTATGCCACTAATCCACATCCAAAATATCGCCCCTGGTCCGCCGATGGAAATGGCGACGGCGACGCCTGCGACATTGCCCATGCCGATGGTGGAGGAGAGCGCCGTGGTCAATGCTTGGAAGTGGGTGATTTGCCCCTCGTCGTGCTCGTTGTCGTACTTGCCGCGCGTTACCGCAATCGCATGTCCCAAATACCGAAACGCAATGAATCGCGAACGAATCAACAAATACAATCCGCCGCCAATCAATAATACCAACAAGGGTAAGCCCCAAACGAATGAGGCGAATTCTGCTATGAATTGGTCAAGTGCTGCCATGTGGCGAATGTACGATGGAAATTAAAATTAAGAGGGAAATGGAAATGAAAAAAGGTGAGTGGGGCAGCGCTGGGTTCAGTCTCCTGACTGAACTCATTCATTTTTTCGTCTCCTGACGAATGTAGATAGTTTGTGTTTTTGGTGTCGGGGGACGCCAGAATGTTTCATTCCAGTCTGGAGACTGGAACGAGCAGAGGTCGAAGTATCGAAACCGAAAACGAGAAGATTAATCGTTGCTATTGCGTTCTCGGCTCCGCTCGAACTCCGAAAACGAGCAAGTGCATTTTGGGTAAAGAAGATATTCCATCATTCCACGAAAGTGGAAAAAATAAGATGAAATAGATAAGTAAATAGGCGTCATTTTCCCTCACTCAGAAGCCCCGTTCCCTTTCTTGCCTATCACATATATCGTTGCACTTGCTTTCCCCAACTTTTTGACCAATCCTTCATCAGACAAATATTTCATGTCTTTTTTCAAGGTGTAGGGAGTATAGTTGGTTAAAGCTGAGGTGATATCGCTGATTTTAACGGGTTCAGTTGTTTCTATGAATTTCATCAATTCCTTTTGTCTTTCGTTTAGATAGCTTTTTTTGTTTTTGATTCCAGCATACCTTTCTTCCAATTTATTTATGGTTGCTTCCAAAGTTTCTAAAAAGAAAATTATCCATTCATTGATGATTTCTTGGTCAGTGCCTCGATTTTTTTGCCCTGACATTAATGCTTTGTAGTACTCCTTTTTTCGGTTTTCGATTTCAATTTCCATGGAGGCGTACTGCATGAAATCGTATTCTTTTTTTAGCAAAAGTAAGGTGGTCAAAAGTCTGGATAATCTCCCATTGCCATCTTGATAGGGATGTATAGAAAGGAATTCATAGACAAAGGTTGCGATGATGATTAAGGGGTGGAGTTCTTCGTTTTCGAAGTTTGAATTTGTCCATTTGAACAACTCTTGCATTTCACCTTCTACCAAAAATGGTTCAGTAGTGTTGAAAACTATTTTTTGAGATCCCCCTGGATAAGTAGCGACCACCTGATTTGAAAGTTGTTTGTAGTTGCCTCGATGATTGAGGTCTTTAGTGCTTTCTTTTAGTAATGATTTGTGTAGATGATGAATATGATTTTGTTTGATTTCAATTTCTTGAAATGAATCCAAAATCAAATTCAAGACTTCATAATACCCAAAAACTTCCTGCTCATCTCTTGTTTTAAATGAAGTTATTTTTACGGATTCAATCAAATTTTTCACCTCTTCATTAGTCATCGTAGCGCCTTCGATTCTTGTGGAGGAACCAATGCTCTCTATCGTTGCAATTTGTTTTAGCTCCTTTAAATAAATTGATTCTGAAACTTCCAGCCCCGTCCACTTTCCTTTGAATGAATCAATGAAAGCAATCTTTTTGATTATTTTTTGGTTGGTTTTAAAATCGAATGTCAGCTTAGATTCCATCTATTGATTTATTTGATTTTTATCTAATTTTTATTCAAAGATAGAATATAGGCATCAAATTATTCGATATTTATCCAAAAATTATTCAAAATTTATCTGATTTTTATTCGATACTAAATTTCAATTTCGACCATAAAAGCTCCTTCAAACCCAATTCACCTCCCCAACCTCAATATCCTAACCGCTCCCTGCACCACCAAAACAAAAACAATTGTCCCCACAATCAGATCAGGTTTGTTGGATTGGAGCCAATGCACCAAGCCGCCAGCGATGATGACACCCAAGTTAATAATCACATCGTTGGAAGTGAAAATCATGCTGGCTTTCATGTGGGCTTCTTCTTTGCTTTTGGACTTTTGGAGGAGGTATAAACAAATGCCATTGGCGATTAATGCCAAAGTGGAAACCACAACCATCGTCGAAAAATCAGGGAGCGTTGCCGCAAAGAAAAAGCGTCGCAACACCTCCGCGAATCCGATGATGGCGAGGGTGATTTGAAAATAACCGGCGAGTTTGGCGATTCGCTTTTTTTGAATCAGGGAGCCGCCCACTGCAAATAAACTAATCCCATAAACGAACGAATCCGCCAACATATCCAAGCTATCTGCAAACAATCCCATGGACTTCGAAATCAGCCCCGCAGTCATCTCGATGAGGAAGAATGCGAAGTTGATGAGGAGTACTGTCCAGAGTAATTTTCGCTGGTTGGTGTCTTCTTTGAAGTCCGTTTCGTCGGTGATTTCGGTAGATAGTTTTTTGCCGCCGAGGTTGAGATCGATGATTTGTTTTTCGATAAGGTCGGTTTGGTTTTCATGGAATACGGTCAACTTTCGATTCGGAATGTCGAAGTCTAAATTTTTGATGCTGGCGATTCCATCCAATTTCATGCGAATTAGATTCTCCTCAGAAGGGCAGTCCATTTTTGAAATTTCGAATATTGATTTTTGCATGGCTTGAATTTGGAACAAAAATAATAATTTCACTTTCGTAAAATGTTCCGCAGTGTCCAAACTCCGCTGGGTTCAGTCTCCAGACGAAAATGTACTGCTGAAAGGCGTCAGGAGACGCCGAGATGTTCCCTTCCAGTCAGGAACTGGAACGAGCGGTGCACTGCTTAAAAATCGGAGGTTGAGCGGAGCCGAAACCGAAATCATAACAATCAGTCGTTACAATTCCGCCTTCGACTCCGCTCAGGCTCCGATACTTAAATTGTGCAAAATGATTTACTCCCATTCCACGAAAGTGGAAAAAAAATCAATTTTCCAACGCCTCTTTTTCCTTCAAAATCACCGCATCCACCGCCCTCTGCTTCACCGCTTCATTAAACTTCGGCAACTCATTTTCTTTAAGCGTTTTGAATTTTTCAAGTTGTGTGTCAATCTCTTTGGTGAGCGTACTGCGCACCTCCTCCGCCTGATCAGTCGGTGGATAATCACCCTGCGTCAACGAGTTCAAATGCGCTAATTTATTAGTCAATCGCACTGGAAAGTTGAGTGGATCTTGGCGTGCGCGATTTTTAGTTTGATACAATTCCTCCTCGATTTTAGTCATAGTTGAATCAATCTGATCTGCGATTTTGACCACCTCTTTGAGTTCGTCATTGTCTTTGATTCGTTCTTTATAATTGGTCAATTGCTTGCGGATGTCGCGCATTTCGATGATGGATTCGTGGGCTTCGGTTACCTTTTTATTGATTTTCATCAAAAAGGCAAATTGCTTTTCGAGGTCGGCTTGGGTGGATGGATTGCGGGGGTCAGGTAAGATTTTGAACTCCTCTTTCCATACCTGATCTTCAATCATCAATTGAACTGAATAGTCACCCGGAGGTGCTTTTGGCCCTGCCATTGATGCCCACCAAAATATCATGCCCTCAAACTTTTTTGCGTCGGGGTAACGCATGTTCCAGTTGAAGAAATTGGCGCCTTCTTTCAATTCTAATTTATCCGCTTTCTCTTTTGCAGTGGAGGAATATTCGCGAATCATTTCCCCTTTCGCGTTCCAATAGGATAGCGTCACGGCAACCGAATCGGCAGGTAATTTTTTAATATAGAAATGCGTGCCGACGCCACTATGATGATTTTGCCCGGAGGTCAATGATTTTTTCTTCGCCTGTCCGCCGCCGAAACGGTAGGCATCTGCAGGTTTGAAAAGGATGAGGTCTTTGTTAGCGAGTCGCGAATCCAATTGCTGCAAAACCGACAAGTCATCAATCATCCAAAGACTTCTGCCCTGAGTCGCAGCAATCAAAGCGCCCTGCTTCAATGCCAAATCTGTAATCGGCACGATGGGTAAGTTCAACTGCAATGGCTGCCATTTCGCTCCATCATCGAATGAAACGTACATGCCCGTTTCTGTTCCGGCATAGAGCATTCCTTTTTTATCAGGATCGGCTCGGATGACTCTCGTAAAGTGCTGATTGTCAATGCCGTAGGTGATTTTTGTCCAAGTCTTTCCGTAGTTTTTGGTTTTGAAAAGTAGGGGAGTGAAATCGCCCGTTTTGTATAAAGTCGCGGCGATGTAGCAGCTACCATCTTCATGGGGATCGATTTCGAGACTATTGATCATGGCATTTTCCGGAAGGGAAGAAGGGGTGACGTTTTCCCAATTTTTGCCGCCATCGCGGGTGAGGTGAATCAAGCCATCGTCGCTTCCCGCCCAAATCAAATCCTTCTCGCGAGGCGATTCCGCTGCCGCGAAAATGGTACAATAATATTCCACGGAAGTGTTGTCTTGAGTAATGGGCCCGCCTGAGGAAACCATTTTTGAGGAGTCGTTGGTGGTCAGGTCAGGGCTGATAATTTGCCAACTTTGCCCCTCATCATAACTCACATGCAAGTGCTGCGAAGCCGTATATAATTTCTTCGAATCATGTGGCGAATAGAAAATCGGGAAGTTCCATTGGAACCGATATTTCATGCCTTCGGCGCCATGTCCCATCGGCAGGTCGGGATAGACATTGACAATGCGCCGCAGTCCGGTTTTATGATCCAAGCGACCGATGAAGCCATCGTAGCAGCCACCAAAAACGACATCATTATCGTCGGGCGAAATGGCGATATGTCCGCACTCGCAACCAGCGGTGGGTTCCCAATCGCGGTCGCCGATACTGCCTCCTTCTGTTCGACTTTTGATTCGGACGGTGGAGTTGTCTTGCTGCGCGGCGTAAATTCTAAAGGGGAAATTGTTATCGGTCGTCACTCGATAAAATTGGGCGGTGGGTTGGTTGTGGTAGGTTGACCAATTTTCGCCGCCATCGAAAGTCACCTGACCGCCGCCGTCATCGCCCACGACCATTCGGTTGGGCTCTTCGGGGGCAATCCATAGATCATGGTGATCGCCATGTGGCGTGCCGATGGATTCGAACGTTTTGCCGCCATCTTTTGATTTATGAAATCTGACATTCAAGCCATAAACCACATCCTCATCTTGCG
>CALCJP010000185.1 GCA_937967625.1 uncultured Saprospiraceae bacterium
CGCAATGATGAAAATACACTCATCATTCATGATGCGGATGTGACCAATATTTTTGAGCAAGAATTTGAGCTGCGTTGGTGCGAGTTGACCAATTCAGGGAATTGTTTCAACTCCGTCTTTGACAATCAAGATTTGAAAAAACTGGACTTTTCAGTAAGCCCAAATCCAATTTCAAACGAATCTGTTTTGACTATCGAAACCGCTACACCAAATGCAAAAGTCAATTTGATGATGCTTGACGTAAATGGTAGGTTACTGCAATCAAGAACGATTCCATTTAGCAGTACGATTCCATTGGAAATCGGGCATTTTCCGAAAGGAAACTATTTTTTAGTAGTTCAAACATCTGATTATCAGGGAGTTATTCAACTGAGTCTTGCCGAATAGGGCAAAAACCCCTTACCTTTGTATTCCATTAAAAATGGGATTTTGAGAAATCAAGAAATCGGGATTTTACCCCTCCAAGTTAGTCCCGATTTCTTGAAGTTCTCGACTTCCCGAAATCCATAGAGATATAATGACAAAAACTCAAGCCAAAGAGCAGCCTTTTAAGTTTAAGCAATTCGAAGTCGAACAATGTGATTGCCACATGAAAGTGGGCACAGATGGAATTTTATTGGGTGCTTGGGCACCAGTAAACGACGCAAAAGAAATCCTTGATATCGGAGCTGGAACCGGATTGATTGCCCTGATGATGGCTCAGCGAGCCAGTAAAGCTAAAGTCACAGGAGTCGAGATTGACGAAGTGGCATGCAAACAAGCTGCCTCTAATGCAGCCAACGCACCTTGGGCAAATCGCATTGAATTGAAAAACGAATCTATTCAGGACTTCGCTAAGTTTCCGGCAGTTGATTATGATTTGGTTTTGAGCAATCCGCCTTTCTTTTCGGGAGGCACTTTCTCTGACAACGAATCTCGAAACAATGTGCGCCACACTGTCAAATTGCCCAATGGCGATTTGCTAAGTGCTGCCAGAAAGGTGATGTCTCCCAAAGGGCGACTTTGCGTCATCCTCCCCTATCTTGAAGGATTGAGATTTGTGGACATGGCACCTACTTATCGATTGTTTTGCACAAACCTGGTTGAGGTACATGGCAAAGAAGGCAAGCCTGTCGAGCGATTGTTGCTACAGTTCGAAACTTCTGAAAAAGAATGTGAAAAATCCAGTCTAAATATCTACGCAGCCGATGGCAACTACTCCAAAGAGTATGTAGAATTGACCAAAGATTTTTATTTAAATTTATAGAGAAGGAAGGCGCTTCAAATTTCGAAGCAAGGTTCAGATTGGACTAATACTTAAAAAGGGAAATCGACACAGTCGATTTCCCTTTTTTAAGTATATTTTTTGTTAAGTGTGAACTGGATCAGCAAGCATTTCTTGTGCTTTTTTCAAAATGGTCGTATCGTCTAATTCGACAATTCCACCACCTGGACCTGGTTGAATGTGGTAATCGACAAGTTTGCCGTTTTCGTATTTTTTAGCTCCAAAATAGTTTCTCACAGTTTGCTCTTCGATTTGAAGAGACGCTGCTATTTTTGCTACGCTTCCGGTAGGTAGGTTGTGCTTGACGGAACGAAGCTCATCAAAAGTTATGTACATAAGCCAAAAAAATTTGAAGGTTAGGAAAATTGATTAACAACGGAAAGTTAGATTTATTCAGAATGAATTCAAAATTAATATTCGGGTATTTTCCGCATTAACAGAATTAAACTTCAAAAAAATATTCGATACCGATTTTTTGTTAGGCGGGTGACATTGTGGAGAAATGAGAGATTGAGTGAATGATGGAATGAATGTTTCACGCACCATACTCTCCATTCACTCATTCAAAATTCTCTCATTCCATCAATCTCTCATTCAAAAACTCTACTTCCTTCCACCCTTCAAGTGGTCTTGCCATTTTTTCAAAGCGTCCCATTTTCCATCAGCAGCTAATTTCGCTTGCTCTGGCCAAGTATCTGGAGTGTGCATTCTGAAACGACTCCCTGCCGCTTCCAAAACTTTCTTTAGGCGCGTCTGAGAAGCCCTCGCTAATTGTTTGAATGTTTTGATGCCATCAGCATGAAGGAGCTGTTCGATTTTGGGGCCGATTCCTTCTACTTTTTTCAAATTGTCTTTTGCAGTAGAAGGTCTGGTCACTGTTCTGGTGGTTCTTTTCGTAGTTGGTTTTGGAGCAGCAGCCTTTCTTACTGAAGTTTTTCTAACGGTTGCTCGAGTTGTGGTGGCTTTTTTCGCGGGCGCCTTTTTTGCGGTAGTAGCCTTTCTAACTGTTCTGACCACTGGTTTGATAGTTGATGTTTTAGTGGTTGATTTTGAAGCCCCTTCTCTAACTATGGGTCTTGCTTTTGCTACGACTTTCGTCGAAATCTTTTTGACAACAGCCTTCGACTTAGGAGCTTTTTTAGAAGCCTTTTTTTTCTTGGTAGTTGCTTTAACTATTGGTTTTATACTGACGACCTTTTTAGTCGCTGATTTTTTAGACGTTGATTTGGCTTTTGGTTTTGTAGCTTTCTTTTTAGCAGGCTTTTCGTTCTGCTTTTCGCAATCTTTCAGTTTTGCTTCGAGGTCTTTCAATTTGCTTTTTGCCTTCTCATGTTTTGCTTTAGCGATTTTGAATGCTTTTTTCGCTTTCTTTTTAGCACTATGCAATTTTTTAGCAGCTTCTTTTTGCTTTTTCAATTGTGCTTTGCATTTGCTGCAATTATCTGATTTTCCCATTGTGAGATTTTATTGATGAAGAAATGGAGGTTTGATTATGAAGGCTACAAACTTAATGCAAAGTTTACAGTTCACTCCTAATTTGAACGATAAGTTTTCGATATGAGGCTCAAATCGAGAAATAAACAAACTCCTTCTCAATAAAAATCTATTTGATTTCTTGCCGAATATGGCTTCCCTCCATTTGCGCTAAAGGTTTGATTCTCAACTCCTTACGAAAAATGCCTGGCAAAATTTCATCCGAGAACACGGTAATTTTGTATTTCCCGAAAGGGTAAGAATTTCTTTCATTTGAGTGGGATTTGTTATTTTTATGTTCCTATCATTTTTTAACTAAAACTTTCGTCCCCATGATGAAGCGACCTATCACTTTAATTTCTATTCTCTTTTCTTTTCAATTTTTGTCAGCTCAGACCTTTTGTGATCAGGCATTTGATAATCCACCAACCTGTGTTTTTGGATGCGACTTTTATACCGGAAGCACTTTAAATGCCGGACCAGATGGATTGAATTTGAATTCCTCTTGTGCCACCGTTTTAAATACAAAATGGATGCGTGTGATTGCGGAGTCCAATACGATTCGCGTTACGAATATAAACTTTGGGTGTCCGATTCAATTTTCGTATTCAGTAGAAATATATGATTCGAATTTTGACCCAGTAAGCAATTGCCGTGAATTCGATTTAAGAAGCAACAATGATTTTGTTGAAGCCAACAACCTCACTATCGGAGCTGAATATCTAATCATGTTCAACTCCACGAGTGCAACCGGATGTCCTTATCAGATTAAAATAGAAGGCAATGCCTCCTACTCCAACCGACAGGCACCACCGATTACTGCCACTGCGAGTTCCTCTCCATCATTAGGAAAATTGAGAATTGACACACTGCCCGATGTGGTTTACTACAACTGGACAACCTCCGGCATTCAGACCAATCTCATCAGTGATGATAGCACCAATAGTGTCAAATACGAAAACAACAACCCCAGTGGCGAAATTTGCGTGACCCCAGTTTTTATATGCGGCACGGCGACGCCTACTTGCTTTTCGCTCAGTAGCCTTTCGGCAAATTGTCAAAACTCCGCCTCCACCCTTCCAGGCTGTCAGATAGATTGTCCGCAGTTCATTTTGGACTTTTCGGATATTGATGAAATTCCACCAGTGGTCAATTTCAATTGCGGTTTTCAGGCAAGTCAAAGAACCGCCTACTATACTTTCCAAGCAACCAGCACAGAAGTCGCAGTAGAAATTCAAAGTCTAAATGTGTCAGCCTATGATGCCTACTATCGAATCTTTGATGACCAATTGAATCATGTAACCCCATGTTGGCCAGCCACGAGAACAACTCCAAATACATTAGTCCCAAATCGTACCTATACCCTCGCAATTGGGATTTTCAATATCGTAAATCCCCCCAATAACAACATTCCGATATTTGACGTAAGTCTAACTGGAATCTCTTCGACCCTGCCTACTCCCCAAATTCAAATCGACACACTCAACGATTTTGGCTCCGTCGATCCTTCTTTCGAAGACCTTGCTTGCCTAAGTTGGGGCGTTCGAGTTTCAGGAGGAGTGATTGGAAATTTTTGGATGATTGGAGATACCGACAAATCAACCGTAAGACTTCAAGACACCCCTCCGTGGACTCGTTTCGAGCTTTGCCTTACAGTCGATTATTTCGCTTGTGATGTCACTGAAACCTTTTGCGAGGTGATTCCTAACCAAATCAATGCTGGCAATATTCCACCATGTGTCCCCTCACCGGGAGGGGTACCCGCAGGTGATGGACCTCCGGGATGTATGCTTTGTGGTCCAATTTACGCTGGCTCTACTGCACCTTACAGCCCTGGCCCTCCAGGTTCTGCCGGGTTCCCATGCGGAACTATTGAAAACAATCAATTCATATCAATCATAGCAGGTCCATCTGGAACACTTGAATCCACACTCCTTGCTTCTAGATGCCTGAACGGGCAAGGCGCTCAACTAATGATATTTGATACCAATTTCAACCCAGTCTCCAATTGCTTTTCCTCAGGCGGCGTCAATCTTCCAGGCAATGTTGTGGCAAGTGGACTAACCCCTGGTCAGATATATTGGATCATGATAGATGGCTTTGCCGGGGACATCTGTGACATTCTCCTAACTGTAACTGGGGGAATAGATACAGGTCCACCAGATGCATCTGGACCAATCACCGTGACCCCAGATTTGCCAAACTACTGTCCAGGAGCAACGGTCTGTTTTTCAATCGATCCAGTCGTCGGTGCTTCCATGTATGAATGGATTGTTCCTAGTAATTCGACTATCATCTCAGGTGGAGACCTAAGCGATACAGAGGTTTGTATAATATTCGATGCTCCCGGTGGTGGAGTGGTAAGAGTTACGCCGAGTAATACTTGCTCAACTGGATTTCCGGCAGTCACGCCCGTAGTGTCTCTGCCTTTATTGATTACCCCGCCAGCACCTCTTTTTATATGTCCAAATGAATTTCCATTTCGATTAGATACGTTTACTTTTCAGGACACTATAATTGGGGAAGACATAATATGTTATCCAGTGATTCCGCTTTGCACGGATTATGGCGCTTATGATTATATCTGCGTGACGAGTGTCAGAAGATGCTCTGCCAATATCATCCAACCCATTATTCCTAAGATTCAGGTGCCTGCCGTTATTGAAGAAACGATAGCTTGTGGGGGGTGCTTCATGCTGGGAGATTCGTGCGTAGATCAAAGTGGCACTTACACCCTTACGGGAAATTTCGCGCAAGCAAACGGCTGCGATAGCATCGTGAACCTGACCCTAATCGGAGGAACGGCACTGCCCAATCCCCCCGAACCCCAAACCTGGCTCACCACCCCCTGCGCCAACACCCAAACCACCTACACCTTAGCCAACCACAACGGCACCGACAACATCACTTGGCTCGTCAACAGCGGCGACATCATCTCAGGGCAAGGCACTCCCGAAGTCGTCGTCCAATGGGGCAATTTCACAGGCGGCTCACTCTGCGTCCAGTACGAAAACAACTGCGGCACAGGCGATACATTTTGCGAAAGCATAACCATCCAAGCACCCCTGACTGCCTTTTTTGACATCAACCCAACCGTTTGCATCAACGACCCCATCGACATCAATTACACTGGAAACGCCTCCCCAAATGCCGGTTACAACTGGAATTTCAACGGCGCTACCATTTTGAGCGGAAGCGGACAAGGTCCCTATCAAATCGCTTTCCCTGACGCCGGAGGTTATCAAATTACTTTGGACGTTGAAGAAAATGGCTGCCAATCCACGCCCATCACAAATGATGTCGTTGTCAATGGACAATTGGCGCCTCCGGTCATCAACTGCACTTCCACCGTCAATGAAATCACTTTCACTTGGAATGCAGTCGCTGGTGCAAGCAATTACCAAATCTCAATTGATGGCGCACAGATGGGGACGATTTCGAGTACTGAATTCACCGTAAGCGGGCTTTCGCCCAATCAACAGGTCGTCATCGAAGTCACTGCTTCGAGTGGTTTGGGATGTTCCAATTCGAGCGCCACGCAGACTTGCACTGCCCAAAACTGCCCTCCGCGAAATGTTTCTATCAATCAGCTTGCGCCGCTTTGCGCCAATCAAGCGCCCGTTCGCCTTTCGGCAAATGTTAGTGGTGGTGCTACACCCGGCACCTTCACCTGGAGTGGCTCAGGAGTCAGTCCTGATGGGACTTTCAACCCCGCCAATGCGAATATCGGAAGCAACAATATTCAAGTTCAATATTCTGAAAATGGCTGCTCTTATTCCGCAGCGACCATCGTAGTGGTCAATGATTTGCCCACTGCCAATTTCATGGTCTCTTCACC
>CALCJP010000186.1 GCA_937967625.1 uncultured Saprospiraceae bacterium
TAAAAAGTGAACGGTCTCTTCATTTATTATTTTCGAAATCTTATGTCTTGCTTCAAGTAAGACATGTTGATCATATTTTGAAATCATTCTTCAACACGAAGAATGGTTAAGAACAAAAACTATAGGACATTGAAAAAAATAATTACGCTCAGAAGAGGGGTGCTTGCGCTGTTGTGCTTTTTTATGTTTTCAAGCGCAGATGGACAAGACATCCATTTCTCCCAATTCCAAGGTTCTCCGTTAATTATAAATCCAGCTTTTGCCGGAGCAACTGATTGTGATCATTGCTTTACTGGTCAGATTAGAAATCAATGGAGTAATGTGCCAGTTGACTATTTCACTTTTGCCGGTTCTTATGATCGGAAGTTTTATCCTAAAAAGGAAAATGCTAAATATCACTGGGGAGGTGGGCTCCAATTTTTCCATGACATCGCTGGAGATTCTCGCTTGACGAGTACTTCATTGGCATTGGTTGGTTCTTATGTGAGAGCAATCAATAAGCGAAATCAATTATCCGTCGGTTTGCAGTTGATGGGGACACAACGAGCATTTGCTCTTGAAGACCTCACTTTTGATGATCAATGGGGGCCATATAAAGACTTTCTAAATGCCAATACCACTGAAGGTTTTGCCGATTTGAATATTCTTTTTGGAGATATTTCATTGGGGGGAGTTTGGAGATATACCAAACCAAAATCAAGGACTCAATTCTACATCGGTGGGGCAGCCTATCACTTGAATCGACCTAAAAAGAGTTTTGATGAAGCACAGGAAGTTCGGTTGGAACCAAGAATTGCTTTATCTGGAATGGGTGTTTTTCAATTAGCAAAAAAAGTAGATTTAGTGGGGCAGATGTTAAGTCAATTTCAAGGACCACATCGTGAAATTGTTTTTGGGGGCTACGGTCGATTGCATCTAAATCAAAGACCAACCAAGGAGTTGGCGCTTCAATTAGGTTTTCAATTTAGATTGGAAGATGAAATCAACCCTGCAATTGGAATTCTTTGGAAGCAATGGGAAGCAGGCTTTGCTTATGATGTCAACATCTCCAATTTTGATGAAGCAACGCTCAATAATGGCGGACCGGAGTTTTATGTAAAATATTGCATCAAACCCGCGCCCGAATTAAAGCCATGCCCTCACTGTCCTAAGCGGCTTTAAACTTCCTAATTATGAGAAACAGATTTATAAAAAACCCAATAATTACTATGAACAAATTTTTCCTGCTGATTGGATTGTTCTTTTTCTTTGGACAATCACTCGAGGCACAAAGCGAAAAAGCTTATCGCAAAAAAGCTGAGGAGAAATATGAGGCTGGCGATTTTGCTGCTGCGTACCAATACTATTCGATATTAGTTGAGGCTGATTCTACAAATATAGACGCACTTTATTACTCTGGACTATCTGCTTTAAAAATGGATGCCTATCCAGTGGCTGAATCTTTATTTGATAAAGTGCTGAGACATACAGAAGCAGCAAGTAAACCAGATGTCTATTTCCATCAAGCGATAGCGAAAAAGTATCAGATGAAATATGACGAAGCAATTCATCTTTTCACTGAGATCATAAATACAAATGCTGACCCCGTTGCTCAAGAGAATGCCTTAAAAGAAATTGAAGCTGCCGAGTGGTCTATGGAACAAATCGCGGATAGTGATTCCTTATCTATCCAATCTCATGCCGAGGTGAATACCGTTTACTCAGATTTTGCTCCTTTTTGGTATGAGAATGCTCTTTACTATACTTCTGTGACTGCTCCGGTTGACTCCAATAATTTAGAAGATTTTCAACCTTTGACGAAAGTCTATAAATATGATGATGGCGCACCTCAAGGATTTACGATAGCTGGCAATGCAACAGATCCTTCTAAGCACACCGCCCACTTTGCACTTAGCCTTGACGGCAAAAGACAATACATAAATTTCTGCGATCAGAAAACACCGATTGACTTTCACTGCAAGCTGTTTTATTACGAAACACTTTCTGACAATTCTTCCTCTCTTGTTGAAATGCCCGCTCACATTAATAATGACGATTTCACCACAACTGAGCCAACTGTTGGAATTGATGACAATGGTAATGAGGTACTCTATTTCGTAAGTGACCGACCCGGCGGAAAAGGAGGAATGGATATTTGGTTTACCACCAGAGATGCAGATGGAAATTATAGTCAACCTGAAAATTTAGAAGCGCTCAACACAGAAGGAGATGACATCACTCCGTTTTTTCATGTTCCTTCAAAATCAATGTTTTTTAGCTCAGAAGGGCGACAAAACATGGGGAACTTCGATATATACAAAGCTACTTGGAAAGGATATGAATGGACTGATGTGGAGCATACTGGATTTCCGCTCAATGGTGGATATGATGATGTTTATTTTTCATTTGATTCAGAAAGAGCAATGGGGGCTTTTGCTTCCAATCGCCCAGGTTGCCTCTGCAGTTCAGCAGATAACATCTGTGTTTGTAATGATATTTATACCTACCCGATTACGGTAGGTGTCAATACTTTAGTTTTCAATAAATTGGATGATTCGGAATTGCTTGGCGCAACGGTTAAACTGATTGATTTGACAACTGGCGAAGTTGTAGATATGATACCCAACCTGAGCGCTAATGATTTTAATTTTCCATTAAAATTAGAAAAAACGTATCGATTAGTGGGCTATAAAGAAGGATGGGCAGCTGATTCCATTGAGTTCAACACCAAAGGAATTTTTCTTCCAAAGACATTTGACGAAAGTCTAAAATTAACGCCTTCTGTTAAATTGGAAGTTTTAGTTTTTGACGCACTAACCAAGAAGCCTTTAAATGGAGCAAATATCAATTTCCTCGAATTAGGCGGAATTCCTTTTGATAGAGAAAATGATGAAGGAAATGATTTTTACTATGATCTGGAATTCGGGAAAGAATATAAAATCACTGGTAATAAAGAAGGTTATACATTCGACGCTCAGAAGTTCTCAACAGTTGATTTAAAAAGTCCACAAACTATTCGAAAGAATTTATACCTAACTCCCTTTGCGGGAAAATTGGCTTTATACTTCGATAACGATTATCCTAAATATCCAACCAGACCCAAAAACGTGGATACTACCGCCAATTTCTATGGTGAAACATTTGAGGCTTATTATGCTAAAAAGGACATCTTCATTAGGGAGTATTCTAAAAATAGATCTGACATTGAGCGAAGCACTTTGGATAAGTCATTAAATGACTTTTTTGAAAATGAAGTCAAAGCCAATTACCTAAAGTTAAACGAATATTGCCGTTTACTTTCTCTCTACTTACGTGAAAATCCGGAAAAAACTTTTGAGGTTTTAATGGAAGGTTTTGCGAGTCCTTTAGCAAAAGAAGAGTATAATTTTCACCTAACCAATCGACGAACCATCTGCGTGATAAATCATTTCCGCAACTATGAAGGTGGCGTTTTAAAACAATATATGGGTGGTGCAGCTCCACGACTTCGCTTCACAAGAGTCGCAAACGGAGAAACTCGTTCAGCACCCGTGGATGATAACAGAGCTAACCCAAGAGAATCGATATTTAGCCGAAAGGCGTCAGTAGAAAGAAGAGTGCAAATCTCTGGAATTCGTGAATACAGCCCATCAATGTCATGGTTCATTGATGGCGTTGAAATTACCCCAACTCATTTTAGATAGATAAAGTGGTTTCACTTTTTTGATAAAAAATCGAATACTATGAATAAGTATTTTAACCTCACACAAATTATCGCTTTCGCGAAAACATCAGTTTTTGCAGTCTGCTTAATATTTGTCAATAACTTATCAGGGCAAGTTCAGGTATCCATTTCGCCGCAAGGCTCAATATGTGATGGCAGCAATGGAACATTCGTTGCCACTGCTTCTGGTGGCACTGCTCCTTATAATTACGTTTGGAATCAATCCATCAATGGAGCTACACTTGCCAGTCCGGGTGCGGGTTTCTTCCATATTGTTGCTACTGATGCTAATGGAATGCAGGGAAATAACAATATCCAAATCAATGATCCACTATCTGTTGAGGTGGTAACTACTGATATTGATTGCCCTGAAGTATGTGATGGAAGTGCGCTTGCTGTCCTAACAGGTGGAACCGCCCCTTTTAGCTATTTATGGAATAATGGAGACACCCGTCAACATTTAGATTGGGTGCCCGCAGGTTTATATGAGGTAACTGTCACTGATGCAAATGGCTGTACGGCT
>CALCJP010000187.1 GCA_937967625.1 uncultured Saprospiraceae bacterium
GGTTTGGTGGAGGTGGAGGGGTTCCGCCTACTGTAACTGTTTCTGTTTTATTACAGATGACACTCCAAGAAGCGTCGTAAGTTTTGACCAAAACATAGTAAGTCCCACCGCTTGGAGCTGTGTACATTGTCATGTTTCCACAAGGACTGCTTCCCCATGAGCTACAAGTTTGCTGTGTCTGCCAGTGGCTGTTTAGGAAGTTAACTTCGCTGTAAGTACCGCCGATGTTGTTGACCGTGATTTTGCTACCATCGACAGTTACTGTTGCATTACATCCACTTGGAGGCGTGGTTTGTTTTGCACACCCGAAAAGTTTTATTTCATCAAGGTCCCATAGTGCAAGGCCAGTAGTTCCGTTTGTACGGCAGTAGCCTAACAATTCAAAGGAAAAGGTCGTTTCAGTTGTTACAGTAGTTTCATTCAACCCAATTGAAGCAAAGTCAAACGATTCTAAAGACCAGTACGGAGAAGTGTTCTTTCCGCTCCATTGTCCAATTTCATGACCATTTTTTAAAATTCTCCAGCCATACTTTGATGGAGGATCATTGACACCAGAGCCACCTGAACTCCATAGATAATTCAAAGGTGCTCTTTCATAGAAGGTTAACTTAGAAAGACAAACTTCATAGCCATTTTCAGGAGCAATTGTAATTGAAAATTTAAAAGCGTCGCTTGAATTGTCAACCCATGTACATGAAGTTCTGATGTTGTGACAAACACCTTCACCAGATATTCCTGGCGTACATGAGTGCTGTCCTGAATTTGAGAAAATAGATGCGTTTACTTTACTAAAGCCACTTGGCTTAGTGGTGTTAGCAGTGAACTCACTAAACTCTGCTCCAGGCGCACAATTGTCCAAACTCCAGTAAGCAAGTCTGTTATTACAAGTTTGTGAAAAAAGAGAATTGCTCGCAAATAACATTGCAAACAAAAAGATGGGGAGGGTTAGATTTTTAAAAAACCTACTGCCTCTTTGGATTTGTAGTACGGATTTCATTTAAATAAAATTTTGGTAAAAAAATGATTGATTAGGTACATAGGAATCCAGTGGTTGAACCTCTGATCTCAAAGTACCATTGAAAAAAAACAATACCCTTGGGCATTGATGTCCCTTAATTAATTAGAAGTGCTTAAATTCTGCCTGATTCTGATGAAGAACAGTTTTAGTCGAAGGATTTCACGGATGATATTGAGGCTTAAAAATAATGAGCCTCGGAGGGTCTGTAACGTAAAGGTAAAGCCTCGCTATATTATATCCAAACTTAATACGTACTACTTTGTCTAACATAACAGTTTGAAATAAAAAAAAAGGAGCATTCAATTTGAATGCCCCCTAAATCTTTTTTACAACTACAAAATCTCTTTATGGTTTGATTGATTCCATCTCTGCTTTTTTGAAATCGCCTGCTCTTACATAATTGAATTTCTTCAGATCCAGGTGCTTTTTCATTGCAGCATTGATTTGAGCAGGAGTAAGCGCAGATATTTTTTCTTCAAACTCCTTACTCCAATTCATGTCTCTTTCGAGAAATAAATTTGAATTCAGACTCCCTACCAATCTACCATCTTCAGATCGTCTCACCACTCGGCTTTGCAACCAACCATTTTTGGCAGCTTCGATTTCTTCGCTGGTGAAGCCTTCGTCGATCACCTTTTGAATTTCTTCTTTGAAGGCAGCTTCGAGCTTTTCCAAGTTCTCAGGAGCATAGATGGCATAGGAACCAAAAGTCGCCGTTTCGTCTTGAGCATCTGCATAAAAGTAGGAGCGAACCGTATAGCTCAATCCATCCTTTTGACGAATACGTGAAGCCAATCTTGAATTCAAGAATCCTCCTCCAATCATAAAGTTGCCCAAAATCATAGCTGGGTAGTCTGGGTGTGCGTCGTTCATTTTTACAGATTGTCCGGCAGTGAAAAAGGCATTGGCTTTATCATCTGTTTGGATTTTTTCTTCTTTCCCCCCTGTCGGGAAATGTTTTGATGCGACTCTTTCGTATTTCGTTTTGCTGCTCCAGCCGTTCAAATTGGAAGTCAAGATTTTATCAATTTTGCCTTTATCAAAATCTCCAACTACAGAAACGGTCGCCTCCCCTGCGCCATAAAACTCCTCATGGAATTTTTTCACATCAGATAACTTCGCGGCTTTGATAGCTTCGATTTGCTCATCTAAAGTCATGGTGTATTCAGGATGTCCTTTTGGATATGGCTCCATCATTCTGTTGAATTGAATGCGAGCCAACATGCGTGGTTCCGTTTTTTGAGATTCGAGATAGGCTAATTCTTCTTCTTTAATTTTCTCAAACTCGTTTTCGTCGAAAGACGGATTTTTGAGCATGTCCATGACTAAGTTGGTGGTCTTTTCTAAGTTTTCATTAGTAGTTTGAATGCTTACGAAATTAGAAGTCGTACCTCCACCGATATAGACATTTGCCTTTAAGGCGTCCAATTTGTCTTGAATCTCTTGGCGATTCATCGTTTTTGTGCCTTTGTTCAACATGCTTCCGCAGAGGTCTGCAATCGTAGATTTGCCCGAAAGGGCGGTCTCATTACCATATCGCATGACGATTTGTGCGACTACTTTATCACCACGAGTCTCTTTGGTGAGGTAGGCATAGTCAGGGGCATTTGGGTTTACGCTTTTGGAAGTTCTACTTTCAATGTTTTCGTGCGATGGGTCAAATTCTTCACCTTCTGCAATTGCCTCACCTCCGGTGTATCCCTCCAACATTTGAGCAATGTCAGGAGTACTTGGAATTTCAGATCTATCAGGTGCTTCCTCTGGGTAAAACACGCCGGTCGTTCTGTTAGAAGGTTTGAAATATTTTTTTGCAACCATCAAAACATCTGCTGCCGAAACCTCATTCACTCTGTCTCTAAATTTGAACAATAACCGCCAATCTCCCTGAGCGATATAGTTGCTCAAAAAGACGCCAACACGGTTTGCATTATTAAAATTCAAATCCCAATTTTTCAAAATCTTCGTTTTGGCGCGATTGACTTCTTCTTCAGTTGGCGGGTTCTTGACGATAGCGTCAAGCGTTTCCATCATCGTTTTTTGAGTTTCGTTGATGTCGGTTTCTTTTCGTGCTTCCGCACCAAAAACCACATAACCACCTTCCGCTAAACCCGGAGCAAATCCCCATTGGTATGCTGCTTTTTTGTCTTCGACCAATGCCTTATACATACGACCTGAAGGCTCACCGGTCATGATTTCATCCAATACCGCAACTGCTGCATATTCAGGGTGTGGGCCTGGAGGCGTGTGGTAGGCAATCACTACATTTTGAGTTTCGCCGACTCTTCTCAAAGTCACGTGGCGTTCGCCTTCCTGCGTGGGTTCTTTGGTGTAAGTTTTATATAATTTATCTGCCTCGCGATCTGGAATTGTGATAGCTCCGAATTTCATATTGATAGTTCCAAGCACTTTTTTCGGGTCGAATTTTCCAGCCACTAAAAGCACGGCATTGTCTGGTTGATAGTACTTTTTATAAAACGCCTGCAATCTTTCAATCGGCACATTTTCTAAATCGGAACGAGCGCCAATAGTCACGTTTCCGTAATTATGCCAATCGAAAGCGGTTGCTAATACCTTTTTGTAAAGCACGGAACCGGGGTCGTTTTCGCCTCTTTCATATTCGTTTCTCACCACCGTCATTTCACTATCCAAATCTTTTTTGGCGATGTAGGAATTGACCATTCGGTCAGATTCGAGGTCTAATGCCCAATCCATATTTTCATCAGTGGCATTGAACGTTTCGAAATAATTGGTGCGGTCATACCAAGTCGTTCCGTTGGGACTTGCGCCATGCTCGGTCAATTCCTGAGGAATGTTCGGGTGCTTTGGCGTGCCTTTAAAAACCAAGTGTTCGAGCAAATGTGCCATACCTGTTTCGCCATATCCTTCGTGGCGAGAGCCAACGAGGTAGGTGATATTTACGGTAGCGGTTTGCTTAGATTGGTCTGGAAATAGGAGCACCTTCAATCCATTATGAAGGCGATATTCAGTGATTCCTTCCACAGAAGTTACCTCAACTGGGTCGGGAATTTCGACAATAGTCGGTTGAATATTTGGGACTTGAGTTTGGGTGACATCTTTAGGTACATTGCACGAAAGTGCGACCAAAGCGAGAGTCAATAAAATCAGGTGAAATGATTTCATGGTTGTATAAATTAGGTTAGTAAAATTGTAAGATAGTAATGCTTTAACGAGGATTCGAAAAATATAAATTGTATGCCTTTCGGCAAATAGGAATGACGGTTGTTAACTTATCATTAGCGGCTATTTGTCAGACTTACTTTGCCAATCGAGAAGTCTGTTTTTAAATATTTTCGCCCCGCTGGAGCTTTTTTTTTGATTCATTTTAAAGAATTTCCTTACCAGTTTTTTTCAGTTTTTTAATTTCTTCGCTTGAAATGTTAATACCATTTTCTACAGATTTCACTGCTTCATTATTTCAACTTTACTAATGTGGGTTTTATTCAAAAAACGGATTCTATAAACGTTGGCTGAGCGAAGCCGAAGCCAACATCGAAAACTCCTATTTCTCAAACTCACCTTCTACCTTTTCCACCTTCTTCATGACCGCTTCTTTCATATTCGCTTTATAATCAATTATCTGTTTCTGCACCTTCTTATTGCTACTGCCAATAATTTGCGCCGCGAGAATACCTGCATTTTTAGCGGCATTAAGCGCAACAGTTGCCACAGGCACGCCATTTGGCATTTGTAAAATAGAAAGAATCGAATCCCAGCCATCAATCGAATTGGAAGATTTGACCGGCACACCAATGACGGGTAGGGGCGTAATGGAAGCGACCATGCCTGGCAAATGTGCCGCGCCACCCGCACCTGCAATCACCACTTTGATACCTCGCTTATGTGCTTTTTTCGCGAAAGCGACCATCCGATCAGGCGTACGATGGGCGGAGATGACGGTGATTTCAAACGGTATTTCGACGGAAGTCAAAAATTCAGCGGCTTGCCGCATGACTGGCAAATCGGAATCAGAACCCATGATGATTGAGACGAGTGGTTTCATATTCTAGTTGGTTCGAATTATCAAGTTATTTTGAATGAATCGGGCTTTTTGTTTTGCAGCTTCAAGGTCATTATCAACGACGGTGCAATGTCCCATTTTTCTAAATGGTTTCGTGGTTTCTTTTCCATAAAAATGGAGGTGGGCACCTTCGACTTCCATGCACTTTTCGAAGCCATCATAAAAGGCGTCGCCAGTAAAACCATCTGCTCCCAAAAGGTTGACCATGATGCTTGCCGACTTCATTTCAGTACTGCCTAATGGCAAATCCATTATCGCTCGAATCTGCTGTTCAAACTGCGAAGTTTGGCAGCTATCAATGGTATGATGACCAGAGTTGTGGGTGCGCGGAGCGACTTCATTGATGATGATTTCACCATTTTTCGTAAGAAATAATTCCACAGCCAATAAGCCACAGATGTCAAATTTTCGAATCGTTTCCTTTGCAATTTTAATGGCGGTTTGTTCTTGCCCAGACGTGATTGAAGCGGGGCATTTTAGAAATTCAACCAAATTGGCAGTTGGGTGAAATTCCATTTCGACTACGGGGTAGGCTTTGATTTCGCCTGATTCATTTTTGGCAACGATGACTGCTAATTCTTTTTCAATATCAACTAAGTCTTCGACTAAACTGGCACCCGGCAATAGTTTCGATAAGTCCTCTTCCGAGCGAATTACGGCGACTCCTTTTCCGTCATATCCTTCTCCTCTTGTTTTTTGGACGATGGGATAAGGTAATTCACCTGATTGGAGTTTTTCTTTTATAATTTGCTCATTGTCAAAGAGTTGGAAGTCAGAGGTTGGCAGATTATGCTTTACGTAAAACTGCTTTTGCAATCCCTTATCTTTGATGATGTCCAATTTTTCAGGGTCAGGATGGATGGTTTTTCCTTCCTTTTTTAATTGATGAAGAGCCTCTGTATTGACATGCTCGATTTCGATGCTGATGATATCCATTTGCTTTCCGAAAGCATAAACATCGTCGTAATTTTTAAAATCTCCTTCCACAAAATGATCTGAAAAGCGCCCTGCCGGAAAGTTCTTTTTCTTATCAAGGAAGTAAATTGGCAAATGCCAATTGCCAGCAGCCAGAGAGAGCATTTTGCCTAATTGACCGCCGCCGAGGATTCCTACTTTTTTATAGTTCTTAAACATCTGCAATTTTATATTGAACCGCAAAGGAATAAACACCTGCACCATTTTCCAAAAAATAATTCTATTCTAAATTTAGGCAGTGCATTTTTATTGTTTATTCCTCAAATCTGCGTTTTTGTCGAAATTAGTTTTCATATTTGAAATATAGTACCAACTTAAAAACTATTAATTAACCTATCAAAACAAACGATTTTATGCCTATTTCTGATTATCCGAAAGTTCAAAATTTAATTAATTCTGGTTATGAGTTCCGATTTAGTCATTACCTCGATACAGGTTGGAAATTGTTTCAACAAACGCCAGGTCTTTTCATTGGAGGGTTTATAGCACTGATGTTATTCATCTTTGCGTTGGTTTTTATTCCTATCGTTGGAATCATCGCGCTGCCTTTCATTGCAACCATCATTTCAATTGGATTTTATATTGTTGCCCATAAAAACGCTACTCAAACCAATGCTGAATTCAACGACTTTCTTGGAGGTTTTCAGTTTACGAAAGAAATAGTGCTTCGGGTGATTGCGACATTTATCATTACCACTATTGTTTCCATTCCATATTATATTGCTATTTGGGATACTGGTTATTTTGATTGGTATATGAATTTATTCCAAAACTGGGGTGACTGGGAATCGATAGCTGGTTTAGGAAATCCGCCAGAGGTAAGCCCCGTTTATAATTTGCTCCAAATTCCTGCCTATTATTTGAGCATAGCCTATGTGTGGTCTGATTTATTTATACTTTTTAAAGGTATGAGTTTTTGGGACGCTATGGAGGCAAGTCGCCAAGTTGTCACCAAAAAGTGGTTCAATATGTTGGGATTAGTTATTGTTTTGGTGCTTATCGCATTGGTAGGAGCTTTGCTATGTGGTCTTGGATTGATAGTCGCGATTCCTTTGATGAGTTGTGTTATTTACGCTTCATTTGCTGATGTGGTTGGATTGTATGATGTAGAAGATACGCAAGATGATATTTTGGATCACTTAGTAGAGGATTAAAACATTTGCCCATTTTCCGAAAGGAAGAAAAAAATAGCGGTAGTGCTACTCAATGTGTTGATGGATTTCTACCTGTATAATGACTCTTCGAGAGACTGTTCATTAAAGTGTGTCTATTA
>CALCJP010000188.1 GCA_937967625.1 uncultured Saprospiraceae bacterium
ACGCCAAGAGTGAGGTTCTTGGATGGTACTTGCGAAGTTTCTGATTCGCCTGTCAACATCATTGGACCAGAGCCTCCGGTTCGCACCTCTTTGGTTTTAGATCCTCCAAGTTGCGATGGCAGTACAGGTTCCATTCAAGTGACCACGACTGGCAACGGTACGATTCAATACTCTTTGGACAACGGCACCAATTGGTTCAATGGAGGGGTGTTTAGTAATTTGCCGGCAGGCAGCTACACCTTGACCTATCGCTATGACGATGGCACCTGTGTGACCACCGATACAACAGTCAGTTTAAATCCAACTGATGGACCTATGGTAACGGGTATCGCAACGACTCCCGTGACGGCATGCGATGATTCCAATGGCGCCATCACCGTAACTGCTACTGGCCCACAGACGGTCGAATACAGCTTAGATGTGCTCAACTGGCAGACTTCCAATACTTTCAGCGGATTGGTGTCAGGAACTTATAATGTATATACTCGAAATGCGGACGCGACTTGTGTAACGCTTTCGCAAATGGTAGATTTAACTGCCTCCGAGACTCTCGAAATCACAGCGGTCAATGTCTTTGACATCACCAATTGCAATGCCTTCGATGGTCGAATCGAAATCGTAGCTAACGGAACCAGTGCCATCGAATATAGCCTCGGCGGCGTCGATTGGCAAGACAGTGGCACCTTCATGGGGCTTGGAGCAGCGAACTACCAACCCGTTGCGAGATTGAAAAATTTCAATTGCACAGTGGTCGAACAACCGGTTACGGTCTCAGCACCAAATACGATAACCTATAATCAAGTGGTCGCCAGCAACCCCACCGATTGTGGTGTAAATGATGGCATGATACAAATTCAATTAGCACCCGGCAGTGGTGTAGTGGAATACAGCATTGATGACGGTGCAACCTATTCACAGACGAATATTTTTCAGAATCTTTCAGCAGGTTCTTATCGAGTTGCGGCGCGCCGCCCTGATGGAACTTGTATTACTCACTACTTCGATAATCCTATAATTTTAACTGATTCTGAAGCACCTACGGCATCTGTCCAATCCATTGACCCTAACTGCAATATGAACGATGGACAGATATTGGTAAATGCTACTGCCGGCGCTAACCCTAATAATTTACCGCTCGAATATTCGATTGACTTCATGAATTGGCAAGCGAGCAGCACGTTTACAGATTTGCCGGAAGGCAGCTATACCGTTTATGTGCGATTGCAAAACACATCTTGCATGGTGCAAGAATCTGCCATTTTGATGGATTTGGATAATTGTGTGGATTGCAATGAGGTGATTTTTGGAGACACCATGTATGTGGATTTGGCGGCAACGCCCAACCCAATTTGCATTCCAATGTATCACCCCACCAATGACTTCTACAATCTGACCCTCGACGGGAATGCTGTAACCAACGAGGGCGGTTGCAACCCCGACTCCCTCTATTTTTACGGCTATGTGCCATTGGTAACCCTCGGTGGTTCTGATGGGCCTTTCGAGTTGGTCACGTGGGAATTTAATGGAAATACCTTCTCAGGTATCTACAATACCTTGGATGATTTAGCCGCTGATTTGAACTTATGGGACGCTAATAATCCTTGGTATCATGAGTCAACCACTTTCGCCTTAGCGGGTGGAGGAACTGGCAATAATTACGGCAGCATGATCATCCGACATCAGCGCACGGGGCGTTCTGTTTCTTTGCAAGTCAACAGCTTTGCGATTGATAAAGGAACTTTGCTGACCGTGACGGGCGATGGCTGGCATGAAGCCATTGCGACCAATCCAAGCGATGGCTGTGCCGATACGATTCATATTCACATCACTCCGGCACCTCAGGTGACCAGCGAGGTAGTGGACATCTTCCAAACCATTCCGATGAATGGCAGATTAGAAATCTGCAACTGGACAAATTATTTCACCAATGCTCCGACCACTTTGACGAGCTGCGGCGACCCTGCCACCGGCACTCTGAATTTGACCACTTGCGTGGAATACCTACCCAACGCTGACTGGGTTGGCTATGATAATTTCTGCGTAGTCGCCTGCCGTCAGGACATGGGCATGACCATCTGCGACACTGCAAATGTCTTCGTAACCGTCACGCCCCCCAATGATGTCATAAACATCACATTGGCCCCCGGTGAAGTGTTGGACACCTGCCTGACTGACCAACTGCAAGCAGGACTTTCTACATATGCAGTTAGCTCATGCAGCAGCAGTACGGTCAATTTCACTGCCCAACCCGGCAATGAGGAATGCATCCAACTCACTGCGCCCGATCCCTTCAGCGGACCCACGCAAGTGTGTGTCGTACATTGTGACAATGGCATGGGCGCGCAAGGACCGATTTGCGACACGACCTTGATTAATATCGGTCTTGATAATCCTTGCACAACTCAATTATTTACTACCGATACGATTCACATTGATGGCAGCAACAACGTAGGCAATGTCTGCCTTCCGATTGAATTGTTGATGTTGAGTCAGTATGACATTAACCTTGATGGTGCTACCTATTTGGGAGCGACGACACCTTGTGATATTGATTCCGTTTCGACTTATTTATATTTCCAATTCCCCGGTTTTGGAAATAGTGGACCATACACCGTTGATTGGAGCATCAATGGAAATAACTTCGACGGAACCGTTCAAGACATCAACACCTTGGTGGATTCCATGAATGTATGGGACCCTACGGGCAACTGGTCAGCAGTCTCGAATATCTTTACCATCATGGGTAATCTCAATGCCACAGCAGGTGATTTGACCCTTACTGAAATCGCCACAGGCGACAACCATACAGAATCATCCGCAAAAGGGATTACAGCAAAAGGAACTGAAATTGAAATCAACGGGGCAGGCGCACATCAGCTCGTCCTGACCGATAGAAATGATAATTGCTCAAACGACGTCATCATCTTCCTGACCAATCTGTCTGGTCCGCCAAGGGACACCTTGCGCCTCACCACGCAGCGAGATGTGGATATTTTAAACGAATGTTTACCAACTACCGATCTGCCTGGCATGGTGGCGAATATGACGCTTTGCGGCAACCCAGTAAATGGCTCAGTTACGCTAAATAGGCCTTGCTTCGATTACGCACCTAATATGGGATTTGTCGGAAACGACGAAATATGTATCGTGCTTTGTGATGACTCGACTCCGGCAGTTTGCGACACGACGATTGTTTTGATTACCGTCGAAGAGCCGCCGATGACTTGTCAGATATTCGATGAAAGAAATATGACTTCGACCTTGGATGTTTGTGCTTCGATGGGAGCGGTTTGTTTGCCGCTGTCACCTCTCGAAATCATGAATTATTCCCTTACGGAAAATGGCAATGCACTCACCGCTCCATTTGACGGATGTGGCTTTGATACCTCTTTGATTTACATCGCTTTAGGCATCACGCCCGATATGTTGACCTTAGATGATTGGACTGTAAATGGTACGTCATTTAGCGGAAGCGTAATGAGTTTGGAAGCCCTCGTGGACTCCATGAATGTCTGGGACACAGCAGCCAATTGGATGTTTAATCCCCTTACGGGAAATATCTCAGGCGGGAGCCTCACGAATCAATATGGCGATTTGAATATCACCAATGGTGGCGCACAAAGCGTCTTGCCTTTATTGAAGATTCCGTTTGCAACAGGTAGTGAAATTCGACTCGCACCAGGCATGCACCAAATCATCGCAACCGATATGACAGGTTGTATGGATACGCTTGATATTGAGGTGGTTTGCCCGATGATTGATGACATTGTGATTGACACTATCATCAATGTTGGCGAAACGATTACTCTTTGTTTGGGGGACTACGCAACCCAATTTGACGAAAGTTATATTAGTACCATCATGAATGGCTGTACGCCAAATGGCAATGTGGATTTCACATTCAGTATGATGGACAACTGTCTGATAATCAATGGCTTGGCAGTCGGAATGGATACGACTTGCTATACGATTTGCCTAACAGATGGCACTTGTTTCGATTGGACAATCAATGTCAATGTGCGCGACGAATGCGATAATTTCATCGTTCCTGAAAGTTCGATTATTGGCGTGGATTGCTCGCAAGACAGTTTGTTTGTCTGCGTGAGAGGTTTTGCTGGAATCATTACTGCCGACTATGATCTGGAAATTGATGGCACACCTTATGGCTTCGATTTGCAAGCATGCGGCTTTGATAGCACCTTCTCGATTAGCTATTTCACCCTTCCGGGCAATGGCGCGGCGGGCCCCTACAATATCACCTCGTGGATGATAAACGGAGAGGACTTCTCTGGTGAGTTTGCGAGTATCAACGCGTTGGTGGACTCTATCAATCGCTGGGATCCGACAGGTAATTGGAGTTTGAGTACAGCAGGCGTTTCCATCGTTGGAGGTAATTCGCGCAATACTTATGGAACCATATTCGCGGAGCAAATCTCCACTGGTTTCCCTGCCACGTTGGAGCTGAATACGCTCATCGTACCAAAAGGACTCGGCTTCTGGATCAAAGATTTAGGAACCAATGAGTTGACCTTCATCAATGAAAATGATGGCTGTCGCGATACGATTACGGTCACGACGACTTGCATTAGTACAGATAACTTAACTGACACCTTGATGATTGGAGAATTTGGCGACTACTGTATGCCGACATTCGAATTGGTAAGCGGCTTCGCCGAAACAGTCAACCTTTGCCCGAATGCCTCCGGCGATGCGGTGATATTTGACTGGTCTGCCACAGATACTTGCTTTACTTATGAGGCAACGGCAGTGGGTACCAATCAAGGTTGTTTCATCATTTGTGATAGCTTAGGAGTTTGCGATACCACTTATATCAGCGTGACCGTTTTGGCAGATTCGATGAATCTGATTACGGCAGTTCCTGATACGGCACGAACGACTACGGATATGATTACAGTCATCAACATATTAGGTAATGATCTGAATTTCAATGATTTAGATTCTTTCTTTGTCATCACGCCACCACAACACGGAACGGCTGTTTTCTTACCAGATGGCACCATGCAGTTTACGCCGGAAGCGGGCTATTGCGATAGCGACAACCCCGATTTCTTAGAGTATGTGATCTGTGAAAATGGTATTTGTGACACCACGACGGTAACGATATTGATTGACTGCGAAACACTTAGATTTTTCGATGGTTTCTCCCCGAATGGAGATGGAATCAATGACACTTACATTATTCAGGGCGCGGAAGCATTCCCTGAAAATATACTGACAATTTACAATCGCTGGGGTAATCGCGTTTTCCGCGATGAGGGCTACCGAAACACTTGGATTGGCGATTGGGAAGGCGAAGACTTGCCGAGTGGCACGTACTTCTATGTCTTCCAAGATGGTTTAGGCAATAGTTTTTCTGGATACTTGCAAATCAATCGGTAGTAATCTTTAATAGATTGCACGCGAAGAAATTTGCAATATATGCCCCGCAGCTTTTGGATTTGCTGTGGGGCTTTTTGTGTGTGTGCTGCCCACGAATGAAATTCGTGGGTTGCTTGATTTGCCTTTCGGCAAATATTTGTTGCTGGGTTCAGTCTCCAGACTGAACTCATCTATCTTTTCGTCTCCCGACGAAAATGAACTGCAATAATCGCGACGAGAGACGCTAAGATGTTAGGTTTCGATTAGGAGACCTAAAACCAGCAGAGTAATGCAATGAACGCTAAATCTATGGTTGGTTAATTAGATTTAGCCAATTATGATTTTTATATTTGGCTAAATCTAATAAAAATGATGTACTTTTAGCCAATTATAAAATGCTAATCATGATAATTGGAAGAAAAAAAGAGATTTCGATTTTAAACGAATCCTTAAATTCGAGCAAATCTGAAATGATAGTCGTCTATGGCAGGAGGAGAGTTGGAAAAACTTTTTTAATCAAGCATGCACTCGGAGAAAAAATTGATTTTGAGATGACTGGCGTTAAAGGTGGTAGTTTTCAGGATCAATTGGAAATCTTCACTGAAAAGTTATCAGAAAAAGGATTTGGGACACTTGCAGATGAAAAACCCAAGTCATGGTTGAAGGCGTTTTCACTTCTCAAAAGGTACTTAAAAGAGAGAAAAGGTAAGGGAAGAAAGGTTATCTTTCTTGATGAACTTTCATGGATCGCAACCCCTAAATCCAAATTCCTTGGAATGTTAGGTCATTTCTGGAATGATTGGGCACTGTACAATAATGTCTTTCTAATTTTATGCGGTTCTGCTGCATCGTGGATGATCGATAAGGTGATTAATGATAAGGGTGGATTGCACAACCGCGCAACGCAATATTTGCCGATTCGTCCTTTCACATTAAATGAAACTGAGCAGTTTTTTAAAGCACGAAAAATGAAGGCTAATCGCTATGAAATTACCCAAGCTTATATGGTATTGGGGGGCATACCCTTTTATCTCGATTTGTTAAAATCGAAGGAAAGTATTCCTCAAAATATAGATCGGCTGTGCTTTGATGATAGTGGATTTTTGAAAAATGAATTTGATAGAGTTTTCCAATCATTATTCGATAAGCCCGAAAATCATATTGCTATAGTGAAAGCTTTAGGAGCTAAATGGAAGGGGTTAACGAGGCAAGAATTAGCAAAAGCAACCAAAATCCCAAACGGGGGCGGACTAACTCGAATCCTCAACGAGCTTGAAAAGTCCGCATTTATAAAGACTTATTACCCTTTCGGGAAAAAGAAAAAAGGAAAACTTTTTCGTCTGACAGATAACTTTGCGTTATTTCATCTGAGGTTCATTGCGAATAAAAAGCTCTCAAACCAAAGGGGTGTTTTTTTGAAATTATTTAAACAATCAGACTTTAAGGCTTGGACTGGCTATGCCTTTGAGAACATTTGTATGACTCATCTTCACCAAATCGCCAAAGCTTTACGCATTGAATACATTTTACATGAGTTTACTTCATTTCGTTTTGTGGGTAATGAAAAACTCAAGGGAATTCAAATTGATTTATTGGTAGAACGCGAAGACAGAGTTATTAACCTTTTTGAGATAAAATTTTCAAACAAAGCGTATCGATTAGCTCCTGATTACAAGCTGAAACTCGAAGAAAGGAGTGAAACATTTGCGAAAGTTACTAAAACCAAAAAATCAATTTTCACAGCTATAATTACAACTTTTGGATTAGAAAACAAAGCGGATCAATCAGATGTGGTTCAGCATGTCATAACCTTTGAGGATTTATTTGCGACTGTGTAAGTGTTATTTATCCATTATTTTAATATCACCCGCTGGGTTCAGTCTCCAGACTGAACTCATCTATCTTTTCGTCTCCCGACGAAAATGAACTGCAATAATCGCGACGAGAGACGAGAGGGTGTCGG
>CALCJP010000189.1 GCA_937967625.1 uncultured Saprospiraceae bacterium
GTACGACGATGATTGTGGTCTTGACCCTTTTCATCTTCGGTGGTGGAAGTATCAAAGGATTCGCTTTCGCACTCTTGATTGGTGTGATTGTCGGAACTTACTCTTCTATCTTCGTTGCTTCTGCTACAGTAGTGGACTTGGTGAAAGACATCCAAGTAAAAGAAGTGAAGAAATCGAAAAAAGGAAGTTTTTCCAGAGCAAAAGCCTAATAATTAGCTAATTGGCACAAGGTTTGCTCTAAAAGTAAATACTTGTAAGTTTTGGTAAAAATTGTAAGATTTGTCAAAAAATCGAAATCCTGCTCTGAGAGCAGGATTTTTTTTTGCCCACTCCCGAAGCCAGTTCGGGACAAATTTCGTGGAATGAGCTTACATATAAAGAAGCCACGGGTTCGCACAGATTACACAGATTAATTTAATCCGTGGAATCAGTGTTAATCCGTGGCTTTTATTTTTTAAAACAGATGACCAAAGTTGAATTTATAAGAAAATAAATATGTTAAAATATTTGCAACTATAAATAGGGGGGGGTAGATTTGTTTGTGTAAAAGGAAAATTAAAATAGAAAATTTGGAAACAGCTCCAAAAATTAAAATTTCCTTTCATTGTTTTTCGTGCTTTACACTTTAGGTAAAATTGAAATGACTTGCTCGAACTGATCAATCGGGTAGGTAGGATCAATATATATTTAAAACGGCTGCTGCCAACCAACTTGCGCATCGGTAGCAACAGCCTATTTGTAAATTACAAAAACATAAAATTATGAAAAAGTTTGTAACTACGCTTTTGTTTTTCTTTAGCTTTATTCTCTCAATACATCTTCAAGCTCAAAATGTTGATGCTTCTGGTGGATGCACAAGTGCTACAATCCACAACTCTGGAGTAAGTTATCCTCTTGTTTATGATGGATTTAATTGTGAAATTAAAAATCCTAATTTTGAATGTTGGAGTGAGGAAACCTGTATTGTTTGGATGATTGGAGTTCATCAATTAAAACCAAAGATTACACTTCAAAAATTTGACTTCGACTCTCGAAATTGGTTCACAGTTAGAGGACCCTTTAAGGTGAATTTGCCTCATACAGAGCAAAACTTAGATAAAGGAACCTACCGCTTCAAAGTACAATACCCTGAATTGCGACTTGATTGTGGTGATTTGCATCCTAAAGGTGACCCTTGGACAATTGGTAATTTAGTTAATGGGCAGTTGATAGGCAATGCAGGTACTTACGATTTTAGCCCTACTCTAACCTCTATGATTGTGGCAGTTGGGGCTACTGATGATAGCGATATAAGTATGAATTTAATTGATAATACAGGGATTCCTGGTGGATTTTATAGTTATGAGCAAGAAATTATTTTAGATGGTTCAGGAAGTAAAAATTACAGCTCTTACTTTATTTCTGTCTTTAAAGATAGTGGACCTGGACCTGGATTTGCTTCCGCTGGATGGACTAGGGATATTATTGATACAAGAAGTATTAGTAATATCTGGCTTCAAGAAAATAATCCAGATATTATAGGAGATCCTGAAGAGTTTAGCACATATCATGTTCAATTTGCTATAACTAACCATTGGTGTCCAACTAATCCTTGGACAGTAATTGAACGAACAATTGATGGTGGAAATATAATTTGTAATGGTGCATGTTTTACAGTATGTCCGGATGGTTTGGGATGTAGATTTGGTGGTGGAGCTAAATTGAAAAAAGCCATTCTTTCTCCCAATCCAGCGAATAACACTATTACTATAAATGATTTCGATTATAACTTTCACAAAGAGTATTCAATAGCCATTGCTGATCTTTCAGGAAAAAGGCTGGTAAATATTCCTAAGTGGTCTAATACATCAATTGATGTTAGTAATGTCCCAGAGGGAATGTATATTTTAAATCTTTTTGAAAATGATAAAAAGATAATCACTGAAAAATTGGTTATCAATCATTAATGGAAAAGTAGGGGGGCAAAGCTATTTGCTCCCCTATAATTAGAGCCTTATGAGATTTATTTTAGCAATCATTATTGTTTTTATTTTGATCGGGTTTGGTTATGCTCAGATTAACTTAGTTCCTAACCCTGACTTTGAGGCAATGTCCGATTGTCCAAATGAAGGTAGTTTCAATAATATAGAATCGTGGTCTTTTGTAGGTAATTTAACTACACCCACCAGCTATGTACATCCCGTATATTATCATAGTTGTATTACAAATCCTCAGTTTACTCCGCACCTAGTCCCTTTCCCACAAAGGGACTTTCAATTGCCAAGAAGTGGTGAAGCATATATTGGCTTGTTGGTTTATGGTGATGGTCGTAATTGGGCTAAAAGATATTTACAGGTAGAATTAAATAAAAAATTAGAAAAAGATAAGAGTTATTATGTCCAGTTTTTTGTCTCTCCCGTGACGTTGTACTTTAACGATGGTAGTCATTCGGAGTACAATTTCTCAGATAATATTGGATTAGCCTTTATGGAAAAGGCATTAGATACTCTATTACCAATTGCCTCTCCTATTCCTTTTCTTCCTGATATTGATAACCCCTTAGGAATCATAACTGATACCATGAATTGGGTAGAGATTGCAGGTTGCTATCAGGCAAATGGAAATGAAAAACATATAGTTATTGGAGGTCTAAGACCAGATAATCAAGTAAATTGGATTGATGAGATACCTACATTAGGTCCAAACTCCAACTGGCTTCTAATCGAAGATGTTTCTGTCATAGAATTCAACACACTACCCGACACTTTAGAACTTTGCCAAGGCGATAAAGAATCATTCAATGGCGCTTTTTTAGAAGCAACTCATAGGTGGAGTGATGGGAGTCAAGATTCTGTTATTACAATTTCTGAACCAGGGAATTATTTTGTGGAAGCATTTATTGATGGTTGCACTCTGCGAGATGAAATGGTAGTTATAATGGCAGATGAGGAAACTGGAGAATGGCAGCAAGACACTACTATATGTAATGATGAACCAATTGAACTATTGGCGCCCCTTTTGGGGAAATATCTATGGTCAACGGGGGCAGTCACACCTTCGATAATTGTTTCAGAGTCAGGTGATTATGTAGTCGATGTTTTGAATGAATGCGGCGAATATCAATATTCCACGAAAGTGGAGTCAGAAATATGTGCATGTGATTTTTACATTCCTTCCGCCTTCTCGCCCAATAATGATGGTATTAACGACGAGTTCGAAGTCTTTTCAAGTTGTGACTATGATTTTGAGATTATTGGCTTTAAAGTTTTTGATAGATGGGGGCAATTAACTTTTGCAGCTACGGGAGATCAGTCCATGCAATGGGATGGCACTTTTCGTGGGAAAGAAAGTCCGCAAGGAATTTATGGTTGGTTTGTGGAGTATGAGTATTTCCGAAAGGGAGAAAAGAAAAAAGAGGTGCTTCAAGGAGATGTTACTTTATTACGCTAACCAACCTTATTTCGCGAAAGCGAAATATATCAATCTCAAGCTACCAATGATGACCTAATTAAAAACCGTCTGAAACAAACTTTTATCTTCGGTAATTATATCTGCCACGCCGACGAGTTCTTGCTCTTCTGGTATTTGTTTGCCAAAGGTGGTGGTTAGGTAGTTGGACAATTCGACACCGATGATGTGAATTCCTTTTTTTGGCACTTTGGATTTATATTTTACGGTGCCTGTTACTTTTCCAAACTCTTGGTAAGGAAAACTATGCAGTTTGATAAACACCTGCTGCCCTTCCTGAATGCGTCCAATATGGCGCACAGGCAGTTCGACAGTGCCTTCCAAGAGGTCTGATTGGTTAGAGAGGATGGCTAAGATTTCTTCTTCGGGTTTGTAATATTTGTTGCGGTCTGCTTGCTTATCATAAAAAGAAATGACCCCGCTTGCAGGTGCAGTGATTAGGTTTTTACGTTTCCAGTTTTCGACTGCATTCGTCAGATTTTTGTATGTCTCCGTTATTTTTCCAAAGGAGATTTGACTTCCATAATTATTGGTAGTTTTGATGGCTTTGAGTTGTCGGTTAAGGTTGGCGATTTCGAGTTCTCTTTCGCTGATGTTGGTCTTGATTTTCATCTTCTCCAATTCTAAAAGATCCCTTTCGGAAATGAATTCTTGAAGTTGACCTAATGTAATTTTTTTCTTTTGATATTCATTTTGTTTGGAAGCCACTAATTTTCTATGAATTTCAATAGCTCTTTCAACGGTAGGCAATTTTTTCTTTTCAGCTATGATAGATCGTTTATTACTCTTAATTCTTTCATTAATTCGCACCTCAGTTAATCCTTTTTCGGGATTTTGAGAAACGATATAATAATCACTTAAATCACTGATTAGGTAATCAAATTCATTTTGAATCTCTCCTAAGATTAATGCCTCTTCCGATTCTTTTGGATAGTTATAAAAGACCTCGTATGTACTTGAATTATTTGGATTAAAGAGCTCTAATTTTTCTTCTAAAGTGGTGATGTCTTCATAGATTGCATCATTGCTCGAAAGAGCGATTGCCTCTCCTTTCAATACCGATTGTCCCTCCTCAATAAAGATTTTTGATAATACACCAGCTGTTTTTGCGACTACGGGTATAGGTGGATTGGCAGTCGAAATGGTCACATCTGCAGTGATAATTTCAGGGAATTTCAGAGAATACGAAACTCCAACAATTGCCACCAATGCGAGCAACATAAACACCGTGCCCCATCTCGCCATCCAAGAAGGCGGCGTGTTAAGCAATTGCCTGATTTCAGAACTCTTAATTTCAAAGTCTTTGTTTGCCATCTTTCTTTTTTTTTTACAAAGGACGAAAGACGGGCGACGAAGGACGGAATCCGTCTCTCGTCATCCGTAAGCCGTTTTCTAAACCGCTACCGGTGCCTTGATGTGCGGGTGCGGATCGTAATTAACCAATTCAAAATCCTCAAATTGGAAATTGAAAATGTCTTTTACGGTTGGATTAATTTTGATGGAGGGTAGGGTGCGCGGCGTGCGCGAGAGTTGCAATTTCGCTTGTTCTAAATGATTGCTATATAAATGGACATCACCAAATGTGTGGACAAATTCTCCGGGTTCGAGATCGCATACTTGGGCTATCATCATGGTCAAGAGCGCATAAGAAGCGATATTAAAAGGCACTCCCAAAAACACATCTGCTGACCGCTGATATAACTGACAAGACAACTTGCCATCTGCCACATAAAACTGAAATAACGCGTGGCAAGGCGATAAATTCATCTGCTTCAAATCGCCGACATTCCATGCATTCACGATGATGCGGCGGCTGTCGGGGTTGTTTTTGATGAGTTCTACCGCTTCTTTGATCTGATTGATAGTGCGTCCATCTGCTGCTTGCCAACTGACCCACTGCTTGCCATAAACGGGACCGAGGTCGCCGTTTTCGTCTGCCCACTCGTTCCAAATACGGACGCCGTTTTCTTGCAAATACTTCACATTCGTATCGCCTTTCAAAAACCAAAGCAACTCATAAATGATGGATTTTAAATGCAGCTTTTTGGTCGTTACCATCGGAAATCCCTCAGCTAAATCAAAACGCATTTGATAGCCAAAACAGCTAATGGTACCGGTACCGGTTCTATCCGATTTTTTTGTACCATTGTCCAGAATATGTTGCATTAAGTTGAGGTATGCTTTCATGTCTAATCAGCTATTCTTAATTTGGAAAATTCTTCAGGTAAGTGGCAGGTCTTTAATAAAACTCAAAACTACAAACAGAAATTATTGTTACGAAGGAAAAAGTCTTAAATTAAAATGAAAATCAAAATGAAAATGAAAAACGGATTTCGCTTTCGCGAAATGAAGCTGGTTGCGAGCCATTTTCCGAAAGGAAAAAAGTCATTTTGATTTTCATTCATATTTTAATTACAACTGATGTCCTATAAAAGTTTGCGCGCGGCGGTCAATGATTTGGAGAAACACCAAAAACTCATTCGTATCAAAACCCCGCTCGATCCCGATTTAGAAATAGCGGAAGTCCATCGCCGCATTTACGAGCAGCAAGGTCCTGCCCTGCTTTTTGAAAATGTAAAAGGAAGTCCATTTCAGGCGGTTTCGAATTTGTATGGCACTTTTGAGCAAACGGAATTTCTCTTTCGTCACACTATCGAAAAGGTCAAAAAAGTCATCGAACTCAAAGCCGATCCGACTGCTTTTTTAAAAAATCCGTTGAAATATCTCTCTGCACCATTTACGGCACTAACGGCGCTTCCCATGCGCAGCCGCTTTGGCGTTCCTTCCCTTTACGGGAAAACCACGATTGATAAATTGCCTCAAATCAAAAGCTGGCCGATGGATGGCGGCGCGTTTATTACGCTGCCGCAAGTTTTTACTTTTCCGCCCAATGAGCGCAACCCGATGAAGTCCAATATCGGTATGTATCGCATCCAACTTTCGGGCAATGAATATGAAATGAACAAAGAAATCGGTCTGCATTATCAGTTGCACCGAGGCATTGGCGTCCATCATACCGAGTACAATAATAGTGATGAGCCATTTCGCGCATCCATTTTTGTGGGCGGTGCACCAGCCAATGCTTTTTCAGCAATTATGCCGCTGCCGGAGGGGTTGTCTGAATTGACCTTTGCAGGGCTTTTGAATGGGCGACGGTTTCGCTACGGCTGGCAAAATGACCACTTCATTTCCGCGGAAGCGGACTTTGTCATCACGGGCATTATTCGAAAGAATTTTAAAAAACCAGAGGGTCCTTTTGGCGACCATCTGGGCTATTATAGTTTAGAACACGACTTCCCGGTGATGGAAGTGGAAGCGGTTTATCATCGCAAAAATCCGATTTGGCATTTCACGGTGGTTGGACGTCCGCCGCAAGAAGATACGAGCTTTGGGTATCTAATTCATAAACTCGTGGAGCCGCTGACGACGAGTGAGTTTCCAGGCATTTTGGAGGTCAATGCGGTTGATGCAGCAGGCGTTCATCCTTTATTGATTGCCCTTGGCAGTGAGAGATATATGCCCTTTCGGGAAAGAAAACCTGAGGAGATCCTGACGCAAGCCAATCACCTTTTGGGCAAAGGTCAGACGACATTGGCGAAGTTCCTCATCATCGCCGCCGAGGGCGATGTGCCGAACTTGACGACGCATCACATTCCGGAGTTTTTCACTCACGTTTTAGAGCGAATCGACTTGACTCGCGACCTGCATTTTCAGACCAAAACGACGATTGATACTTTGGATTATTCAGGTAGTGGCTGGAACGAAGGGTCGAAACTCATCATGGCTTGCTGCGGTGATAAACTGCGCGAATTGACCGCTGAGTTACCGACGGATTTTGATTTGCCGAAAGGCTTTTCTGCTCCTGTTTTTTATCAAAAGGGAATTCTAATTATACAAGGTTCAAAATTCACTGGCACAGAAAGTTATGAGGACGCCAAGCGCCTCAGCCAATGGCTCGAAAAATTTGACCTTTCGGAAATTCCTTTGATTGTCATTGCTGATGATAGCCAATTCGCCGCTCAAACGGAGAACAATTTTGTCTGGGTGACTTTCACGCGCGCCAATCCTTCTCATGATGTGCATGGGGTGGATGAATTTGTGGAGCATAAGCATTGGGGCTGCCGCAACGCGATGATTATTGATGCGCGGATTAAGCCGCATCATGCGCCTGTTTTGGAGGTGGATAAGAAGGTTTCGGCGAAGGTTGATGAGTTGTTTAAGAAAGGAGGAGAGTTGGAGCAGTGGGGCTAAGCTCGCGCCAACCTCTTGGTTGGTGTGCCGCATCCGTTGGCGTCTTCACCAACATAGTTTATTGGCGTGGACGCCAATTGATCTATCACACCAACCTGGAGGTTGGCGCGAGCGGTTTTTTCCCTATTGATGTTGTGTTATCTTTGCACCAAAATTTCAATTCCATGCAAAGGCAAACCTCCCTTTTACTCTTGATGATTTTTGGCACTTTCGTGCAATGGAGTTGCAACTCTTCAGGCAGCTTAGCGCTTTCAAATGCCCACCCGGTCGAGCCGCATAGTTTTGCCAATTCGCAAGAGGCGGTGACGAAGCATTTGGACTTGGATCTGAAAGTTGATTTCGAATCAAAAAAACTGACGGGTATTGCCAACTGGCAGATTGAAAACAAAGGCGCTTCCCAAATTGTCCTCGACATCAACGGCTTGAACATTAAGAAAGTATTGATTGGATCTGGCGATACATTTCACGAAAGTGAATTTAAAATCGGGACGGAAGAACCTCATCTCGGACAGCCACTGGTGATTGGAATTGAACCTACAACTAACTCATTATCAATACATTACGAAACAGCAACTGACGCGGCGGCGCTGCTTTGGATTGAACCGGAGCAAACGTTAGGAAAGCAATTGCCTTTTTTGTTTACGCAAGGGCAGCCTGTGCTGACGCGGTCGTGGATTCCATGTCAGGACTCGCCGGGAGTGCGGGTGACTTATGATGCGAAGGTGCAGGTGCCGCCTGGTCTTTTGGCAGTAATGAGCGCCTCGAATCCGAAGCAAAAATCAGCAAATGGTCAGTATTCTTTTTCGATGAAATATCCGATTCCTCCCTACTTGATTGCGATGGCTGCGGGCGATTTAGCATTTGAGCAAATTGGGAATAAAGCAGGCGTTTATTGCGAACCTGCGTTGATGGATGATGCGCTCTATGAATTCGACAAAGTGACGGACATGATGGCTGCTGCGGAGGACATGTTTGGCAAGTATCCGTGGGGGAGATTTGATATTTTAGTATTGCCACCGAGCTTTCCATTTGGGGGTATGGAAAATCCGATGTTGACTTTTGTGACGCCAACATTAATCACCGGTGACCGCTCGCTGACGAGTACGATTGCGCATGAGTTGGCGCATAGTTGGTCGGGCAATTTGGTGACCAATGCCACTTGGGATGATTTCTGGCTCAACGAAGGCACGACGGTCTATATCGAACGCCGCATTATCGAAGCCATCGAAGGTCGTCCTTTTGCCAATATGAATGCAGTGATTGGCAAAGGTGATGTAGAGCGCGTGGTGAGCAGTCATTCGTCGGAAGACACTCATTTGAGATTGGATTTGGAGGGGCGAAACCCTGATGATGGCATGACTGCGATTGCTTATGAAAAAGGGGCGTTTTTGCTTGAAACGATCGAAGAGCAAGTGGGGCGCGAGGCATTCGATGAGTTTTTGAATAATTACTTTTCGAGCCATCGTTTTCAGACGATTACAACGGATCAATTTCTTGATTTTTTGAATAAAAATCTACTGGCGAAACATCCGATAAATTTTGATGTAAAAGAGTGGACGGATGGGGCAGGGCTGCCGAAAAGCTGTCGCGAGATAAAATCTGTTCGTTTTGAAATCGTAGATAGGGTAGTGGAGCAAGTGAAAGCAGGGCAAGATGTGCGTGGTTTGGGTATTGATGGGTGGTCTGCTTTTGAAAAATTGCACTTCATACGAAAGTTGCCCAATGACTTACCGAGTCGCACGATGAAGCGATTGGATTATATTTATGGATTGAGCAATTCAACCAATTCGGAAATACAGGCGGCTTGGTTCACCTTGTCGATTTATAATGCACACGCTTTTGAGATCATGGATCGAATAGAGGAGTTTCTGATTCGTGTGGGAAGAAGGAAATTTTTGACGCCGATATATAAAGCATTTGTGGATCGAGGGCAAGTAGCTACGGCGCGTAAGATTTATGAGAAGGCGCGAGGCGGCTATCATTCGATAAGTAGGGAGACGATTGATGAGGTGTTGGGATTATGAAGTTCCATAAATTCACTTTTTTTGTAAAATTTTTCTTGAACATAATCTTTTAGTAATGTATCAGTCTTCAGGTTTTCTGCGAGTTAGTATATTTCTATTTGTTGGTTTCTGCTTGGCTTCTTGTGGTGACAAGGCTTCTACTTCCGCTGTTAGTCCCAATAATTTTTCGGGTCCACTTTTCTCAAAGGTTGAAGCAAGTCAGTCCAATCTTAATTTCATCAATGCAATAAAGGAAACCCCACAATTCAACTATGCCTTCTATGATGGTATCTATCAGGGGGCAGGGATTGGTATTTTGGATGTAAATAATGATGGTCTGCAGGACATCTATTTTGCTGCAAATATGACTGAAAACAAGTTGTATCTCAACAAAGGGGATTTTGTTTTTGAAGATATTTCCGCGAAAGCGGGAGTAAATGACGGAACGAGTTGGTCCACGGGCGTAACCATAGTTGACATCAACAACGACGGCTATGATGACATATATGTCTGCCGATTTTTGGTGGATAATATGGAGCAACGAAAGAATTTGCTTTACATAAATAATAAGGACAATACCTTCACTGAAAGGGCAGCGAGTTATGGAATAGATGATCCTGGCTATAGCATTGATGCGGTCTTTTTTGATGCCAATCGAGATGGGTATTTGGATTTGTATGTCGGCAATCAGCCTCCAAACAACTCTTCCCTAAGAGCAAAAATGAAAGGAAAAATTGACTACCAATTCACTGATAAATTTTATTTGAATCAGAAAAATGGTAAATTCTTAGAGTCCACCTACAATGCTGGTTTGCTAAATTATTCATTTACATTAAGTGCCAAAGCCACTGATTTGAACAATGATGGTTGGACGGATTTGTATGTCTCCTGCGACTATGAAGAACCAGACATGCTCTACATCAACAATAAAGATGGAACCTTCACCAATAAAGCAAATACCGGACTAAAACACATGCCGAATTTCAGCATGGGAACGGATATCGCTGACATCAATAACGATGGTTTTATGGACGTCTTTGTGGCGGACATGGTGGCAGAAGACAACCTACGGTTGAAAACGAACATGAGCGGGATGAACCCTGAAAAATTTTGGAAACTGGCAGCTAATGGCTACCACTATCAATACATGTTCAATGCCCTTCAAATCAATAATGGAAATGCCGAATTTAGTGAAATCGCTCAGCTCAGCGGGGTTTCAAGCACAGATTGGAGTTGGTCGCCACTCTTAGTGGATTTTGATCATGACGGCTGGAAAGATTTGTACGTGACAAACGGTTTGATAAAAGACATTAGAAATAAAGACTACGAAAACGAACGAAAAAAATTCATTGAACAAGTCAAATCTACGGGCAAAAATGCAACTACTTTAGACATCATCCAGATGGCGCCCTCCGAAAAAATTCAAAATTATATGTATAAAAACAACGGAGACCTGACCTTTTCCAAAGTCGTTGAAAAGTGGGGACTTGAAGACAAAAATTGGTCTCACGGCTCTGCCTATGCTGATTTTGACAATGACGGTGATTTGGACTTAGTGGTCAGTTGCGTTGATAAACCAGCACTACTGTATAAAAATAACGCCAGTTCTAACGGCAATTCCTACTTGCAAATCCAATTGCAAGGTGCTGCACCAAATCTAAAAGGAATTGGCGCTAAAGTTACCGTCAAGTATGAGGATGAAATTCAGGTTCAAGAACTAGCCCCTACCAGAGGCTACATGTCTGCGAGTCAATCCATTATTCAGTTCGGACTCGGAGCGATTCAAAAAGCAGATCAAATCATCGTTGACTGGGGCAATGGACAACGTTCCACCTTAAAAGATGTCAAATTAAATCAGCGCATCACCATAGCCCAAAAGAGCGCTAACCAAAAGAGTACGCCTTTAGCCCTTTCGGGCAATGCAAAAATATTTGAAGACCTTTCAAATACATTAGCCAATAACTTATCCCATTCAGAAAACGACTTCAATGATTTTAAAAGAGAAATTCTACTACCCTACAAGATGTCCACATTGGGGCCCGTGACCGCAGTAGCAGACCTCAATGGAGACAACTTAGATGATATTTTCATAGGTGGTTCAAAAGGAAGCGAAGGAAAGGTTTTGATTCAATCCTCTAACGGAACCTTTCAACAAACCTCTAAAAACACCTTCGCAAAAGACAAAGCAAAAGAAGATTCCGGTGCTCTATTTTTTGACATGGATAGCGATGGCGACAAAGATCTATACGTCTCAAGCGGAAGCAATGAATACAATCAAGGAAGTGCCAACCTCGCCGATAGACTTTACACCAACGATGGAAAAGGAAACTTCTCCTCCTCAAACGGATTCCCAAAGATAACGGAGAGTACCTCTCAGCCCGCTGTGGGTGATATAGACGGTGATTCAGACTTAGATATTTTCGTGGGTGGGCGGCAGGTTCCCGGCAAATATGGCTTACCCGCTTCCTCTTTCATCTTAAGAAATGACAAAGGCACCTTCAAAAACGTGACGGAAGAAGTAGCTCCATTTCTAAAAGATTTTGGAATGGTAACAGACGCCAAGTTTGTTGACCTTGATAAGGACACCGACCTCGATTTGATAGTGGTAGGAGAGTGGCTCCCTATTTCGATACTAATCAATGAAGGCGGTAAATACCAAAATAAAACTGCTGATTTCGGACTCGAAAATACCCAAGGCTGGTGGAATACCATCGAAATGGACGATCTCGATGGCGATGGCGATCCTGACTTTGTGTTGGGCAATTTAGGGTTGAATCTAAAGTATAAAGCGAGTCCTGAAAAGCCCTTCAAATGCTACGTAAAAGACTTTGATGCCAACGGCACCCATGATGTCTATTTGGGTTATTATGACAATGACGGTGTTTGCTACCCGGTGCGTGGGCGCCAATGCTCTTCCGAGCAAATGCCCTTTATAAAAGAAAAATTTGCAACCTATAAAGATTTCGGACAGGCTTCTTTTGAAAGCGTCTTGGAGGGAAAAACAGAGGGAGCGACCTATCTCCAATCCCAAATCTTCGAAACCATTGTCCTTAAAAATAATGGAACTTCATTTGAGTTGATCAAACTTCCGATAGCTGCACAAATAGCACCTACCTACGGCGTCATCATCAAAGATTGGAACGCTGACGGCAAAAAAGATTTGCTTCTGGCGGGTAATTATTACAACCGAGAAGTGGAGACCACAAGAAGCGACGCGGGGAAAGGGTGCTTGTTGATAAACAATGGCGATATGTCATTTGCTCCAAAACCGATGGCGTCGTTTAAAGCCGATGGAGACGTTCGTCAGCTGGACCTAATTCAATCAGCCGGAGGGACTCATCTCGTTATGGTTGCCAACAATAATGCAAAATTTCAGATTTATAAAGAAGCGAAACCCGCTCAGTAGTTTTTCGGGCTGAGTGATTAATTTCGCTTTCGCGAAATAACGGTATTTCGCGAAAGCGAAATGGTACTTTAAAAATAGCACGCCTTAAAAACACAGGTGCCTAATTGAATGCTTTTAGTTAAAATATTATATCAATTTCCATGAAATCTTCTTTTTTTCAATTCATCCTATTTGTAGGAGTAGTCATGCTAAGTAGCTGTGGCGAAACCAGTGAGCAAAATAATGCTTCCAACACTTCGTCTTCCCAAAAGGTGTTTAGCCTCCTATCTTCAAAAGCAACTGGAATAGATTTCGTCAACCAGTTGGAAGACAATCCACTGACAGATGATAATGTCCTTTCATTTCCGCACTATTACAATGGCGCAGGCGTCGCCATCGCTGATTTTAATAACGATGGCTTAAAAGATGTTTTCCTTTCGGGAAATGAGGTTGATAATAAGCTGTACCTCAACAAAGGCGACCTGAAATTTGAAGATATTTCGGCGAAAGCCGGCATCAATGTCAATAAAAAATGGTCCACCGGTGCCTCTGTGGTTGATATCAATGCCGATGGGTTTATGGACATCTATGTCTGCCAATATGGACTGAAATCTCCTGAAAATGACCGAAAAAATACACTTTATATCAATAATGGCGATTTGACCTTTACGGAAAAAGCAGCTGAATATGGACTTGATGATTCCAATGAAAGCATGCAAGCTGCTTTTTTGGATTATGACAAAGATGGTGACTTGGATTGCTTCGTGATGAATGAATCAAAATATGTTCGAGTCGTACATCAAAAGGTTTTTGAAGACCTCAAAATCAAGAAAAACCTCGAAGCCGCCAGCAGCAATCTATTTAGAAATGATGGCGGTAAATTCACAAAAGTTACCGAGCAGGCAGGAATGCTCCGATGGGGATTCGGCTTAGGACTTTGTGTTAGTGACATCAATGAAGATGGCTGGCCAGACATCTATGTTGCCAACGACTATTCCGTTCCTGATTTTATGTACATCAACAATGGAGACGGAACTTTTACCGATGAAGTAAAGCAACGAACCAAGCAAATTTCCTTTTTCGGAATGGGCTGTGATGTGGCAGATATTAATAATGATGGACACGTCGATATTGGAGTAGTCGATATGGCAACGAGCGACCACTTTCGTGGAAAAACCTTGATGGAATCCATGAACACCCCCATTTTTTGGTACTACATCAACAAGTTGGGCTATCCATACCAATACATGTTCAATAGCTTAAATCTGAACAACGGATCAGGGAAGTTCAATAACATCGCACACATGGCAGGAGTTGGATCAACGGATTGGAGTTGGGCAGCAAACTTTGCTGATTTTGACAACAATGGTTGGAAAGATTACTTCATCTCAAATGGCTTCCGAAGATATTCGAGAGACAATGATTTTATGATTAGCATGGCTGAAGCGAGGAAGAAAAATGGTGGGAATATTCCTATGAATATGCGAAAAGAAATGTATGCTAAAATGCCTGAGGTAAAACTCCCTAACTTGTTTTTTAAGAACACAGGATCGCTTGTTTTTGAAGAAGTAGGAGAGCAGATCGGACTCGAAAACCCTTCTTATTCTAACGGTGCTGCCTACGGTGATTTGGACAATGATGGCGACCTCGAATTGATAGTTTCCAACATCGATCACGAAGTCTTTGTCTATAAAAACAATTCTGTTGAAAACGCTTCTGGCGGGTGGCTTCAAGTCGATCTGAAAGGCAACGATAATGCCACCATTTTGGTAGGAGCAAAAGTCATTTTAGAGGCTGGCGAGCAGAAGCTCATGCAAGAATGGAATCCGATACGGGGCTATTTAGGATGCGTGGATCCGATGTTGCACTTTGGAGTCGGTTCAATAAAAACAATTGATAAGATTACGGTGATCTGGCCTGATGGCAGAGAGCAGGTTTCTACACAAATTGCTGCTAATCAGCGAGTTGTGATTAAGAAAGAGACGTCAGGAACTCAATATGATTTTGCTAATTCAGATGCCCAAAAGATATTTGAATCAATTACTCCTACTGCCATCGGGGTTGATTTTACCCATAAAGAAAATAATTTTGATGACTTTGCGACACAAATTTTATTGCCACATCGCCAATCAACTACCGGCCCTAAAATCCGTACCGGTGATTTGGACGGGGATGGGCTGGAAGACTTTTTTATCTGTGGTCCTTCCGGACAATCTTCTCAATTATATTTCCAAAAGTCCGATGGTAATTTTGAATTGGCTCAAAACCAACCTTGGGCAACCGAAGCTGCCTGCGAAGACACAGATGTTTTGTTTTTAGATGCTGATAATAATGGCACGATGGATATCTATGTCGTCAGTGGGGGCTATGAGATGAAACCCGAAAGTGAAAACCTAAGAGATAGACTCTATATTAATTTTGGAAAACGCAATTTTAAAAGAGTAAATGTTCCACTTCCTGTTTCCAATGGGTTTGTTATCAAGTCAGCGGACTATGATCAGGATGGAGACATGGACATATTTATCGGCGGCGGAACGGAGCATGGTAGGTATCCATTTTCCGAAAGGAGTTATTTATTAAGAAATGAAGGAAAGGGGTTTACTGATGTGACAAAAGATGTCGCACCGGATTTGGTCAATCCAGGTTTGATTAAAGATGCACATTGGACCGATTTGAATGGGGATAAATTTCCAGAACTGGTGGTGGTAGGAGAGTGGACTCCAATTTCTATTTTCCAAAATGATAACGGAACGCTCTCCAATGCTTCCGAAAAATACGGAACCAGTAATCTAAAAGGCTGGTGGTACTCGATTTCAGAAGGAGATTTTAATAAGGATGGCCACAAAGATTTGATAGTTGGGAATGTTGGTTTGAATAATAAATTTCACCCGAGCAAGAAGAAGCCCTTTAAAGTGTTCGCAAACGATTTTGATAAAACCGGCACTTGTGATGTCGTGTTGAGTAAGGAGTATAAGGGGCGTTTAGTGCCCACCCGAGGTAAAGAATGTTCTTCTGACCAAATGCCATTTATAGATCGCAAGTTTCCTACCTATACGGAGTATGCCAACGCAAGCCTGGAAGATATTTTGGGGGAGGATGAAGTCGAAAATGCACTAAAATTGGAAGCCAATACTTTTGAGTCAGTGATGTTGTTAAATAATGGAAATGGCGGATTCTCATCTACCAAACTTCCTGAATTAGCTCAGGTTGCTCCAATTTTAAGCTCTACCGTAAAGGATGTAAATAATGATGGAAATCAGGATGTCATTATCGTTGGGAATATGTTTGGAGCGGAGGTTGAAACGCCTCGCTATGATGCAGGAGATGGAATGGTTTTATTCGGAAGAGGAGATGGAAGTTTTGAGCCTTGTGCCGCCAAAAAATCTGGATTTTATACTCCTCATAATGCCAAAAGCATTGCCTCTTTGAATATTGGTGCAACTGGTGAAACACTCTATTTTGTGGGTAATAATAATTATAAGTTACAAATCTTTAGCTTGAAGAAAGATAATAGACTGAGTGCCAATTAGGAGTTTTAAATGTGATAGTGGGCTTGTAATTAACTGATTTTCAGCGACTTGCGTCAGTTAAAGACTGTTTAGGGTGTTGTAATCAAATTAAATGAGTGTCTAATTTTTTTCGCTTTCGCGAAATGACCATATTTCGCGAAAGCGAAAAACTAAGTGCGTATTTTACGGGTGTATTTCATTTTTTACGCCTTTCGGCAAATAACCCTATTTAGGGAAGACCTGTCCCGAATTTATTTCGGGAGCGAAAAATGAAAGGTACCCTATTTTATGAAATCCATAAATCATTAGTTGTGAAAAAATATCTTTTGCCTATCAAGTTTGCTTTTAAATTTTTTGCTGCAGTTAGTAAAATCAGATGCAATGGTTCTTATATGGTTCACATTGGAGGACTAATGTCAATTGTTTTGCTGCTGCTTATTGTTTCCTGCAACAGTTTTGAGGGGGGCACAGAATTGGTTTTTTCTGAGGAAGAAGCACCGTTTTATGATCTTTCTAAAGTGGCTCAATATCAGGAGAGTTATAAGCCATCTGGGCGCAATGGTCGTTTTTATACCGCAGATGGTAAGATGGCAAATTATTACGCTAAAATCCCTAAAAAACCGAACCAGATGTCATTGTTTGTGGTGCATGATAAATATGGTCTTACGGACGAAATCAGAAAGGAAGTAGATCGTTTGTTTGATTTTTTGGGTGGGAAGGTGGCTGTATTTGCTCCTAATTTTTATGATGGTGTGGTTGCTCAATCAGATGAAGAGGCTGAGCGTTTGCTGAATAGTATAGAATCAGGACGTATTGAGGCGATCATTCATTCCTATATTGGTGGACTGCAATTGGAAGCGTCAAAGTATGGAAGCCAACCTCAGATGGGCGTTATTGCTTGGGGCGAAGGCGGAAATTGGGCTTTGAAAACAGCTACGATGGCAGAGGAAAAAGTGAAAGGATGTGTATTTTATTATGATTTTCCGAAAGGAAAAGAAGAAGCTATAAAAGATTCTAAAGCGAAAGTATTGATAATTCAGGATGACTCGCCCAATGGAAAAATGGATTCAGGTGTGGATCGAGCAATTCACTCATTTGACAAAGGATCAGGTTTTGCAAATCCCAAAGGGCAAGGATATGACGCTCGTGCTGCCACTCAGGCGAATAAATTAGTTTTAGATTTTCTAAATCAATTATATTCTGTAGAAAAGAAGTGAGATTGAGTTGTTTTGGCATTCTTTATGCCTTATGAGGACTGAAACTGAGTTATTGCATTATTTAATTTTCATATACACGAGAACATATTGATTCTCGGATGTTATTTAAAAAATACCCTTTTGGGGGTATTCAGGTACCGTATATGAAATGTAACTTTGCATACGATTAATCTCTATCTGTAGCTATACATATTTCTATCCCAATTGTTCTGAATAAAGCTATAGGTTCAAAGCGTCCCAAGCCGAGTAAAGAGATATTCCAACAAATTCCGATTTACAGTATAAAGTGCCATTTGGCGTTTTTTGTTGTTATTTAATACGTATTTGTTTCTTAACCGAACGCACTATTAGCAAATTATAATCTCTTGTGAAAAAAAACGGATCTTACACAATATGATAAATTTAGGGTGTTTTCCGACTGAGTATCGGAGGCAACCCTTTTTTTGTTTCCCATCTGTTTTTCTTACCTGAGGTTTTTTACATACATGCATCAAGCAATAATCCGGTCCGATTTCCAAGAAGAAATCAGATTGTTTTTTTCACATACATTCTTTAACAAATTAATTCTTTAACCAAATTTTTTAATCTCATGAAAAAGAACTTTTCATTAAAGTTGTTTTTGAATTTCAAGAGTGCAATGGTATTAGCTTTGGTTTCAGTGGCAATCTTATTTTCTTCTGAAGCTACTGCTCAAAGTCCTACCCTGGGTTCGACTCCTATCTTCGGTGATAGAGATTTGACTCAAACAGTTGCGCAAACAACTTTTGTTGATTCTAACACTGCTGTAGGGATTTTAGCGGCAGAGGTTAACGCAATCTCATCTGGAAGCACGAACATGAGTGAAGTAGATATGAATATCTATCCACTTTACTACAAGGCAGTAGCTTCACATCTTTCAAGTGGTTCTGTATCGGTGCAAAATGCGCTTCAATTGGCTCTTCCTGTAATTAAGGAAAGGCTAAACGATTTTTCACCATCTACGAGGCCTGATGTCGAAACTATAGTTTTGAATACGGTGAATCTTCTTGATTAACAAAATATTATTGATAATAACAAATTTTAATTTTTATCTCATGAAAAAAGCGAATTTTACTCGGTTTTTTAGTTTGTGCTTGGCAGCATTGGGACTATTATTGTCTCAGGTCGCTATTGCGCAATGCCCTGCAGGGTTTACGCAGATTTCAGTCAACATGGGAGATGATGCTTTCCCAGCTGAAAATAGTTGGTTGCTTTGGGATGCGACAGCTGGTGCGCCAGCTACGTTCGATCTCGGGCCTGAAACTATTTGCGGCGTTGTTGGCACTGATCCTGCACCTGTGATGGCATGTGTCAACTCATTAACAAATGATTGGGTTGATAATGGTTCTGTTACATTTTGTGCAACTATAGGTAATACCTATGAATTGTACGTTTATGAAAGTTTCGGTGATGGCTGGAACGGTGGCGGTACTGGTATTGGTGTAACTGGAGCAGACGATGGTTCTGGGAACGGTTGTGGACCAGACGCTTCAAATTATATTCCTTTTGGCAATCCTGCTCCAAGTGGTAATGATTTGACTCCTGGTTTTGGTGATGGTGGTATTGATTGCACAGCAATCAATGCAGGTGTTTTGGCAGGTTCATTTGTTCCTGTATGTGCGCCAATCGCAGGCTGTACAATCACTTGTCCTGCAAATATTGAAGTAGATACAGACGCTGGCGTTTGTAATGCTGATTTAGCTATTCCAGATCCAGTACTTTCAGCGGCATGTCCTGCAATGGGAAATATTCCTTCGGATTTTGTTAATTTAACAACAGGCGTTGTACAATTGGTTGTTGATCCTTCTAATGATCACTTGGATGATACTCCTTTATCAATCACAGGTGTACCAACTACACTTCCTGCATGTGTAGCGGATGTTACCTTTGAAGTTTGTTGGAATTCTGATAATGGTGGAGTTGGATTTGAAAATCCGCCATTAGATTTGGAAGGAATTACTAGTATAAATATGCCAGCTGGTGGTGGAGACTGTACAGAAAATTGTACTTTCTGGACTATTTCTGCGGCTGATTACTTAGCTGCTGCTGCAGATGGCACTTTAGATTTTGTCATTGCAGAAGATGTTGATGTTGATATCAATGCAGGATTCATGTGTGCTATTAACGAAGCTGAGATTACACTATCTTTAGCAACTGCATGTTCAGCGTTTGTCAATGATTTTAATGGAGGTGCAAATGCTTCTGGTGTATTCCCATTAGGAAAAACTGTTGTGGTTTATACTGCTAATGACGGAACTCAAGATATTTCTTGTTCTTTCTGCGTTATAGTTTGTGATAATGAAGATCCAGCATTGAACTGTCCAGCTGACCAAACATTCAACTTGTTACCAGGTGAATGTGAAATTTTGGTTTCTTGGGATGTAACTGCTGGTGATAACTGTCCATTTATTGCGTCATCTTTCACAGGTCCATTCTGTGACCCATGTGTTGACCCATCTGGAGGAAGCGCTTTAGCATGTGGAGGTGGAAATAACCACATTATTCAATTAATTCAGATTCCTACGGGTGCTGCGGGAGATGCAGTAGGTGAAGTTTGTTTCATGCAAGAAACTTTCGGTGCTGCTCCAGTAGTGACAATCAATGTATATTGTGATGATGGAAGCGGTAATGTTCCTTTCCAAGGGGGTACTGCAGTTCCATTTGCAACTCAAGTTTATAATGCATCTGCAGCTGATAATGGATCATGTGTATGTGTACCATTTGATGTAGGTGGTTCTTTGCCAGCAGGCTGTACTGCAGTTTGGGTAGAGGTAGTTACTACTGGTGGAACAAGAGTTGTTAATACTCCTGCAAACTGTGACGGTAACGCTGCTAACGGAACAAATACGTTCTTCTTAGCTCCTGCTTGTGGATTTGGAACTGTCACTAGCTTTGCTGTTGCTGGTTTTCCTAACCTTGACGCAGCGTATAATATTACTTTGTTATCATCTGTAGTTCCTGTATTCCCGGATCCAGCTGCTCCTGGTGATTTCAATCAGACTGTTCCTGGTGAGCCTTTACCAATCGGTGTAAATTGCTTCCAGTATATTACTGACCCTGCATTGAGTGCTCAATTTACAGGATCATGTAGTTGGTGTTTCACAGTTAATGAATTTGCTGGCGCTACTACTACTTTAGCGGCTAATGATAAAGTTCAAGTAAGCTTGAGTCCTGATGGTGGATGCACACTTGTAACTGCTGATATGGTATTGGAAGGCGGTCCTTATGGATGTTATGATAATTTTTATATGACTCGTACTCCTGCATATCCAAGTACTCCTGGAACTTTGCCATGTCTTCCATTACCAAATGTTCAACCTGGAAATTGTACTGGTGCACCATTAGGTGGTCAGTTTGGATTTGTACCAATTGATTGTAATGACCTTGGAAAGACCATTACAGTAACTATTGTTGATACTGCTACTTGTAGTATGGCATGGACTCAATTGTGGATTGAAGATAAAGTTGATCCAGTAATCACTTGTGATACCGTAGTTGTTTCTTGTTCTGTTGATGATTTGACACCAGGAAGCTTAGTAACGACTAACTTTACGTTCCCATTGGATGGTACTATTCCAATTGCTGCTAGTACTGCAGGTGCTACATTCTGTGGAACTATTCCTGTTAGTCTTCCTCCGGGAGCTACTACGGCTGAGGCATTGTCCTTAGATTTGGATATTAGCCACACTTGGGTTTCTGACTTGCAACTTGATTTAACAAGTCCAGCAGGAACTACAATTCGAATTTTCAATGCTGGTGCTGGTTGCGCCAATAATAATATTCTTGCGACATTTACTGATGCGGCTGCTATGACAGCTGCTGATTATGAAGCAATGTGTATGGTTGATCCTGCAAGAACAGGAACTTTCCAACCAGCTGATCCATTTGCTGCATTCGCAGGTGAGGATTTCAACGGTGATTGGAAAATTAGTGTAACGGACCTTTTTCTTGGAGATGGCGGTGCTGTTGATTTAGCTGGATTGACATTTAATGTTACTTTCCCAGTTCAAGGGCCAATGGCAACTGATAACTGTACTATAGTAAATACTACTTTTGCTGATGATAATGCAGGTGGTTCTTGTTCAACTACTTCTGGTACAACTCGAAGAACTTGGACAGTTGAAGACCAAGGTGGTAATACTGCAAGTTGTGTTCAATTAATTACTTTTGAAAGACCAAGTTTGGATGATGTAGATTTCCCATCTGATATTATTACATTAGATTGTTCTTCTCCATATCCTGATACCTTCGCATCTGTTTGTGTGAAAGATACTTCAATCTTAATTGCTGGTGGAGGAGTTTTCCTTCCAGACGGTACTACAGGTTTAGCTTTTGATATTGATCCAACAGCTCCTCCTGGAAGATTGTTGAAAGATATTAATCTTAGCCTTGGTTTAGAGCACCTTAATATTCTTGAGACTAAACTATGGTTAGGTCGATTGGATGTAGATGGTAACTTGATTCAAACTGTTAAGTTATTTGATCCGAATCCGAATCTTAACTATATCAAGTGTTCTGTGAATAATACACGTGACATGATGTTCACGTTTGATGATCAGAGTTGCCCAATGCCACATGAGGCATGTGCTAACTTTAGCCCAACATTGATGGGACAATATCAACCAATGGAGAGTTTGAATGATGGATATGCTGGTTTACCAGTAAATGCTCACGCAAACCCAGATTGGGTATTCATTTATGCGGATACAGTAATTAGCTGTGTTCTTACAGGTAATGTTGCTCCATGTTCTGAAAACATGGGTAACCTTACAGACTTATCTATTGAATACCTATTTGAAGATCCAGGATTTGTTACTGGACCTACAATTGGAGGAAGTCCATTCAGAAGTGGTGACAGATGTGGTCTTACTGCAACTTACACTGATGAGGTAATTGATGTTTGTCCTACAAGCTATAAAATCCTCAGAACTTGGACTATCATTGATTGGTGTGGAGCTGATGCTGCTACAAGAACTGCAAGGTTCGAGCAGTTAATCAAAGTTATTGATACTTGCCCACCAGTGCTTGATAATAAACGAACAAGACTTAATGACAACGATACTTGGGATGTTCCTGTTTATACGCCTTCAACGGCTGCAGGTGCGCATACTGTATGTATGGGTAATGCTACATTGCCTCCAGCAAGTGTTTGTTATGAGAACTGTTCTGGTGTTGCATCTTGGACTACCAAGTTATTCACTGCTGATGGAGTTAATCTATTAGGTTCTGTACCAACTAACGGTGGTACATTCAGTGATTTGACTTTGGATTTACTTGATATGCACGATGACGGAAGCCCGGATGATAAAAATGCTGCTGCATTGACATTCCCAATCTTGGCTACTCCTAACCCATTTGATTCAATTGTAATTCCTGGTATTTCTACATTGAATGAGCCAGATGCGATTTACTTAGCAGTCTATGAAGTAGTTGATGCTTGTGGTAACAGCGCAACTTTAGAGTGCTTTGTTAGATTAATTGATAAGATCCCACCAGTACCTGTATGCCGTGAGGAAACTCAAATTGCATTAACTGGTTTCAATGGTGATACTACTACTTTGTGTGCTGATGACCTTGATGAAGGTAGCTACGACAATTGCGGTAACGTTTGTTTCTTCATCCGTAAGATGGTTGACGAAGACGATACTGACCCAATTGGAAACGTTGACTTTGGTTTAGGTCCAGATCCATCATTAACCTTCGAAATCTTAGGAAGAGACGGTGCTGGTGCATTTGACTTAGCGCGTGACTTTGTATATAAAAACTGTACAAGTTTCTCATGTGATGATATAGGAGAAGATAATCAGGTATTCTTGTTAGTAGTTGATGACTACGTTGTTAACTTCATTAATGACTACTTGGACAACTTGTTCCCATTCATTGATGCAGTTGTTGATTACAACCAAGTACCGTTGACAATCCTTCCTTATGATAAATTGGATGATGAAGAAGACATCTTTGATGTATCTGATCCTACCAATATTATGATTTCTGCTGATAATGACAGACATAATAGAGGCAAGCGTTTCTTCGAGTTCTACTTGAACGAAGATCCTAATGCTGATGGATTGTTTATCTTACCAACTGCTATCCTTTGGGACGGTCACTTCAACTTCTGTATGGTTAATGTACACGTTGAAGATAAAGTTAGACCTACTTGTACTCCACCAGAGGATGTATGGGCTAACTGTACTGATTTGCCAGATAATATTGACTTTACTGATACTGACCAATTGACAACATTGTTCGGTGGTGCTATTGCAGATGATAACTGTGGTGCAACAATTGAAGAATTGAATCCAAATGTACAACTAGACCTTTGTGGTGTAGGAACAATCAGACGTTCTTTCAGAGCGGAAGATGCATTCGGAAACCGTTCAATCGGAGCATGTCGTCAGACTATCATGATTATGCCAGTTAACAGTTACAAATTGAATGTACCTGGTGACTATCAAGAAGAGTGTGTTAACTCTGGTCCACAAGACTTCTTGTATGAGGAGTTTGCTTGTGACTTGATTGCTATTAACTCTGAGGACGTTGAGCTTCTTGCTTCAACTGATGGTGAGTGTAAGAAAATCATTAGAACTTGGTCATTGATCAACTGGTGTGAGTATGATGGCTCTTCTGTAGCTACTATTCTTCCAAGACTTGACTTGAACCTTGATGGTGTTCCTGGTGATGGAAATGGAGGTAGTAATTCTCCAGTAAGACACAACTCTATGCACATGTGGGTATCTAATGGAGATATCATGATTTTGAATGATAATCCTAATATTACCTTGCCTTCTACAGGTCGTTACACTTACGAGCAACATATCAAAATCTTTGATAACACTGCTCCTGAAGTAGATTATGACGGTGATGTTAAATTCTGTGGTGGTGATTTGGATGAAGATCCATGTACTGCTGAGGTTGAAATCACTCCAAACGTAACTGACTTCTGTACTGCAACTTCTGGTCGTTGGGAATTAGACGCATTCAGCACGAGATTCTTTGACGCTGACTTTAGCGGAAACGGTGGTTCTTTAACTGGAAGATGGCCATTAGGCGTTCACACTGTAAGATTCTACTTCGATGATGAGTGTGGAAACGTTAGTCAGTTTGACGTTACTTTTGAAGCTGTTGATTGTAAAGCACCAACTCCAGTTTGTCACAACGGATTGAGCATTGATGTAATGCCTCTTTCTGGAATGGTTGAATTGTGGGCTGTTGATTTCGACGCTTCAAGTTTCGACTACTGTTCTCCATTTGATTTCCGTATCAATAAAATTGAAGATAGAAACGGTGATGGTGTTATCACTAACGATGATTACCTAACTACGCTTCCAGCTGATGATTTCATTATCCTTAACTGTGATGATGTAAACGCAGGATTGACTATGGTTCAATTGTGGGTTGCTGAGCAAGATGGTACTGCTGATGACGCTTGCGTTGATAACCAAGATAACGACTACTGTGTAACTTTCGTTGAAGTTCAAGACAACAACGGAGTTTGCGGTGGACCTAAAGTTGCACTTGGTGGTAAAGTAACTAACGAGGAAAATGAGTCTGTAGAAAATGTAACTATTGACCTTAACGTTCAGGGAATGAACACAATCACTACATCTAACGATGGTGAGTACTTGTTCCCAAGTCTTCCAGCTGGAGGTGACTACTCAGTTACTCCAATGAGAAATGACGATGTTGACAATGGTGTTTCTACTTACGACCTTGTTTTGATTAGCAAGCACGTATTGAACGTTGATTTACTTGATTCTCCTTACAAAGTTGTTGCTGCTGACGCTAACAAGTCTGGAAATATTTCTACTCTTGACCTTGTAGCAATCAGAAAAGTAATCTTGAGAGTTGAGAATCAATTCCCTAATAATACTAGTTGGAGATTTGTTGATAAAGCGTATGCATTCTCAACTATCCCAGGTGCGGCAGGCGAAAGCTTCCCAGAGGTTAAGAACTACAATAACTTAGCTTCTGACCAATTAGCTGCTGACTTTATCGCTGTGAAAATCGGTGATGTAAGTGGTGACGCTATTGCTAACAGTATCTTAGGTGTTGACGATAGAACATTCAATGGAACTTTGAACTTGAACGCTGCTGAAGCAACTGCTGTTGCTGGCGAAGAATTCACTGTAGAATTCGTAGCTGACAAAAACGTTCTTGGATACCAGTTCACATTGGATTACAATGAGAAAGCTGTTGAGTTAGTTGATATCGTTGATGGTTTGGCTTCTGAAGCTCAAAACTTCAATGTAACTAACGGTATGATTGCTACTAGCTGGAATAACGATGTTGCAACTTCTAACGAAGTAATGTTCAGCCTTGTATTCCGTGCTAAATCTGACGTAAACGTAATGGACATCATGACTGTATCTTCTGAGCTTACTAAAGCTGAGGCATACGGAATTGATGGTGACTTGATGAACGTAGCGTTGAACTTTGGTGGTGCAACTTCTGAAAATGAGTTCGCATTGTACCAAAACACGCCAAACCCATTCGAGTCTGAAACTAATATCGGTTTCACACTGCCAGAAGCAAGCAGTGCTACCATTACTATCAGTGATGTAGCAGGTAAGATAGTTAAAGTAGTTAAAGGTGATTTCGCTAAAGGTTACAATACTGTAAGCCTTAAGAGAAGCGATATCGGTGTTGCAACCGGTGTACTATCTTATCAGTTGGAAACTCCAACTAACAGCGCAACCAAGCAGATGATTATTATCGAATAATATTCGGATTGGATTGTATGTAATTCAGAAACCGTCTTAAGAAATATAAGCTTAAATCGGTTTTTGGGATGGCCTCTCTCGACTTGTCGAGGGGGGCTTTTTTTATTGCCCCAATTGTTAAAGTTGATACATATTAAAAAATTGTCACATGTTTTGCTGTAGGAATAACTGAATTAATTGAAACCACATTTTTCCCCCTTTCGGGAAATGACCTCATTCCGCGAAAGCGGAAAAATTAAAGCGAGTCTCACACACCAATTATCCAAAGCGCACACAATCATTCAGGTTTTTAGAAATTTTAAAACTGCGCTTTATTATGAGACACGTATGCTACATCCAATTGCTCAAAGAGCAATTGAAATCTTATTTATTCCTCTTTTCTTTTCTTCTTTTTTCCCTTTCGGGAAATGCACAATGCCAAATCACCTGTACAGATGCTACCATCACCTGCGCCGCAGACACAAGTGCCCTGATGACAGGCTTCCCCTCCACTACTAATTGCAACGGCACGGTTCTGTTTTCAAGAATAGACTCTGTTGATCTCTTAAATTGTGGAAACGCATCTGGCAACCTTGCGGAAATTCATAGAATGTGGACTGGAGTTGATCAAGCCGGAAACGTAGATAAATGCACACAGATAATTCTCATTAAAAGAGGAAATGTATCGGATGTCACCCTACCTCTTTTAACATCTGTTGCTTGTGAATTAAATAGTAATTCTCCATCCCTCACAGGTTTTCCAATCATTGATGGAAATCAAATTGATGGTAATAGCTTCTGTAACTTTGATTTGACAATCACTCGAAATGACACTATGGTTGGTTGTAGTGATAGAGTTTTTCAGATCGATAGGGCTTGGAATATTAAGGACACCTGCTCAGGAGATGAGGTAACGCTATCTCAAATTATAGATGTGATTGATACGGTCAGCGCAATAGTGACCTGCCCTGATACTATCAGCATAGAAACCGAAACGGGCGAATGCACCGCAGACGTAACTATTCCCTCTCCAACAGTTATCGATGCTTGCACCCCTAATCCAATCATCAATATCAATACCACCAATGTCGGTTTTGGAAATGGCCCTTTTCCAAAAATTCCAGTTGGAAGCTATGAGATAGAATATGAAGTAAAAGACTGCTCCAGCACCCTGACATATTGCCACTCACATCTAAAAGTAATTGACACAGAAACCCCAACGGCTGTTTGTAGAGACTTTACGGTGGTGAGTTTAAGTTCTTTGGGAACTGTTGAAGTTCCCGTAAGATCATTTGATGAAGGGAGTTATGACAATTGCCATGATGTAAACTTCAGAGGCAGCCGAGATGGAATCAATTTTTCCACGAAAGTGGAGTTTACTTGTGCCGATGTTGGCGTAGATTCTAATATGGTAATCATTGAGGTGTATGAAGATAGAAATCCAAGCCTCGTAGATAGATGTATGGTTTTCGTAAAACTCAATGATAAATTGGCTCCTCAAATTAATTGCCCGAAAGGGCTAACAATCGATTGCAGAAGCGACTACTCTGATCTTTCCATATTTGGATACGCAACCGCAACCGATGCTTGTGATTTTAGAATTACAGAGGACAGCTTGCTAAACATCAACTCCTGCGGAGTCGGAACCATAAAAAGAACTTTTACCGCAATCGATAGCAGTGGCAACAAAGCCTCTTGTGATCAAATTATCACGGTTCAAAATCTAAATGGGTTTGATGAATCAAATATCATCTGGCCATTGGACACAGTCATCCATGAATGCGATCCTGATTTAGATCCATCTAATTTCTTGGTAGGTTATGATCAGCCAACTTGGATAGCAGATTCATGTGCAATGATATTTTACAACCATAAAGACCACTTATTTGATGCGTCATTTCCGGCGTGTTTTAAGGTGTTTAGAACTTGGACGATTTTGGATATGTGCACCAATCGCCAATTTACCCATGAACAGATCATCAAGGTGATGGACAATACAAAACCACAAATCTCTTGTCCAAAAGACACGGTGCTTGCCGTAAATAAACATTGTACGAATACCAATTTGATTTTAGCTCCGGTGACTTTTAGTGACTGCGATCCTAATTTGGCGGTAAGCAATGACTCGCCTTTTGCAAATGTAAATGAGGCAGATGCTTCAGGGGATTATCCTTTGGGCGTGACCAATGTAAAATTCATAGTAACAGACAAATGCGGCAACGCAAACACCTGCATAACAACAATTGAAGTAAAAGACCTTTCGCCTCCAACGGTTAAGGCACATCAGAATTATGCTATTGAATTAGGCGAATCGAATGGTCAGGTAAATGCTTGGCTCAAAGCCATGATGTTGGATGCAAATAGTATTGATAATTGTACCGCTCAAAGCGATTTGCAATATTTCATAAGACCTCATGTTTCGGTGCTGAATCAAATGGTGCCATCGGAGACAATGGTTCAGTTGGATTGTTCAGATATTGGGTTGCAGCAATTTCAGTTTTGGGTGGTGGATGAATTGGGGAAT
>CALCJP010000190.1 GCA_937967625.1 uncultured Saprospiraceae bacterium
AGAGCACACCTGAAGACCTTGGCAATAGATTTCGAATGAGCGATAAAAAAGCATTCGAAGAGCTGTACGATACGCACAGTGCCCGATTATATGGAGTGATTTTTAAGATGGTCAGAGACGAGGCAATTGCGAAAGATGTGCTGCAAGAATCGTTTATAAAGATTTGGAAAAACGCCTCTAAGTATGACCCCAACAAAGCAAAGGTCTTCACTTGGATGTACCAAATCGCCCGCAACACTGCGTTGGATAAATTGCGCCAAATGAAAGTCCGAACCACCCGCGAAATCCAACCAGAACAATCAAACGTACATAATATAGGAACACAAAACGTCAAGCCGGATCAGATGGATATGCCGGAACAATTGAATAAATTGGACGAAAAATATAGAACTGTGGTGTATGCCCTTTTTTATTTAGGCATGACCCAACAGGAAGCATCCGAACATTTGGATTTACCTTTAGGAACCCTCAAAACCAGATTGCGAATCGGCATGAGAGAGCTGCGAAACCTCTTTTCTGAATTGGTGATTTTAAGTTTTGTGATTTTTGATTGGCTTCACAGTACACTCTAAAAACCGAGCGAATATTTTAAAACAATGAAAGAAGAAATTCGAGAATTTTTGAATACTGGACTTCTGGAGCAATACGTGCTTGGGCTGACGGATTTGTCGGAAACTCGGAGGGTGGAGTCGTTCATTCAAAAATATCCCGAAGTGCAATCCATTTATGCGGATTTGCAAGATGGCATGGCGCGATTGGCTGCCGAATCTGCCGTAGATCCACCACCCGATGTCAAGCAATTTATCATGAGTACGATTGATGCGCCAATGGGGACTCCTCAACCTGCTCCCAAAATTCAGAAGTTCAATTGGACGCCTTTTTTGGCGGTTGCCTCAGCGGCATTGCTTGCCCTCGCCGGTTACTTCTGGAATAACTCCAATACCACTCAAAATGAATTGACTTCCGTCAAACAAGAATACAACGCTTACCAAGCCGAGTGCGAAAAGAACCAGCAAACTTACGCACAACTACAAGCCCAATTCGATTATCTCAATGACCCTAAAACGGGCAAGTTCTGCCTAAAAGGAAATCAAAAATCCAACGCCTTTGAAGTCATCGCCTACTGGAATGATGACCAACAAAAATCGATGCTTCGTGTACTGGATTTACCCCAACTGCCTGAAAAGCAATGCTTCCAAATGTGGGCGGATGTGCATGGTGAAATGGTAAACTTAGGAGTCATTCAAGTTGCTGATAATCAAGCACTTATTGACTTTTCTTATTTGGCTGACGCCGAGAGTCTTAACGTCACCATCGAGCCGCTTGGAGGCAGTGACCATCCCAATGTCGCCAATCTCGTGGCGAATGTTTCTATTTAAAATTGGTGGGTTGCCCCCTGACCCCCTGAAAGGGGGAACCAAGCGTTTGAGTTTTGGAACTCTTTATTTTTCCAATTTATATAGATGTTCAAGTCCTCTTTTTGATAAATTGTCAAAGACAATTTATCAAAAAGAAATTGAGAACTTTTGACGGATTTAGCTCATTAAATTCCAGATGGTTAATTTAGGTTCCCCCGTGTCGGGGGTCAGGGGGCAAATATCAAAAAAGCCCGTGTCAGAAGGACTACACGGGCTTCAAACTTGGTTAAAGTTTGAGAAGGGGACTATATCGGTTTTTGAGATCCGTGTATAGTCGCACACAGTTATTTGCCGTAATTTATCCCGAATCAACTTCGGGAGGCAAATTTCTTTAAGCCCAGGGATAATTTGTATTCAACTTACTTTGATAGAGATACTTGAAGTGGAGACCGCAAATGTAGTATTTACTTTCGTAAAAAGAAGTATTTTCAAAAATCCACTAATTGCAATCAGCTTTCGCAAAATTCCAAAAAGTCCACCACCATCTCTTGCGTCTTTTTCGTTGCGGTAAACATGCCCATGTGCCCCGTTTTTTCCATAATATGAACGACGCCGGTGGCGGGCATGGCAGCTTGTTGCACCATTTCGTCATAGGCGAGGGTAGTATCTAACTTACCGATAATCATCAGCACCGGGCAAGGCATATTTTTTAAAACCTCCGTTCTGTCCTCGCGGTCAGCCATCGCAATTTGCCCATTTTTTAATCCCTTAGCGGGAAATCGACTTGCGCGAAACACCAACGTCTCAATCAAAAACCGATTGTCATTCGGATAGCCCACTTTGAATAGTCGCGGAATCAATTGTTTGCAATACAACTCATGACCGTTGGTGTCAATAAATTCCACTGCCTTCATCCGCGCCTTCTTCGTCGCCTCACTATCTGCAAACGGGTGCGAATGAAACAACCCCAAACCCAACAAATTTTTAGAATGATTTTTAGCAATTTCCAAACTCACATATCCCCCCATCGAATGCCCAATCAAAACGAATTTCTTGATTTTCAATTTGCTTACCACCTTCATCACTGCCGCCGCCATGTCTGCAATCGAGCCGTTGTCTTTGATTTCAGATTGACCATGTCCTTGCAAATCTACCTTCACAACGTGATAGTCTTCCTCAAATGGTTCCACAAATTCATCCCACATCGTGCTGTCTTCCGTATAGCCATGAATTAAGACGACCGCAGTGCCTTCCACTTCATTGGAGTAGTAAGCGATTTTTTGCTTTTTATAGGTAACAAATTCCATGAACTACTATTTGTGTTTTTGAATCAGGTGTTCCATCGCCGCATCATATCGGGGCGCTAAATTACTCCAATCATACATTGCTACAAATTTTTCAGGAGCTACCTTTTCCTTTATTTCATTAATGTTGAGCAGCATAGATTTTAGCTTCTCATAGAGCGAATTTTTACTTTCGTAAAATAGCTGTTCATGCCATTCCGCTGGCAGATGTTCTGGGTAAGCCAACCGTTTGGGCAATAGCGGAATGCACCCACAAGCCATTGCCTCCACCACACTCCCCCCAAAGAAATCTTGACGACTTGTGACGGGCAAAATATCCCCTTTTCGAAGCCATTCGAAATAGGCTTCTTTTGATTCCGCAAAGCCCCAATGTAATATTCGATGCGCTAATTTTTCCTTCGCTTTCGCGAAAATGGGCGGACTGTTTTTATAAGACTCACCGAGCACAATCAATTGATAATCAACACCCTTTGTCTCTAATCGAAATATCAATTCAAAAAACTCCTCTGGATTCTTATCATACTCCCACCGATGATTCCAAACAAGCGTAGGAACCTTTACATCTGCAACCTCCAATCCAGTTCCCCCTTCAGGGGGCGGAGGGGGAAACTCCATTCCCAAATGCAACACCTCACTCTTCTCCGCAATCAAATCCACATTTTCCATCCCATTATAATCAGGAAACATCTTCAAAAACTTCGGCAACGCCTCTAAAAAGGAACGCCTATGAAACTCCGAGTTGAAGAAAACCGCATTTGCCGCTAAGGCAGAAGTATAATTGATAAACCCATAATGATGGTCGCGCTTCAATGGCTTATCAGAATCAGTCGGCGACCAAGGATAGGTAATTTGATTTTCATGAAAATATATCGCTCCCGAAGCAAGTTCGAGATGAGGTTGAGACACATCAATCAACCCCAAAAAGGTCGAAAAGTCCAACATGTCAGTAGCCAAGATGAGGTCAGGTTGCAATTTCTTTTTATTGAACTCCTGCGCTAAAGCCACTGCGCCGCCTGCCATCCGCCATTTCCAATGCCGCCCAGGTAAAGTCAGCAACTCAATCTGATGCCGACTATGCTTTTGATAGCCTTCTGCCCATGCTTTATGGCTGCCCGTATGGAAAGGTTCGACAATGAGGATATTCATGAATGCGAAGGTACTTAAGGCAGAATGGTATTTCACCAAGATGTTAGAAAGAAAAAATTAGTGTTTCTATTGCCGTTCATTTTTTGAAGTGTAATTTTCGGTTTTATTGGTTTGTTGAATCAGAGGAGACTTTTTTGCTTTCGCACTTTCAGCGCTAAAGATTAGATTCCATTATTACGAGGGCGTTGCCCTCGGTTATTGCTTTCGCCCCTTTGGGGCTGAGGCTTTGGTACGTTCTTTAAGCCTGAAAGGCTTATTTCATTAGCGTTGGGCAACGCCCAACGTAGAATGATTTTTAGTTGTTTTTAGCGCTGAAAGTGCGAAATCATAAACTCATTATCTAAAAATCTAAATCGCAAAATATCACACCACCAATATGGAACCACTCAAATACCGCTACAACGAAGATTTCTACAACGCATTTCTACGCGTCCTGAAACCATTGCTTCCTGCTTTGAACAAGAAGAAATTTCTGAAACTGATATTTGACGAAAGTTGGGATGGGTTGGAATTGAAAGACCGAATGCGTCATAGTTCACATGTGTTGCATGAGTTCATGCCAAGCGATTTCGCGAAAGCGAGTAAATTGATAGTGAAGTTAGCAGAGCAGTTGATAGCGGACGGGCAAACAGATAAGGCGCTGGAATACATGTTCTTGCCTGACTATTTAGAGGTCTATGGAGGCGCGCACTTTGAGGAATCCATGTCTGCATTTGAAAAGGTGACGGAGTTGGCAAGTTGCGAATTTGCAGTGCGCCCATTAATCATTGCCAATCAAAAGAAAGCGCTTGCGCGAATGCTCAAATGGTCGAAAGATTCGAACTTGAATATGCGACGATTGGCGAGTGAGGGGTGCCGACCGCGACTGCCGTGGGCGATGGCATTGCCAGAGTTGAAGAAAGACCCGAAGCCGATTCTACCAATTTTAGAAAACTTGAAAAACGATGACTCTGAATATGTCCGCCGCTCGGTGGCAAACAATCTAAATGACGTTTCTAAAGACCATCCCGATCTTGCTCTCAAATTGGGCAAAAAATGGCTCGGCAAAACAAAAGAAACCGACGCCCTCGTCAAACATGCCATGCGTACCTTACTCAAAGCAGGCGACTCCAAAGCGATGGCACTGTTCGGTTTTGGGCCTGAAAATTTAGCAGTTGAAAACTTAAAAATCCACAACCCAAAACTAAAAGTAGGGGAATACCTGACCTTCGGTTTCGACTTGCTCAATCAACGAAAAAAAGCATCCGTAATTCGAGTGGAGTATGGCATTTATTTTCAAAAAGCGAATGGCTCGCTTTCGCGAAAAGTCTTTAAAATTAGCGAAAAAGAGTATGCGGCTGCGTCTTCCAACCCCATTTTGCGAAAGCAATCTTTCAAGCCGATCTCGACGCGGGTCTATCATGCCGGGCGGCATGAGGTGGCGGTAATTATCAATGGAAAGGAGATGGCGAAAGCGGCGTTTGAGTTGGAGGTGTGAATTATTTGAGAAGCATCCCAACATGCGGAATACCATCTTCCAAATATTCTTCGCCAATCGGGACAAAACCAAGTCCTCGATAAAACTTATCTAAGTAGCATTGGGCGCTAATCTTAATGGGAGATTTGCCGAAAAGGCGATAAATTTCTTCAATGGATTTTTGCATTAAAATTTTACCTGCCCCATGCCGGCGCACTTTCATAGAGGTAATCACGCGACCGATTGAGGGGTAACCTTCATAAGAAATTCCTTTGGGGACAAGGCGAGTATATGCCACCAAATCTCCATCCTCATCAAAGCCTAAAAGGTGATGGCTCATCTGATCTTTATCATCCAAATCTTGATAGACGCAGTCCTGCTCGACCACAAAAACTTCTGCTCGCAAGCGAAGCATGGCATAGAGTTCATCCAAACTTAATTCCTGAAAAGTAACGCACTTGAATTGGAGCATCTGCCTTTTTTTTGGCAAATATAGAGAGGATTGTTTGATTGTTGCTCCGCCTGCGGCGGATGATTGTTGCGCTTCGCTGATTGTTTCGTGGCTTTGCCACTAATTGTTCCGCTACTTCGTAGCTGATTGTTGAATTGTTTGATTGTTTTTCTTTTTTGCTTTCGCAAAATGGAGTTGCTACTTTATTTGCCGAAAGGCGAAACAATCATCCGCCGCAGGCGGAGTAACAATCAGTGGCAAAGCCACGCAACAATCACTAAAGCCGATTCACAAA
>CALCJP010000191.1 GCA_937967625.1 uncultured Saprospiraceae bacterium
GGCCAATGCCTCGTAAAATTAATTGGGTAGTGCGTGTGTCCATCCTCAAAAAGGGCATTTCCTAACTGCACCATGTTGATGATTTTTTCGGGAATTAATTTGCCGTCAGGCTTCAAAAATTTTCGAAGGTGTTTGAAAATCTGTACCTGATATTCATTGGCGCAGTAAATACTCATCAACTCGCCGATTACGAAATCTACTTTTTCAGGTAACTGAATCTTCATGGCGTCGCCGATGATGAGTTCTACTTTATCTGCCCAGCCGTTTTTTTCGAGTTCTGCTTTGATGAAATCAGTGAGGTCGGGGTTGTTTTCAATCAGGTATGCTTTTTTGACGTAAGGCAAAAAATGTTTGGTCAGTGCTAATGTGCCGACGCCTGCCTCACAAACCACTTTCCCTTTCAGGTTATTGAAGTGTGCAAAAGTCCTTTTATAGGCATTGACGCGCACCTCATCGGTCTCCATGATTTTATAATAAATCGGAGGGAAGCCGTAATGCTCTTGGCTAAATGTCTGCGCATCGAGCAGCGCATATTTCTGTTTCTGAAAATTATCAATGAGGTCGTTGTAAAGCTTTTCCTGATTCATGTTTCAAGTTTTTTTTAGGTCGATTTCAATTTTACTAAATGAGTTCATTTGCCGAAAGGCGAGAAAGCGAAAGGTTGAAATACGCCTGTTTTTTCTTTTCAACGGCAATTATAATAAAAAGATAGATTGAAATTGTTTTTGCCAAAATGACATGAAATAATTAAAATTAATGCCATTTTGACACATTGATTTCATGCCTTTCGGCAAATGTGGCTCAAAAAACGGCATGGTACGACTGTTGACCAAAGTGAGATGTAATCAAGAGTCTGTTTAAAGTTCTTTTTTAAACTGCAAAACCAGATTTAAACAGACTCTAAAATTCATTTTTTTCACTGAAGATGTTTGACGATTTAAAAAGTATTTGCTCTTCAAACACCTTCTAAAAAACAACTATATCATGTTAGTAAAAAGAGTTTATCCAGCTTCGAAAAGAAATCAAAGCAACAATCTCGACAAATTCCTCAATGACTTTTTTGGGGATATTGAAAGGTCTGTCCTTCGTCCGGTAGGCACGAGTATGTTCAATACCCGACCTGCGGTCAATATCTCAGAAACCGACGATTCATTTGAGATAGAATTGGCTGCTCCAGGGCTGACCAAAAAAGACATCAAAGTAGATGTGGATGGAGATTTATTGAAAATTTCTGCAAGTAAAACGACAGAAAAAAAGGAAGGCGAAGAGAAGAAATTCAACTTGCGCGAGTTCAATTTTTCGACCTTTGAAAGAACATTTACACTTCCTGAATCTGTTGACAATCAATCAATTAGCGCAAAGTTCAAAGATGGAATCTTGAATTTGACTCTTGCTAAAAAGGAAGAAGCCAAGCCAATTCCTGCAAGAACGATTAAAATATCTTAACTCTTTTTAACATTTCTGTGACATTGCAAGCTGTTACCTTTTAGGTCTTTCTGCGTAAAAATGGCGTGTTTAATTATTAAGCACACAAAAAGCTAAAAGAACTTAAAGATATATTAGAGTTAGTTAATAGGGTTTTAGGTGTTTTGAAGGGCTGGAGTTTATCTCCGGTCCTTTTTTTATGCCCTCACCCTATGCCCATGAATTTTATTTATGGGAAGATTAGCGAGTAAAAGTCGCTTCATACGTCCCCAAATTATTACGGTCATCTCTCACCTCAATTCGCAACTGATGCGAGCCTTTCCCAATGCGCTCATCAAAACGATGAATCAGCAAATTCTTCTTAGAGTCGAATTCTAATAAAATCCATTGGTCATCCACATAGCCGGCGTAGCGCAAGGAGCGCGCTTTTCCTGTTGTGCTGATGTTGTCTTTGATTTTAAAAGTCATCTTGGAGCGACCTGCCATATTCGATTTAAATGAAACGGGTTTGATGGTCGGTGCCTCAGTGTCGAGCATGATAGAGAAGTTGCCAAACGTGCGCACATTTGCCGAAAGGCGATTTTCAATCCACTTGCCACCGCAGCTTTTTACGTTGTTATTTTTATCACAGTAGGCTACAAATGCCTTTGATTTAAGGTCGTCTGGAATGGTTTGCGTGGGCGAAATTGCAATTTCATAGTATTTATGAATCGGCGTCGTAAACTCCCCAAAATGATGAACAGAAGAATAATACCCTTTCGAATTGTCGGTCGAAGAGGAGTAGTTCAAATAGCAGTTTTCATAAAAAGTATTCTTGCTGAAAGAGGCATTTATGGCGCCTGTGCTGATGATATTTTTTTCTTTGTGTTTTAAGATGTAGTTGAATGATTGTTGGTCATTTGATTTGACTTCGCCGCGTTTGAGCCAAAATTTTAGTCGGCTTTCGTTGCCATTGGCGTCGGCGGCTACGAATTCGATTTTGGTCGCTTTTGTTTGAAATAACTTGATGACGCCATCGTCCAAATCTTTGCCATAAATCGAAAGTCGATTGCCGGGCAATTCAAAACAGCGATTGAAATAACTTTTCTTAGTCACCTGCTCGCCATAGTCAAGATGGGCATTGATGTAGCGCGTCTCACCAAAGCTAAATTTATCCATTTCGAACTCGTGAGCGAGTGAGTCATTTCGGTACATTTTGAGCGAATAAATGCCATTCCAATTACTTACGCCATTGTGATGGTCATAAACTTTGAGTGCCATGCCGATACGCCATGCGCCGACAGAAAGGGTATCGTTAGTCAGACCATAAGCGCCTCCTTTTTTTGCTAAGTTGTGTTTCTCAGTTTTGGTGGTTTCGAGTTGAGGGTTGAGGTGGTATATTTTGAGTTGATGGAGTTTCGGCTTTTGAGTGTCCTCAAATTGAAGACCAAATAGTAGCGCATTGCAAGGCACATCGCCTGAAGTTCTGATTTCAAAGTGTAAATGTGGGCCTGTCGAACCGCCGGAGTTACCCATTTTCCCAATCTCTTCTCATTTTTTGAAAGAAAATAAATTGGCGTCGGGATACAAGTCCACAAAGAAAGACTGCCGATTGTACTGCACTTTTTTTACATACTCTGCGATTCGTTTATCAAAATTTTGCAGGTGCGCATAGACCGTTTTATAGCCATTCGGATGACGAATGTAGAGGACATTCCCATAGCCCGTTGGCGATACCTTTATGCGCTCCACATAGCCATCTGCTGCGCAAACAATTGATTCGCCAGCGCCTCCTTTAGAGGGTTTGATATCAATGCCTGAATGAAAATGATTTGGTCGCAACTCCCCAAAAGTCCCTGACAATCGAATCTTTGCTTTAACTGGCGAGCGGAAGTAATCTTGCGGAAAATTTGTTTTATCAACTTCGGCA
>CALCJP010000192.1 GCA_937967625.1 uncultured Saprospiraceae bacterium
GGTCGATACGAATACCGAAAAGCAAATTCTCAACTATTTCGAGACGGCACTTGCCAATAAAACTGCTATTATCATCACCCATCGAATTTATGGTTTATTAGAATTCGATAAAATCATCGTGCTTGACGAAGGCAACATAACAGAGGAAGGAACACATGAAGAATTGTTGGCGATGAAGGGCTACTACTATGACTTGTTCGAAAAACAGAGTAGGGAAGAAGTCTAATTTTGAGCATCGTCTCTCGAAGAAGACGATGCGTTACAGATGCTCGCATGGGTTCCTTTGGAAGACGACGCACAAAAAGCGTTGAACTAATCTAACCGTACTTCGAGCGGAGCCGAGAAGTACAGCCAAAATCACTGAGATAGCGTTTGCACTTCTCGACTCCGCTCGAAGTACGGGTTCAAAATCACTTCAACTCAAAGATGACTTCGCTCACCTCGCCGAACAAAAACACTTTATCAAAACTGGAATCGAAATCGAATTTCTCCAAAAGATTATGGAGATTAAAATTGATGGTATGCAGCGAATCAGCGGTAATCAACAACCAATAATTTTCAAGCACTTTCTTCTGGTAGCGTTTTAGTTTTTCTTCCTTTCGGAAAATGGCGTTTTCAATTTGCTCCAATAAAATTTGTTGGGAAATAGATTCTTCCTGCCAATACAATTGAATCAACTCAATGCCAATCGTTCGTTTGCGATTGGGTTTGATGATGAAGTCTGGCGATTCAGAAGCAACAATTTTCCCTTTCGGGAAATGCGGATATGCCGACCTAAATTGGTCGAGTTGTGCTCTTTCTTTTATTTTTTTCTTAAGCTGATTATCCATTGTTGAATTTGAGCATCGTCTCCGATAGGGACGATGCGACACAACTGCTTGCATCGTCCTCTTCGAGAGACGATGCTCAACTTGATCTATATTTATTGGCATTTCCCGAAAGGGAAAAAAGATAAAATTACGCCAAAAACAAGACAAAGATTTTTTTAAGCGAGCAGCTAAATAATTTCTTACATTTGCGGCGCTTTTTGAAACTCGTATTATTCCAAACAGAAGTTTTTTTGGAATAGGCTTTAGAAGCGAAAATTCAAGATTGAAGGTTCTGACAATGGAAAATTTTTAAGTCATAGCCCCGCTACGGCTTAAAAATTTTTCAAAGTCAGGTTCTTTAAGATTGGATTTGCAGCTTAAAAGGCTAATTCAAAATAACTTCTCCAAATAAAATTCAAATATAAATGAGTAAAGTAACCGTTGTTGGTGCTGGTAACGTTGGGGCTACTGTCGGTAACGTTTTGGCACACAAAGATGTCGTCAACGAAGTGGTATTGCTTGACTTGAAAGGTGATTTCGCAAAAGGAAAAGCTTTGGATAGTTGGCAGCAAGCACCTATCGACTACTATAGTACAAAGTTGACAGGTACAGATAATTATAAAGACACCAAAGGTTCTGACGTCGTGGTCATTACGGCGGGAATTCCGCGTAAGCCAGGCATGAGTCGCGATGACCTTATCGGTATCAACGCCAAAATCGTTACGGACGTAACGAAGAAAATTTTGAAGTATTCAAAAAATCCAATCATCATCGTCGTTTCGAATCCATTGGATGTGATGACCTATGCTGCATGGAAAGCTTCTGGCTTAGATTCAAGCCGCGTTTTCGGTATGGCTGGTATTTTGGATACGGCGCGCTACCGTGCTTTCTTAGCAACTGAGTTGGGTGTAAGTCCTAAAGATTTGCAAGCAGTTTTGATGGGCGGTCATGGTGACACTATGGTGCCACTTCCAAGATATACGACTGTGGCAGGTATTCCAGTTACTGAGATGATCGAAAAAGATAAATTGAAAGCCATCGTTGAGCGTACCAAAAAAGGGGGCGGCGAACTGGTAAAACTAATGGGCACTTCAGCATGGTATGCACCAGGTGCTGCTGCTGCTCAAATGGTTGAATCAATCATTCGTGACGAAAATAGAATCTATCCTTGCTGTGTTCGTTTGACAGGACAATATGGCTTAAAAGATATGTTTTTGGGGGTTCCGGTTCAGTTAGGAAAAAAAGGAATTACCAACGTAATCGAATTGAAATTGAATAAATCTGAAATGAAGTTGCTTCACAAATCTGCGGATCATGTGAAAGACGTCATGAAAGTTTTCAATAAAATGAAATTGGCTTAAGCCAATCTGATGTTTACTAAACTTTGAAAGTTTAGTAAACATTTTTGAAGTGAAAAGCCTCCTGTTCGCATTGAGCAGGAGGCTTTTTCTTTTTCCCCTTTAGGGGAATGTTATTTCATGAATCGTTCCAGCGGAACGACATCTTTGTAGAAAAATTGATTCCTGATTTTCATTTTCGCACCGTTAGGAGCGATATCCAAATTCAGATACCGCTCCTTCATTTGTGCCATAAGGCGCTATCTACGGAGCGGCGAAGCATGATTAAGTAATTTTGGGTTAGTAGATAAAAAATTTGGTGGAAAGTGCTTATTTTGGGGTTATGAAAACGGTGATTACCACTATTATTCTATTCTCTTTTGAGTTTTTGAGCTTTGGACAAAGTATAGTTCAAAACGTTGACTTTATCACTTCACATTCCGTGAAAAACGACTCCATAACAACCCTCATAGAGCAATTTAAACTTGTAGAGTTGGGTGTAAGTCTAAGTTCTTCAGCTGAGTCTGATTTTAAATTTGGCGGTAGAAGAAATCCTTTTAATGAAAACGATATTGAGATTTTTGGAATTTTAACTGATTTGGACAGTGCAGCGAGTAGAAAAATTTATTCATTTTATACGAGAGAGTTTGGACTCACTCCATCTGGGCAAGCCGATAGAAATAATGATCTTGAATCAAAATACCCATTTAGGATGAGATTTGCCGTCAAGGCAAAAGGAGTTTTTGTTTTAAGAGTTTTTGTAAAAGATTCAGGAGGAGCAGTTCAATTGGTAAAGACATTCAGATTGGAAACGATTCCAAATCAAAACAACAATCAAGGTTTTATAGAAACTAGTGGAGATTACCTTTCTTTTTCAGGAGATAGTTCACTGTTTTTCCCTATTGGAAATGGGTTGACATTTTATCGCTTTGGGAGCATGCGGGATGAACAAGGAAGAGATGATCCTGAATTTCCTGATGGAACTCACCGAGATTATAGCTCAAAAACGGTTACAGATTTTACAAGGCTTCTTAATGATTTAAGTAATTATGATTCATTAACTGGAACTCATAATGGCGGTAATTTCATTCGCTTAATGCTTAATTCATACAACTTTGATATTGAATGGAATTGGTCAGCAAATGATCCGAATTTTAATGAAGCCAACGTTGGGTATCATGAATACTTATATCGAGCTCAGGATTTTGATAGAATATTAGAATTATGTGAAGAAAGGGGCATTTATGTCATGCTTTGTTTATTCAATCATAAAGTATGGAATGACAAAGAAACTGGACCACATGTTCATTATCATTGGGGAAATAATCCCTACCGAACGCTACCGAATATTACTTCTCCCGATGATTTCTTTACTAACCCTACTTCTCAAAAACTTGCCAAACGGAAGGTTAGATACATCGCTTCAAGATGGGGTTATCATCCTAACTTAGCGATTTTTCAAATTACAAATGAGTTAGATATATCAGGTATATCAATTGGCGATTTTAAAGGGAAAAAGAAAAGGCATATTGAAAATTGGAATAGCTCAATAGCACATTTAGTCAAAGAAATCGCTCCCTTCAAACTCATTACAAATAGTGTTGCTAATTTTAAGAATGCCACTGTTTTCAAAGATGAGATATATGATATTGGGGTTTATCATTATTATAGCAAAGACAAAGAGCTTGGCTATCAACATGCTAATATTGTAAATTCCCTTAGAGATGAACTTGAAAAACCAATTATCTCTGGTGAATTAGGAACCTCTTCAATTAGAGAATGCAAGGGTTCTAATGGCGATATTCCCCATAATCCCGTTGTTCATAATAGCATTTGGTCAACGAGTTTTTCAGGGAGCTTAGGTGCTGGTTTAATGTACTTTTGGGAGGATGTTCATTTATATCCAGATGCAGCTCAGGCGATCCAGCATTATTATCCTTTGAATAATTTCTTCAAGAATGAATCTCTCAATCAATCGGTCTGGAAACCAATCGCTACAAATTGTCGAACAAAAGAATGCTTGCCAATAAATTATGGTTGGAATAAAAGATTCGAATTCACACCAACTGGTATTGAGGCGACAGATGATGAGATAGAAGTTTTTGCCTTGAAAAAAGAAGGTGATGAAAAAATAATTGGTTGGGTTCATAATATAGAAAGCTATTGGTTTAACCTTCCAGGTAATAAAGATTGTGGTTCGTCAACTATTGATGTCAATTCTTTAAGGAATCATTCAATTGGTTTTAATGGTCTAAAATGTGGGGTTTCTTATCAAGTAGAATGGTGGAGCACTCACCCGTGGTATGACTCAGATGGAAATGGGATAGAAGATGATTTTGAAGGTGGCAAAATCACAAATGATTCGATGGTTCAATTTACCCAGGCTGTTCAAGTCAATGAAAATGGAGTTTTGAAATTGCCAATACCTCCATTGGAGCCTCTTTCGGAATTAGGTGTCGAAAATTGGGCGCCTGACTACGCCTTCAAGTTGATGAAGATTGATAGTACTTCAAGTTCTCGTTGCCCAAAATCAAGAACAGAAATTCTTGATTCGATTATTTTGAATTCGCCTGAAACTCTTGAAAGTTATTTAGAATGCTATCCTAATCCCATTTCAGATGGAAAAATTAACATTGAATTTTTCAGCCACGAGAGCAGCAAATTAGATGTTTTGCTTTATGATTTTAGAGGTTCTCTTATGAAAGAATTTAGGAACCAAAAACCAGAGAAAGATGAACTGTCTAAACTATCATTTTCTGTCAGTGATTTAAATTCGGGAGTCTATCTTCTTTTGCTAAGTGAGAATGGAAGAATCTTAGAATCAAAAAGAATTTTGATTTATTAGCCGATTAAAATTGATTAGGCTTTTCTTTGCCCTACATTAACATGCTTTTTTATGAAAGATACCATCAAAAATCTAATCAAAAAACTACCATTTGATCTGTCCAGAAATCATGGCTATGATCGACAGACCATTGCCATCATCAAAAAAGTCTGCAAGTCAAATAGTAATTGCATTGATGTCGGTTGCCACAAGGGAGAGGTGCTTGATATTATTTTAAAGTATTCGCCAGAAGGCAAGCATTTTGGCTTTGAGCCGATTCCCATGCTTTTTGAAAACTTGAAAGAGAAATATAAAAACACTAACTGTCAAATTTTTGATTACGCGCTGAGCAGTGAAGCAGGTACGGCTACTTTCAATTATGTTGTTTCCAATCCGGCATATAGTGGTTTGATCAAAAGGAATTATGATAAACCCAATGAAGTAGATAAAGAAATCACGGTTCAAAAAGAACAGCTTGACAAAATCATTGACCTTTCGGTAAATATTGACCTAATAAAAATTGATGTCGAGGGTGGCGAATTAGGAGTCTTGGAAGGTGCTGTAAAAACCATTAATAAAAACCGCCCTATTGTGATTTTTGAGCATGGTTTGGGAGCTTCTGAGTTCTATGGTTCCACTCCCGAAAAAGTATTTCCGCTCTTTGAGCAAATTGGTTATAATATCAACTTGATGAAAAGGTGGCTTAATGGGCAACCCGAATTCACGCTTGGTGAATTGAAAAAACAGTATTACGATAAGTTGAATTACTATTTCATTGCTTATCCGAAGGAAATTTAAAGCTATGATTAACAAAACCCCCAATCCCCACGTTTTTTAAGAAAAATTGAAAAATCTACTCCTTCCTCGTATTTTTGTAGCTGAATTAAAATATTTGTAAAATGCCCAAGTATCTCTACTTTTCAATTGCAACATTATTACTTCCACTTTTTTTGGTCAATGACATTTTCCGAAAGGAGAAAAAAGAAGTCAACGAAAAAGTGACCGTCACCTGCGAGGTGACCAATTGCGAACGAACCGATTCGCTTTTCCTTTTTGAGTTTAATGGAATCAATTTTAAAAAGAAAGGCTCGACTCCTGTTGCGGAGGGCGTGGCTACTTTCGAAATGCCTCAGTCTGCTCCTCGATTTTACTATGTAGGATTGGCTGCCAATAATGCAAGACCAATTATCATTGGAAATGAAGATGTGGGGATGGAAAGTAGTTGCAAAGGTTTTAGAAGCGCCACGATTAAAAGTTCGAATATCAATAAAGATTACGAAGCGCTAAAAAAGAGGATGACCGGATTCTCTAATGAATTGCGTGGGTTGAATGTGGAGTTGCGTGAAAAAATGGGTTCCGAAGCGGGCATGAAAGAAATGCATGGCAAATACGTGGAATTGGACAAACGCCAACGTGCGGAGTTCGATCAGCTCAAAAAAGAGAAGCCTTACCTCTCAAAAGTTTTTGCGCTGAATAGCTATTTGAGTTTCCAAGTTAATGGTAAAAAGTACTCAGATGAGTTGCAATATTTCGCTTACGAATACTTTCAGCTTGTCGATTGGAATGATAAAGATTTGGAATATATGCCGTGGGTTTATGAGGGGTTGAAAAACTATACGAAAACACTTTCGAGTGTCAACATGGGCGTGGCGCCTCATCGCAAATTTATCGAATACAACTTGAATAAAATCCCTTATGATTCGCGTACGTATCAGTTGGCTTTGAGTGGGGTGATTGCGAGTTTGGAGGAAAAGAAGCACCAAAACTATAAGTACTTTGCAGATCAGTTTATCAAAAAATATGCTTCTACTTTACCGGACGAAGTGGCGCAAATGAAGCAGAAATTGGGAGGCATGGCAGGAATGGTTGCCGGAGGTAGTGCGCCTGATTTTGAAATGAATCAGCCTGACGGTACGCCATTGAAATTGAGTGACTTCAAAGGGAAAGTAACCTTGATTGATTTTTGGGCGAGTTGGTGTGGACCTTGTCGCAGAGAAAATCCGTATGTTGTCAAATTGTATAACAAATATAAAGACAGAGGTTTTGACGTCTTGGGCGTAAGTCTCGATGGCAATAAAGATCGCTGGCTAAAAGCCATCGAAGCAGACGGCTTGGCTTGGAATCACGTCAGCGACCTCAAAAAATGGGGCAATACCGCCGCGAAACTTTATGGCGTTCGTTCGATTCCACACACGGTGCTGCTCGATAGAGAAGGAAAAATTATCGCTCGCGGAATGCGTAGTGGGCAATTGGAGCAGGCATTGGTTCAGATTTTTGGCGAGTAGGGGGCGACTTTGTCGCTGATTGTTTCTCCGCCAGAGGCGGATGATTGTTTCGTGGCTTCGCCACTGACTGTTTGATTGTTAGCTTGAATTTCGCTTTCGCGAAATAGCTCATTATAGACAAAAACGGCTGAATCTTTTTGATGAAGATTCAGCCGTTTTTAATTTCCCTTTCGGGGAAATGAATTGACACTGCATTTGACGAAAGTCAAAAAAACAATCAAACAATCAGCCACGAAGTGGTGCAACAATCATCCGCCTCCGGCGGAGAAACAATTAGTGGCATAGCCATGAAACAATCATCTAAAGACCATCCCATATCGCTCCCCGTCACTATATTTTACCACAAACGCCCGCCCGAAGCCATTCTGCTTCACAATTCTCAAAACCTCTTTCGCTTCTCCGAGTGAGAAATAATCGCCCAAAAGCGCTCGGTATAGTCCTTTCTCTAAAAGAAACTCAGATTCTACTTTTCCTAAATAGCGCACATCATTGTAGCGAGAGTGATTGGCGTCAAATGATTTATCAGCGCGCATTTGCACTTTGAAATAAGTGCCCTGATGTCTTGGCGAAGAGGCATTATACTCAGAGCGATCAAATTTAGAACGCCCCTTTGCGGTGTACATCGAACCGTTGTAACCGCTGCCGCTTGAGGTGCTAACGGTTTCGTAGGTCGTTGTGGAGTAGGAAGTTTCAGCGGTTGTGGTGGTTGATTCGGTTATAGGGGAGACATTTACGTTAACGGCTTCCGCCGTAGTTCTTACTTCTTCCGAAGAATGTCTGGTTATCGAAGACCAGCCATCATCGGAGTTGGCTGTTGACATGGTTGGCGTCTCGCTGGAAATCGTTTCAGAGGCTTCTTCAAATTTATCACTTGCAATATCTTCTATCACGTTTTCCCAATCTTCTGTGGAAGTGACTGATTCAGTTATTTCCACTTCAGTGGAGACTGTTTCGGTTGGTTCTTCAAATTGGTTGGTAGTCACTTCCTCGGAAATTGCTTCCCATTGGTCAGTAGCAGTTTCGGTCGATGTGGCTACGCTTTCGATAATTTCTTCTACGGTCTCTTTCTCCTCCGGAGCATAGGTTTCAGTTGCTTCACTGACCATCGTGGTGGTGGTGATAGTTGTTTCTGTTACGGGCATTTCAGCGGAAGCTGAGGAAATAATCTGCTCGCCAGGAGTCGGAAGCGTCGGTCTGTCAACATCTATAGTTGAGTTGATGTCAGATGCTATAGCCGATGTCTCGACTGGCGCATCGCCGAAATTTGGTTCTTCTCCATTGGAAGACAAAGAGGTGAAAAGTTGATTCGCGTTTTTGAATTCGAAAAGATCTTCGTCAGTTGTTAAGATTTTGTCTGCGCCGAAAACGCGATTAGAAACGATGTAGCCAGAATTGCTATTGGGCGTTTTTACGAAATAATAATCGTCTGAATAGGAATTGAAAGGAGCGCCAATGTTTTGAGGCGTTTCCCATGTGATGCCATTGCCGGTAGTTTTGAAAATGTCTTGACCACCGACGGTTGGTTGCCCATTTGAACTAAAGTAAAGACTTCCTTCCTCCAAGTCATAAAAAGGAGTGATTTCATCTCCAAGCGTATTGATAGTACCACCTAAATTTCTTGGAAAAGTAAAATCAATGTCGGGGCTATTCAAATCTCTTTCGACCGACCATAAGTCCATTCCACCTGCGCCGCCACTTCGATTAGAAGAAAAATAAATAATCTCTTTATTGCCCTCATGAACCACAAAAGGGTGGGTGGCAGTCGTGTTGGGTTGATTGATATAGTCGTGGAGTTTTTCGGGTTCAGACCATTTGTTGCCTGTTTTTTTGATGACGTGGATGTCGCAGCGCGTTGTCAAGCCACCCCAACTTTCTTTCGCATCACAGATGGTAAAATAAAACCGCTGCCCATCAGGCGAAAGGGAGCCATTGCAATAATGTAGGTCAGGCATCTCAGGGAAGTTTTTCGGTTTTTCGGCTTTTCGCCAAATGCCATCTTCATCGCGCATCGTAAAGTAAATGCGTGCCTTATTCGCCATCGTAGAGGAGTAGTATAATACTTTTTCATTGAATGGAATGGGGGCAAATTCCGTCTCTGGCGTGTTGATAAAATCGCTCAAACGCTTGATGTCAACAGATTCATTGACTCCATTTGCTTTTTGTTTAATGCCTATTTCGCAACCTGCGATTTCGTTTTGGACGATTTCTTCGAGAGTCGATTTGTCATCGCCTTTGTATTTGTTGATGAAGTAAACAAACTCACGACTTGCTTGATCATACTTGCCCGATTGCTTTAAGCTTCGGGCATATTTAAGTCCGCTTAATGGAAATTTTTTATGGTCTTCTTTGATATGCTCAAATGCCGAAGCTGCTTTTTTGTAATCTCTGACGATGTAGTAGCATTCAGCCGCTTTGGCGATGAGGTATTTCTTTTTCGTTTTTTTCCGAAAGGCAGATTCATAGTGCTCTGCTGCGTCAGCGTAGAGTGACTTCATGTAGAGTTCCTCCGCCAATTTTTCGTGCTGTTTCCAACTGACATCGCGCTGCGCAAATAGAGGAATCGTAAAGAATACGAGTAGAATGATTTGGATAAACTTCATGGTAATTGTTGTTGAGATAGGGACGGTGAGTAGCTATTTCATTTCAAACCGCAAATAAACAACATATATTTTATTTTTTTATTTGAATACAGCTACTTTTTAAACTGAATGCTACTCATAATTTTTTTCGCTTTCGCGAAATAAACTTGAGACAAGCTTTCGCAAAATGTGTTGGGTAGGAAAAAATATGTTAAAAATTTTGAAATTTAGGGGGGGGCGGGATGGCTACGTTGGATGGGAGTGTAATTAAATCAATGAAATAAAGAGTTTCGGCGAATTAGTATATAAGCTTTTTCGCCGAAGCTTTAAATAATAATAATTGTCGTAATGAAGGTATTTATTCCCATAGCACTTATTTTCTTAGGCGGTATAAACTGTAGCTACTCCCAAATTACAGATATTCATTTCGGTTCGGGTATCTTATACTCTGACTTTACGACATGGGATCCAACCATGAAAGAAGGTAATACTTGGAAAAGAGGATTTTATAGTTCAATAGGAGTTAACCAAAAAGTGTGGAAATTTATTCATTTCAACTACAATCTAAACTATTTTCAAAGAAAGCCTTTAGAAATTTTTGTCTTTGTGTCCAAACCCGATTTAGGTATTGGAGGCGGATATATTTTTTCAAAAGTACCTACAAGCAGACAAAGCAACATGTTTGACCCTATGAGATTTAATTTACTCAACGATTTCAAGCACTTCGGAGTATCATTCTTACCACAAATTAGATTCGGAAAACGCCTTCAATTTGAAGCAGGAATCGGTCTTTTTTATAATAGACTTTTGAATTATGAAGAAACGATTGTTAAAGAGGAGGATTTACCAGACTTCGCCGTTTTTTTTGAGCCTCCTTTTTTTGTAGAAGGTCAGGTATCTTATTCAAAAAATGACTTTGGCTGGGTCTCAAATATTACACTTTCCTATGCTATATCATCAAGTCTTTCACTTCAATCTGATTTTAAATCATACCACTCATTTACAAAAATACATGAATTCATGCCCCCTTCTATTGGGAACCCAAGATGGCTCTTATTCAGTGGAGGACTAATTTTGAATTATACCTTTTCAAGAAAAAATTGATCACCTTTCACTCAAAATCGCTGCTCCAATCTGACACTCCAAACATCGTTTCTTATTGCAATATTCATTTTTTAACTGAAGTAACGATTGTGTTTGATTAGCAGATTCGGGTTCCAGACCTAAGTCTTTCCAGCCGTTGATGATGCTATTTTTTTCGGGTTTGAGTTGTTCTAATAATTCGAGGGCTTTGTCTTTGAAGGATTCCTCTTTTTTCCATTTTCCGTAAAGGAAAAGAAAAGGCGCGATGGTGTTGATGATAAAAAGATGAATGGCGGTTTTGCCTAATTTCTTTGATTTTTGAGGGGATTCTTTATCGAAGGTGTAATGTGTTTTCCAATAATCAGACAATTCTAATTTGAATAACTTTTCCACTTCTTCGACTGATTTGATTTCCAGAATTTTAGAAAACAGACCAGCAGATTGATAAATCAAACGCGCGAATTGCGCAATTCGAATCGTCGGAAAGTTAGCAGGTCGCAGGCGCAAAAATTTCCAATTGACTGCAGCAATCGGTTCGAGTTGATATTTTGTTTTTAGAAATTGGTATTCTTTTTTGAGATGATTGGGGTAGTCATCTTCAAATTCTTTTTCCAACAAACCTGACTGCCCAAATAGCATGGCTTCGATTTGAAACAAGTCATTTTTATGTTTAGAAAGATGAATCAGTGGCGTCGCTCTCGCCAACTGCTCGAAGGCATCATTGTTGACTTTTACGCCGAAGTTGCGCGCCAGGAATTGATAAAACGTTTCTTCCCAATGATTTTTGTTTTGCTCCAATCGGTTGGCGATGGCTTGAGTTTTTACTTCCAGTCTTTCGACCAATAGCCGATCCAACCAAAGCGTCTTTTTCAAATCAGACACTTCAAAAAAATGATGTTGGCAAGGAATCCAATGTTCACTATGGAGTAGTTTGAGATAGGTTTTTGAGAGTTTGTTGTCGATTCTTTTTTTGAGTTCGAGGCAGGGGATTCGTTCGCCGCTTTCCCGAAGTGAGTTCGGGGCACGGTCGCGGAATATGGGTTCATCCTCTTCCAGTACGACGTGCAAAATCACATTGTCATAGGCGCGGTCGTTGGAGTGTTTGTGGCGATTCCAGTCAGATGATTTGAGGTGCATTTCGACATTGCCTGCCCAAAGCGTTTCGCCAATCTGAATTTTTGCATTATGAAAATCGGGACCTGCGTGAGTGTTATGCTCTCCGAAATGTTGGATATTAATTGCCGCTCCCTCCGTCGTAGTCAATTGCTGAAAATCGAATCGGCGGGTGCGCCACACGAAGTGTAGTAAGTCTTCTCTCATAGTAGGGTTGTTTGGGGAATAAAAGTAACGAATTTTACCCTATAACTTGTCAATCATTTGTTGATTCTGCCTTTTTAATTTTTCAAATCCCTGCCCTCACATTCTCCACATCTTCCAAAACCTTCGGAACTGTTTTTCCTAAAATAGAAAACCCTCTTTTGGTAATCAACACATCATCTTCGATGCGGACGCCGCCGAAATCTTTATAAGATTCGACCTTGTCATAATTGATGAAATTGGCGAATTGCTTCTCCGATTTCCATTTATCAATCAATTCGGGGATGAAATAAATGCCTGGTTCGACGGTGATGACGAAACCTTGTTCGAGTTCGCGACCGAGGCGGAGGTAGGCAGTTCCGAATTGTTTGCTGCGCTTGATAGTGTCTGAATAACCGACGTGGTCTTCGCCCAAATCTTCCATATCATGAACGTCGAGACCCATCATGTGCCCCAAGCCATGCGGGAAAAATAAAGCATGTGCGCCAGCTGCAACGGCTTCATCAGCGTCGCCTTTCATGAGTCCTAATTCTTTCAACCCTTCTGTCATTTTCTTGGCTGCCAACAAATGCACATCGCGGTAAGGCACGCCCGGTTTGAGCGCATTGAGCGCATAGGTTTGCATTTTGAGCACGAGGTTATAAATATCCTTTTGCCTTTCGGTAAATTTTTTCCCGACAGGGTAGGTTCGCGTCAAGTCGCCTGCATAATGCTTCTGAGATTCGGCACCAAAATCACCTAAGACCAAATCACCTTCTTTAAGCACATTTCCATGAAAATGGTTGTGAAGCGTCTGCCCATCTGTAGTCAAAATGACGGGGTATGCCAGCCCAGCGCCCGCGCTACTCGCAATGCCTTCGACAATACCGACGAGATTCGCCTCCGTCTTGCCGGGAGCGGCTGCCTGCATGGTCGCAAAATGCATTGCTGCCGAAATCGTACAAGCATTATGCAGCTCCAAAACCTCCTCTGCAGTTTTATAACTCCGCTGCGCCACGACTGCTTGAATGAATTCAACAGATGCTTTTTCTTTCAACTGCCCAACAGGGATGTCCAACCAATCACTCAATTTGAACATATTACCATGTCGATAGGGCGGCAGATAGTGAATCTCACGCCCTGCTTCTTTTGCTTTTTTGAGTGTCTTTTCGAGATCGGAATAGGGAGCTGTTTTTTCGACGCCTACTTGCGCTGCCAATTCTTTGACGGAAGGTTGCGCGCCCATCCAAACGACATCGTCGATGGTGAAATCATTGCCAAAAAGTGTCTCGGTGCCTTCCTCCAAATCAATGACACCCGCAAAGCCCTGCTTATCAATTCCGAAGAAATAAAGGAAATTGCTGTCTTGCCGAAAGTGGTAGGTATTGGCGGCGTAATTCATGCCGACATCTTCATTGCCCATGATGAGCAAAAGCCCTGACTTGACTTGTGATTGTAATTTTTTTCTGCGCTGCTGATACGTTTTGGTTGGAAACATCTTTTCTTGATTTGATTTTTGCCTTTCGGCAAATGCGAATTCAAAAGCGAAAGTAGTGAGATTTTATTTTTCGCTTTCGCTAAATGGGAGTTCATTTCCCGAAAGGGTGAATTCTTGAAGAGGAAGGTGCGTAGCGATGGCAACCTTAAAATGGTTTAAGGTTAGTGTCGCTACGCGCCACATTTTCAATGCGTTGAACTTGTTGCTACCAATGTTGATGTCGCTCTGCGCCATTTTTTTGCTTTCGCGAAATGTGATCATGTTTCAATAGTTCTTTGTTAAAATTATCCAACATAGCATCTCATTGTTGATTGATTGTTATCTTTGCAAGTGTTATTTTCTAACTAAAATTTCTAAAACATGAATAACTTGAAAATTCTTTCTTTCTTTCTTTCTTTCTTTCTTTCTTTCTTTCTTTCTTTCTTTCTTTCTTTCTTTCTTTCTTTCTGATTTTTTGGCTCTCATCTTGCCAAAAGGATAATCTAAATAAAATAGAATATCCTCCAGAGTTAGAACCCTTCTTGCTTAATAATTACCAACCAGCATTGAATGGTGTTACACCGCGAATTGATAGTTTAAATCCAGATTATTCAATTTTCACGCAACCATCGGCTGACGTTTTACAAAGAATTGTTGACTCTTTAGTAATTCAGGATTCAGATAATCCTTTTTTAATGAATATGATGAATCACTTTGGTTTTCCAGAGTGGGACTACAGTATCATTGATTTTGATCAAAGTGGTCAGCATTATATTGTTACGATTCCATTTTTTAAACGTGATAGCCTTACCTCAGTTCTACTTTTTCTAGATCATGTAGAACATCAACATTTTCAATTATTTTCAAAGGCAATTGTAGATAGTGTTTTAACTACAAATATTACAGAGTCGGATGAGGAAACTTTATTTCTACCTATTTCAAGAATGTTGACTTACGAATTTTTCCATAATTCAAAAATTTTGGAAAATTATAATGACTGGATCATAGATATTACATCATTGAACGTAATTGATGACAGGGCTTTGGTTTTTAGTTATGGTTACCAGTACATAGAGAGAGATGGGGCAGGAAACCCTGTAGCTTTGGTAGGAGGAACTAGATTTGGTGTCTCTGGATGTGGAACTGCTCCCGGAGGCGGTGGACATTTTTACTATACAACAAGGGAATTCGGAGAAACTAGTAGTGGTTTCGGAGGGAATACATCCTCAAATGATAATTCAGTTTCTGCTACAACACAACAAATTTTAGATCAATTAAATTTAGAACAGGAAGAAGAGGATTGCTTTGCGCAGCATTTTGGACCGGATGCTCAAAAGGTGATTAGTGATTTGTTATCAGATGGAGACATCATTGATCCTTGTCAGCCTGAAAAGACGACTGAAAACCTAATTGAGGAGATAATTAGGCAATTATGTGCATCAAGAACTACTCCTGAAGATAATGGAGGAAGTTTTCCTAATCCTGATAATGATGGAGATTTTGGAGGTGATTTTCTAAATGTTTCTGTGACTGCAAATGAAGTTGATAATTCATTAAGTGGAAATGATTTTATTACGGATCAACTTAAAACGACATGTCCTAAAGCAAGTTGTATTTTGGAAAAACTTCTTAAGACCCCAGAACAATCTATATTTTGTACCACCTTACATAAAATTGATGGTTGGGGTAAAATTCAAATTAGAATTGGAGCGGGGAAATTGGGTGATGATTTAAGCGGGGTCACTACAATTAAAAAGGGGAATAAACCTCCTATAGATATTATAATAAACAAAACGCTTTGTGAAAGTAACAATCCGCTTGAAATAGCTGAGCCTATATTGCATGAAAGCATTCATGCATTTATGAAGGGGTTAGCAATAAAAACGGGATTTGAAGGTGATCTTACGAAAATTGAAAAGGTTTACAAACATATTTTGGATAATGATTATGGAGGAGATCATCATGCATTTATGACTGAAATGTTTCTTGAACCAATGGCAAACACCCTACATGCCTTAAATGGAAAAAGGGGTAATCCAGAAGATTATTATGGGTTAATTATTTCAGGTCTTGTTTATGAACTTGATGAAAATGGTGATAGAGATGGGTTTAATAAAATATTACAAGATTGGATAAAAGATTCAAACATTAACCCAAATAATCTTAATGTTGAAGAGTTTGCATCAGAAATGTATAACACCTATGAAGCTAATATTGTGAATCATCCAGATGGCTTTGGTGTGAATTTCGATTGTAGTAATTGATTGTGGGTGTTAAAATACTTTTTATCTAAAAAAACTAAGAGATATGAGAATTTTATTTGTTTTAATTTTTTTCGCGTTCTTAAGCTGTCATAGTAAAGAAGCAGTGGTTTCACCCAGAGATAAGGTAAGTGTTGATACGATTTGCAAACATTTGAAATTTGAAAAGATTGACAGTGTTAAAGGGACGCTTTCTCGTGAACAATTAAAAAATCTACCCACCAGAAATATTGGGGTAGAAGCTGAAAAGCTAAAGCATTTTTTTGATTAAAAAACCATCCTGATAAATTGTAGGAGAATAGCTCCAGTCCTTTATTGGTTTGGACATTTTAAGGGCTGGAGCAGTTTTTTCTATTTCCCGAAAGGGAGAAAAAACTCAAATAACAAAAACTCCTAATAACTTTTTCAATCACTTATACATTAAAAATCATCTCCCTATAATGAAAAATAAAACGTGATGAATTTCTATATATGAAAAAACCCACCAAGCATAAAGCTCAGTGGGTCAATGGATTCCTTTGTGAATCTTACACATTACACAAGGAATTTGCCTCCTATTTCCTATTCTTCACTTCATCCAAATACCGTTCCAATTCAATTTCGTCATAAATAAGAACTTCGCGAGGTTTACTCCCATTAGCAGGCCCTACAATGCCGAGGGCTTCGAGTTGATCCATTATTCTTCCGGCTCTGTTGTAGCCTAATTTCATTCGTCTTTGTATCATTGAAGTACTGCCATGTTGGCTCTGTACAATTAGTTTTGCGGCATCTTCCCAGTTGGAGTCAAGGTCAGAAATAGAAAGAGAAGTGTTACCGATTTCAGCATCGTCGCCATAGTATTCCGGTAGCAAAATCGGCTCAGGGAACCCGCGCTGATCTCCGATAAAATTGATAACGCGTTCGACTTCAGGAGTGTCCACAAAAGCACATTGGAGTCGAACGATATTGCCACCCACGGAGAGTAGCATATCTCCTCGTCCAATCAATTGGTCGGCGCCACCTGCGTCAAGAATCGTACGTGAATCTACTTTTGCACTCACCTTATAAGCAATCCGCGCCGGGAAGTTGGCTTTGATTACCCCTGTGATAATATTGACCGAAGGACGTTGCGTAGCGATGATGAGGTGAATCCCCACCGCACGCGACAACTGCGCCAAACGACCGATAGGCAATTCGATTTCCTTGCCGGCAGTCATAATCAAATCAGCAAACTCATCAATCACTAAAACGATAAATGGCAAAAAGCGATGCCCATTATTTGGATTGAGTTTGCGGTCAATGAATTTTTCGTTGTATTCGCGGATGTTACGCGCCTTTGCCATTTTGAGCAAGTCGTAGCGTTGCTCCATTTCGATGGTCAGGGCATTGAGGGTATAGACCACTTTATTGGTTTCGGTAGTGATCGATTCTTCTGCGCCAGGGAGGAAGGTGAGGAAGTGTTTTTCCAGTTTCGAGTAAGGGAAAAGTTCCACCTTCTTCGGATCGACCAAAACTAATTTGACTTGCGACGGGTGCTTTTTATAAAGCAGCGACATCAGCACAGTGTTGATACCAACCGACTTACCTTGACCCGTTGCACCTGCGATGAGCAAGTGAGGCATTTTTGCCAAATCTGCCACAAAGACTTCGTTGGCAATGGTTTTACCCAATGCGATGGGCAAATCCATTTTCGCTCGACGAAATTTGTCGGAAGCCAATACTTCTCGTAACGAAACGATTTGAGGGTTTTTGTTCGGCACCTCAATACCAATCGTCCCCCTTCCGGGAATGGGGGCGATGATCCGAATACCTAAAGCAGATAAACTCAGGGCGATGTCATCTTCCAAATTCTTGATTCGAGAGATACGAACGCCGGGCGCCGGAACGATTTCGTAAAGCGTAACGGTTGGTCCAATCGTTGCGCGAATTTTGACGATTTCAATTTTATAATTGAGCAACGTCTCAATGATTTGGTCTTTGTTGGTTTCGAGTTCTGCACGGTCGATTTCTACCTTGTGTTCATCGTAAGATTCTAAAAGTGGCAGAACAGGGTATTCGTAAGAAGACAACTCCAGCGTCGGGTCATACGGCTCAGAGTGATCTTTATTTTCTTCTTGAATGCTCGGGGCAGTCGTCGGAAGAGCGCCCAAACTTGGGTCTGGCTCATCCGAAGCATTTTCAGCAGTAGGTTGGATTTCTAAATCGGCGTTTCCTGCTTTGAGTGATTCGGTTTTTTTAGGTTTTTTCTTTTCAGGGAGATCGAATGCTAATTGACTTCCTGTGGGAGTTGGATCTGGTTCTGCAACGGGTTCTGAATAATCATCGCCTGGGCGCAATGTTGCTACTGGCGCAGTTGGTTCTGCTTCTGCTTTGAGGGCAGGGGCAGGTTCGCGACGGTACTTTTTATATAGTTTGGTCTCTAACCAATATTTGAAATCACCCCATGCTTTTTGAGGGGTCATGTCGTTGAAGTTGGGGTTGATTTGCCAGACGATAGTTCCAATTGCCATAAAGAGGAAAAGCAATAATAGCCCAGCGACTCCTATAAAACTTTGCAACCACTTACTCACCATGTCACCAAAAGCACCTCCCCACGGAAATCTTGATCCTTGCGTGACGAATTCTAAAAATATAGCGGAAAGCAACAGCCAAAGAAAAGTTCTAATAACAAATCCACTTCGAAGAGAAAGCGGTTTGCGTTGGATTTGGTCAAAGCCCAAAACGCCTAAAACGAGTATGAATAAGAACGAAGGCACTCCAAATCCCCAAAAGAAAAACATATTGGAAACGATGGCACCGAGACGTCCCAGCCAATTGGCTACGTCAATATCTTCTACGAGCAATCCCCATGAAAACTTGAGTACGCGATCTTGATCTACCTGCCAGGTAAACAAATACGAGAAAAATGCGATAAACAAGTAGAGGGCAAGGAATAATAAGACGACCCCAAATAACTTTGGTACGCGCTCGTCGTTAATCCCAAGCCTTAAGGAAAGCTGACCCTTCTTTTTCTTCTTTGCAGCAGCCATTTGATGAGCTTTGTTTTGTGGTTTTCTCCAAACGAACAAATTTATGGAATATCAGCGGCTAAACAGAATGTTTCTATGTGTTTTTAATTTGATTACTTTCGTAAAATGCTGATAGTCAGCTTTTTAAATGTGAAATAAAATTAAAAAATATTTTAGGTGCAAGAATATTTTCCGAAAGGATAGAATATAATAAAACATATTAATGCAATCTTTAATCTTAAACAGTATGTGCCGTTTACCTCAAATTCTCTACCGTTTCCTATAAGGCGGTTTTTTGACTGAAATCTCTTATTATTTTTGTAGTCCGTTATAAAATTAATTTATGTCATCTAATCGCACAACTCCAATACTAGACTTAGTGGTCAACTACGAAGTTGCCAAAAGGGAAGGTGAGCCTACTACGCTCGATCAAGATCAATACAACAAGATCATTGATTATTTTGAGTGGGAGGAGATGTACAAAGAGGCACTTAGTGTGGTAAATGAGGCGATGAAGGAATATCCTCATGCGGTTCGTTTTCTTTTCAAAAAGATTCACCTACAGATATTTTCAGGCGAGCTGGATAATGCATTGACTAACCTTGATGTGGCAGCAGGAATTTTGGATGATAGCTTTGATATCGAGTTGCACCGTGCTTATGTCTTTAGCGAGTTGGGTATTTATGATAAAGCAACCAACATCCTCAATAAACTTGAGGATTCCTTTGAGAATGATGAAGATCAGAGTCTCGTGCTCTATTACAAGGCTTTGGTCGAAGAGCGTATTGGAGATTACGATACTGCCCTCAAAAATTTAGTTGAAGCGATTCAGTTGGATCCTACCAATGATGAAGCACTTGAGAAATTCTACGGCGCATTTAGCCGAAAAGGAGATCAAGCAAATAATATCAAGTTGTTCAAAAGGGTCATCAATGAAGAACCATATTCTTGGTGGGGCTGGTTTAATCTTGGCGTAGCTTATCAGCATGACTGCGAATACGAATCTGCGCTCAATGCATACGAATTTGCCATCGCAATTGATGACAACGATTTGATGGCATATCAGGCATGCGGAGAGTTGTACATGATGGTACGCAATTATGAAAAAGCATTGCGTTGCTTCAATGCACTATTTCCGAGCAACAGTATGGATACTCAACTGATGTTGGATATGGCGGAGTGTTATCTTGAATTAGAGAAAGTGCCGACTGCTCGCAAGTTTTTGACGATGGCAAACGAACAGGGAGAAGAAGGCGAAGACATTTTCTTCAAATTTGCAGAGTGCTGTAAGAAAGAAGGGCGCTTAAAATATGCCATCCGTCACTATAAAGAAGCCTTAAAAATGAACCCGTTTAGAGATGATGTCTGCCGAGGATTGGCAGAAGCTTACATCTTTGATGGAAAATATACGAAAGCGAAAAAGATGTATCGCCTTGCTACCGAGGTCGCACCTGATTTCCTATACAATTGGGAAACACTCGCCGAATTTCTTTACGGAATCGGACAGCAAAGCGAAGCGCTTGAAGCCATCATGGAAGCTCAATTTTACTTTGACTCAAGCATTAAGTTGAAGTATTATGAAGTCGCCTACAAAGCTGCTCTTGGCAAAATCAGTGAAGCGAAATATTACTTGCTGGAAGCGTTAGAAGAAGACTTTGCGAGCAGATATTATTTATTTGATGCGCACCCGGAGTTCATTCGAATTGAGGAGTTGATGCAGGTGATAGAGGACTTCGATAAAAACAGATTATCCAATACATGAAACAGTATAGAGAACAATTATTGTAAGTAGAGAGCCATTTGCCTGTGTGAATGGCTCTTTTTTATTTTAGCTTATCTATACGGTCGAGTAGCCATTGTCGCTCCACGAGGTATTGTTCATTTTTAATTTGTGCACTAAATTTCTCCAGTGCTTCCTTGTCATAAAAATTGACAGTCATCAACTTCTTGGTGTATTTAATAAAGTTAAGATAGTTCGTTTTGTGATACCCTAATCCTTTTTTGCGAGTGATGTATGCTTTAAAACTCAGCAGCAAATTATCCAAAACGCCAAATTCAGATTG
>CALCJP010000193.1 GCA_937967625.1 uncultured Saprospiraceae bacterium
AATACAACTTCCATATCTCCAAAAAACAAAAAAAGGAAACCCCGAACCGAGATTTCCTTTTTTAACCTAAACGCTTTCGCGGAATGCCATTCCGCGTTACGCCTAAAACAACGACTCAATCACACCCTCTTCCGTAATTCCTTCCGCTTCCGCTTTATAGTTACGAACGATACGGTGACGCAATACATATTTTGCAATTGCTTGTACATCTTCGATGTCTGGGCTGTATTTGCCATTGATAGCTGCGTGAGTTTTTGCACCAATCACTAAATATTGAGAAGCACGCGGACCCGCACCCCAAGAGATGTAGTCATTGACCATTTGCGTGGCGCGGTCAGTGTTCGGACGCGTTTTGGTCGCTAAACCAACTGCATATTCCAAGACATTGTCAGCGATTGGAATTTTCTTAATCAACTGCTGGTAAGCCAAAATATCATCTGAAGTCAAAACATGCTTTAAATCATGATTTTGAACAGCCGTCGTAGCTTTCACAACACTGATTTCTTCATCATAAGAAGGATAATCCAAAGGAATATTAAACATAAAACGGTCTAACTGCGCCTCTGGCAACGGATACGTTCCTTCTTGCTCAATCGGGTTTTGCGTCGCCAATACAAAAAATGGCTTCGGCAAAATGTGTCTCACACCCGAAACCGTAACCGAGCGCTCTTGCATCGCTTCCAGCAGTGCTGCCTGCGTCTTAGGAGGCGTACGGTTAATCTCATCCGCCAAAACGATATTGGAAAACAAAGGTCCTTTATTGAACTTGAATTGACGAGACTCATCGAGTATCTCCGCTCCCGTGATGTCAGAAGGCATCAAATCGGGCGTAAACTGAATTCTTTTAAAATCAAGATCTAACACTTCCGAAATGGTACTCACCAAAAGGGTTTTTGCCAAACCAGGCACCCCCACCAGCAAACTATGACCATTACTAAAAAGGGAAAGAATAACGGCTTTCACCACTTCATCTTGACCAATGATAACTTTTGCGATTTCGTTTTTGAGGTCTTTATACGACTGCGCCAACTTATCAACTGCCGCCACATTGTTTTCTTTAACAAAGGTTTCTGCCATCGTGATTGGAATTTGTATTGATTGACTTTCGTCAAATTGGAATTGTACTTAAATAAATTTTCGAGGGCAATCGCGCCCTAAACAGACTGTTTTCAAACGCTCCAAAGATATGCTTTGTTTCGCCATATCACAAAAATTCAATATTTGTGCCATTTGAGGGTGGGGAGAGACTTTAGAATCAAGAGACAAGATCGCTTCGCTACAAGACGCAAAACTTGATAGGAGGTTTGATATTGCATTTGCCGAAAGGCAGCAAAAAACCATGAAACCATCAAGCCATAAAACCATCAAACCATCCCCTTCTGTTACCAAAACAACTTCAAATCGTTAAATAATAGGAGTTGTTTAAGAAACCGCCCGAAGGCACTATTTACCAACCAACAATTAAATTTACAGTAAAACCTTTGGTAAAGCTCTCGGTTCTATTTTTCTTTGCAGCTCAATATTTCCCGAAAGGGGAAATTTTTGAAAGTTTTTTAATAACGAATCCTTTATTCATTATGTCTGACATTAAAGCAAAAGTAACCAGTATCATTGTTGACAAATTAGGAGTGAGCGAAGACGAGGTGACAACTGAAGCAAGTTTCACCAATGATCTTGGCGCTGATTCTCTTGATACTGTAGAATTGATTATGGAATTTGAAAAAGAGTTCAACATGTCCATTCCGGACGAGGACGCTGAAAAAATTCTTACTGTTGGTGCAGCAGTTGACTACGTTACTGCCAACGCCAGCTAAATAATTCATTTGCATGAAAATGCACAAAAGCCACAAGTCTCAACCGACTTGTGGCTTTTCTTTCCTTTGAGAAAACTACGGACACTTTCCTTTCGTCCACTTTTTTTGCTACATCACGCAAACCATTGAATCCTTTTTGAACTGTTATTAAGATTTTTCCGACCTTTACGGAAATAAAATTTCGCTTTCGCGAAATCTCAAAAAGAAACAAACAAACGCCAAAGAAGATTTTATGAGAAGAGTCGTCGTAACCGGTATGGGAGCACTTACACCTTTAGGCAATGACATCAACGCCTATTTGGAAGGATTGCAAAATGGCGTAAGTGGTGCAGATATGATTACGCGTTTTGACGCTACCAATTTCAAAACCAAATTTGCTTGTGAGGTAAAGGGATTCAACCCTGAAGACTTCATGCACCGACGTGAGGTACGCCGCAGCGATCTCTATTCGATTTTTGCACAAGTCGCTGCAGATCAAGCAGTTGCAGACTCAGGACTTTCTGCCGAAAACGCGAATTTGGATAGAGTTGGAGTGATTGTTGGCTCTGGTATAGGTGGGTTAGCCACTCTTGAGAAAGACGTGATGGATTACGCGCTCGGCGATGGAACACCACGCTTTAATCCATTCATGATTCCAAAGATGATCTCCGACATCGCAGCGGGCATGATTTCGATGAAGTATGGATATAGAGGCGTCAATTATGCTACGGTTTCTGCTTGTGCGACTTCGACCCACGCCATCATGGCTGCTTTTGACAATATCAGAATCGGACGTTCAGACGCAATCGTCACGGGAGGTTCGGAAGCAACCATTACGGCAACAGGCATCGGCGGGTTTAATGCCATGAAAGCCCTATCGACACGAAACGATGACCCAAAAACTGCTTCTCGCCCATTTGACCTTGAGAGAGATGGATTTGTGCAGGGAGAAGGAGCAGGAATCATGATATTAGAAGAACTGGATCATGCCTTGAAAAGAGGCGCAAAAATATATGCTGAAGTAGCAGGTTGCGGTGCCACCGCAGACGCGCACCATATTACAGCTCCACATCCAGATGGACTTGGCGCAAAAAATGTATTACTGGAAGCAATTAAAGACGCTAAAATGAATCTCGAAGAGATTGATTACGTTAACGTCCACGGCACGTCAACCCCACTCGGCGACATCGCTGAAATTAAAGCAATTCAGCAAGTGTTCGGTGACCATGCTTATCAATTAAACATAAGCAGTACAAAGTCGATGACCGGGCACCTGTTGGGAGCTGCAGGAGCAGTAGAAGCTATCGCGAGTGTTTTGGCATTAAATCATAATTTTATTCCGCCCACTATCAATCACTTTACAGATGATCCGGCGATTGATAGTAAACTGAATCTGACATTTAACGAGGCGCAAGAGAGAGAAGTGAATGCAGTAGTTAGTAACACGTTTGGATTTGGTGGGCATAATTCTTCTGTTATCCTAAAAAAATGGAAAGGATGATTTTTATTATCAGTTGATCTTTTCGAAAACCCTTTACATTAAAGTTCAAATTCATATAGACGAATTTGAACCTTAATATTCCTTTCGGAAAAATAGACTGACGAGAAAAATCCCCCTCTACTTTTTTAGAATTGCAGGCAAACTTTCTGGATTTCGCAACAGGCGACTGTGGCGGAACTTGGCCTTATTTCTAAATATGTTAAAAACCGTACGCAGACTCTACAACTACTACCTTTCGCCGGAAAAAGAATTTACCAGAAAACTCCATGAATTGATGGGCTTTACGCCTGCCAATTTATCTATTTTCCAGTTGGCATTTTCTCATCGCTCCAACTCAAGCGATAGCAACAGCAATGGTGGCTCTCAAAACAATGAGCGCCTCGAATACTTAGGCGACGCCATCCTCGGCACTATCGTTGCCGAATATCTTTTCAAAAAATACCCACACGCAGACGAAGGCTTTCTGACCAAGATGCGCTCCAAAATCGTCAAGCGAAAATCACTTAATTCCATCGGTGAGAAAATGGGGCTTGACCTGATTCTTTCTGCTCAAAACACGACTCGATTGAGTCGCTCCATGTTAGGCAACGCAGTCGAAGCACTTGTTGGAGCGGTCTATTTAGAGTTGGGCTATCATGGCACAAAGCGCTACTTGATCAGAAAAGTATTGATGAACTACTTAGACATCCACGAACTCGAAAGCGTGGACGACAACTACAAGTCTCAACTCTTAGAGTGGTGCCAAAAGAATGGACAAAATGTCTCCTATAAACTCATCGCTCGCTACAAGTATGAGAAGCGCGACCGCTTCAAAGTAGCCGTCATGGTCAATGGTAAAAAATTGGCAACTGCCGACGACTTCAACAAAAAGAGCGCTGAGCAAACTGCCTCTGAAAAAGCATTATTGACGATGGGAGTGATTACAAAAGAAACAGTAGCAGCAGCTACGGCGCAATCCTAAATATTTTCCAGCGACCGTTTTTTTGTTTTTCATAAACCACGCGGTCGTGGAGGCGATTATCCCTACCCTGCCAAAACTCAACACGTTGAGGCTTGACAATGTAGCCGCCCCAATGCGGTGGTCGTGGCAATATTGAATCGTTTTCATATTCAGTTTCCAGCGCCGCTTTCTTTTCTTCTAAGATTGCTCTTGAATCTATCATTTGGCTTTGCGGCGATGCCCAAGCTCCTATCTGACTCCCCTTCGGTCGTTTTTGAAAATATTGAGTCGAGGCTTTCGCCGAAATTTTTGATACCGTTCCTTCTATTCTTACCTGCCGGTGCAATACATCCCAAAAGAATGTCAATGCGACATTGGGATTAGCGGCCATTTGCTCGCCTTTTCTACTTTCGTAATTGGTGTAAAACACGAATCCCCTTTTATCATAAGCCTTGAGCAAAACGACTCGTGCTGATGGCGCTCCTTCTTTACTGACCGTTGAAAGTAGCATTGCGTTGGGTTCTAAGATATTAGCCTCGGAGGCGATTTTGAACCACGATTCAAATTGCCCGAAAGGGCTTTTATCGGCCCCTTTCGGGGAAAGGGGGTGGTTGCCATACTTTTGGCGCATGGCCTCTATTTTGGAATTCTTCATTCGCTCGTAAATTTAATCGCAAAAATAGCGAAACATCAACCCATTTTTGCGTCAAGATGGGCATGCGGTCTAAACTCATTTTTTGTGGGGTGCTTTTTTTAGCATTCTTTTTCATTACAAATGAAAAAAGCGAACCAACATTTAAGACCTACACTGTCAAAAAAGGGAGGCATTTTTCCTTCCCGCGCGTTTTGTCATTTGACCGAAAGGTCGAAAAAGTAAGATGGGATGTCATCTTTGCCAATAACGCCGACTACCTCATCGCTAAAAATGGAAAAACCAACATCGACCAAAAAGACTGGAACAAACTCTGCGGCGTTTTTTACAATCTCCTCAACACGCGCGACGAAACCGCCATGATCGGCTGGCGCTATAATCAAGAGACTTGCTTGATCGAATTAGCGCCTTATTACCACATTGACGGAAGCAGAGATATGTTTCCACCCATGATGGAGGTGCAGCGGTTAGAGTCTTTTTCTGTGGAGTTGAGCATTGACCGAAAGGTCAAAAAATATAAATGGAAACTACAAAAGCTTGATTTTGAAACTACTCACGAAATGCCATTCATCCACTCTCGCAAGACTAATGGCTACATCAACTTCTATTTTGGAGGCAATCAAAAAGCGCCTCAGCAGGTGAGTTGCCAGATGAAAAGGACGGTTTGGAAATAGCGTCGAGCATTGCGCGAAAGCGAGACTAAATTACATATCATCGCGAGGCCTCTTTTTTTTTGTGCTGATTATTTCCCCTTTCGGGGAAATGAGCGCAATCTTCCCTTAAGTCCGCTGCCCATTTGATTCATCCTACCCAACCACTCATATACCCACCCCTACAACGTATCAATCTGCAAAGCCTAAATATTAAGATTATCATAAATTTGATGAATCAACTCCTGCCAAGGAACCATCTCGTCACGTTTTTAGTTTTCGTGCAACAAGCGATAAAACCAAAAAAAGAAAAATTAACCCCGAACTCCAAGAGTCTTCTTTTTTCTTAAGACCTCAAAAAAACCAAAATTCAAGTCTTTAGATAAATCAGGATTCAAGTTTGGATTTCGACAATCATCAATTCGGTAAGCAGATCTGCTGTTGCCGTTCAAATTGATGGCTAAAAAAATAGTCCGATCAGTGAGCTGCCCTCAGTTCGCTATGGGATTGTATTACCCCTTGTTTTTTTAACCCTTTAAATCATGACTAACATGAGAATCAAAATTTCTTTTTTTCTGCTTGCGGTAGCGTTAGTATTCACTGCTTGCAATCCTGAATCATCTATTCTTCAGTCTTCTGAAATCATCCAATCTGTCGATAATCGGAGTACTACCGTTGCGGTATCATGTACTGTAGATTCGTATGAGATCATTATTGAAGAAATTGTTCTTGCTCTTTCAAATTTCGACACTGATGTTTCGGAATTGAGTATTGCTAAAAATCAAACTATCCAACTTGAAAACAGCAATGGTCAAACGAAAACGATCGCTGTAACCGTGTCGAGTTTCGAAATCATTATTGAAGAAATTGTTTTGGCAATTTCTTCACCTAATGGACTCCCCTCGGGATATTCGATAGCGGCAAATCAAGTATTAGAATTTATTGAATAAGTCCTTGGCTGTAAGAGTTCTCAAAAATGAGGACTCTTACAGCTATTCAATTTTAAGCACCTTTTTTTCCAACCAAGGCTTACTTGCTATCACATCTGATTCAACAAGTTTGTTTATCAACCTGTCAGTTTCTTTTATGGTAAATGTTCCTCTTAGTTCTCGCTTTATCAAACCCTTTAGGATTTTTACAAATAGAATATTTGGGTTCTTAAAATATTTAAAAGAACTTGATTGTCTATAAATCAAACTCTCAAATGCATTAATTTTATTTATCAACTCTTCATCCCCTTTTTGAGTGCTTTCAAAAACTTCGTATCGAGCTCTGATTTCTAACCACCTTGCGAAATATTCTCGCAAATTACTGTTGAATTTATAATCACGAAATTGCTCAACAACTTTAGCAAACTCCTTTTTGTGAAAGTTAATGTATCCCTCCAAGTAGCTTATTACATCTTCTCGCTCCTCTGAAACTAAGCACACCTCATACTGCTTTCGAAATTCATTGAGCCACTCATACTTTCCTAATCTTATTGCCACTGATGCAATGTTCATGTATCGGGTAGGAGGAAGCACTCCTTCGTTCATCAATACTTTGTTTTTTGCCCCCCATTCATAAAGTTCAAAAATGATTTCTCCAAAGGATTTGTCGGAATACTCAACCTTGGAGGCATAATTAATCAAGAAAACCAGTATCTCTAATTTCATATCACCTCTCAGCGACTCCTGATTTTCATACAACAATTCCTTTATCTTAAAAAAAGCAGCAGCGTTACTTCCTTTCCCCAGTAGCTCTATTTGTTTATAAATTTGAATTATCAGATTATCATTTGCGTCACTAATTTCAATAGGAGGGAATCCTCTTTTTTTACCGAGATTCACCGCATCAGCCACATA